>NZ_CM177775.1:0-327500 GCF_058273105.1 Novosphingobium sp. BF6
ATGGAAGAGGATCAGGAAGCCGTGAATCTGGCGGCAGACTGGGCTGACATCAGCCAGGGCCTGCGCAAGGACCTCGGCCAGCAGGCGCACAGCCAGTGGATCAAGCCCATCCAGCCGGGCAACTATTGCAAGGAAACCGGCACGCTCGACCTCTATCTCCCCACCGAATTCTCGGCGAACTGGGTCGCGGATCGCTTTGCGGACCGGCTTTCGCTGGCCTGGAAGATCGCCCGCCCCGACGTGCGCCACGTCCGCGTGCTGGTCCATCCCGGCCGCCGCCAGCTTCCCGAGCTGCGCCTGGGCGGCGGCAACGGTCGTCCGTCGAGCGCGCCTGCCAACGATTCGGCCCAGGGCTGGCCCAAGGACGGCGGCGCCGATTCGATCGCCGCGGTGCTCCAGGGCGAGGCTTTCGCCGCGCTCGGCCAGGGCCCGGTCGGCATCGACGCCTCGCAGACCTTCACCTCCTTCGTGACCGGCCAGAGCAACGTGCTCGCCTGCAATGCCGCGCAGCGCATGGCCGCCACCGAAACGCCGCAGTTCTCGCCGCTCTACCTCAAGGGCGCGACCGGCCAGGGCAAGACCCACCTGCTCCACGCGATCGGCCATGCCTATCTCGCGAACCATCCGCATGCCCGGATCTTCTACTGCTCGGCCGAGCGCTTCATGGTCGAGTTCGTCCAGGCCCTGCGCCAGAACCAGATGATCGAGTTCAAGGCCCGCCTGCGCGGCTTCGACCTGCTGCTGGTGGACGATATCCAGTTCATCATCGGCAAGGCTTCGGCGCAGGAAGAGCTGCTCTACACGATCGATGCGCTGCTCCAGGAAGGCAAGCGCCTGGTCTTCGCCGCCGACCGCGCGCCCCAGGCGCTCGATGGAGTCGAGCCGCGCCTGCTGTCGCGCCTGTCGATGGGTCTCGTCGCCGATATCCAGCCCGCCGACATCGAACTGCGCCGCTCGATCCTCGAAAACCGCCTCGGCCGCTTCGCTTCGGTGGACGTGCCTGCCGACGTGATCGAGTTCCTCGCCCGCACCATCAACCGCAACGTCCGCGAACTGGTCGGCGGCCTCAACAAGCTGATCGCCTATGCTCAGCTGACCGGCCAGGCAGTGTCGCTCCAGCTTGCGGAAGAGCAGCTGACCGACATCCTCTCGGCCAACCGCCGCCGCATCACCATCGACGAGATCCAGCGCACGGTCTGCCAGTTCTACCGCATCGACCGTACGGAAATGAGCTCGAAGCGCCGCGCCCGCGCCGTCGTGCGCCCGCGCCAGGTGGCCATGTACCTCGCCAAGGTGCTGACGCCGCGCTCCTACCCGGAAATCGGCCGCAAGTTCGGCGGCCGCGATCATTCGACCGTGATTCACGCGGTGCGCCTGATCGAGGAACTGCGCACCCGCGATGCCGACATGGACGGCGACGTGCGCTCGCTGCTGCGCCAGCTGGAATCCTGAAGGCTGCATAGACGTCTTCTGCACCGGCTCCGGCAGGGAACGAGACGACCTCGTCCTTACCGGAGCCGGTTGCCGTGCACGCGCGAAAAGCGCGGCTATCATGCGGGAATGCAAAATTTTAACCATTGCATAAGCGTCACGGTGTAAGTCTTCTGCCGATCCGGACATGTTCGGTCCGGCGGAAGAGGCACCCTTCATGCGCTTCTATCAGGCCACGACATTCCTGTTTCCGCGCCGCTACGAATGGCGCATCCTCTTCGTCTGCTTCGCTGCGGTCCTTGTACCGCCACTCGCCTGCGCCACCTATCAGACCGCGACCGGGCAGTGGCAGCCGGAGTTTCTGCTCGTCCTGCTGGGTGCCACGCTGCTCAGCACCGTGCTCGGCCTTGCCGCGATCCGCGCGCTGCTGCGCCCGATCGAGACCGCCACGCAGATGCTGCGCGCGGCCCAGGCGGGCGAGCGCGTCGGGCCGGTGCCGGTCGGCAACGCGGATCTGGTCGGCCGCCTGCTCCACGGCGTCACCGTGGCGGCGAGCGAATCGGCGGCGCGGATCGAGCGTCTCGTCGAAACCACCGAGCGCGACGAACTGACCGGCCTGCGCAGCCGCCGCGGTTTTCTCGATTCGGCCCGCCGCATTCTCACTGACGACAGCAACGGCGTGCTCGCCATGGTCGATATCGACCGGTTCAAGGCGATCAACGACCGCTTCGGTCCTGCCACCGGAGACGCCCTGCTGCGCGAAGTGGCGCTGCGGCTGGACCACGGGGTGCGCCGCTCCGACCTGGTCGGGCGCTGGGGCGGCGAGGAATTCGCGATCCTGTTCCCCGATACCCTGCTGGAGGAAGCCCGCATGGTAATGGAGCGCCTGCGCGCCAGCATCGCCCTCGACCCCAGCCTCCAGGGCGACGAATGGCCCGTGACGTTCTCCTGCGGTCTTGCGCCGGTGCGCAGTTTTGCCCAGCTGGATCACGCCACCCGGAATGCCGACGGCGCCCTCTATGCCGCGAAAAACGGCGGGCGGAACCGCGTGCAGATTTCGCGAGACGATTAACCGCGCGCACCCGGCGCTTGCCCCTCCCGGCCCCTATGCTGTAGGCCTTGCGCCATGAGCGCTGCCCTACCCGCCGCCTATTCGCAAGCCGCCCTGCGCGGCATCCGCTGCCGCTGCCCGCGCTGCGGCGAAGGGCGGCTGTTTCGCAAATGGCTTAAACCGCTCGGCCGCTGCCCGGTCTGCACGCTGGACCTCACGCCGCAGCGCGCCGACGATTTTCCCGCCTATATCGCCATGATCGTCACCGGCCATCTGATGGCCCCGCTGATCATCGCCCTGTCCAAGGATTTCCACCTCGGCCCGGCGGCGATGTTCGCGATCCTGATCCCGCTGGCGGTGGCGATGATGATCGGCATGCTCCAGCCCGCCAAGGGCGCGGTGATCGCCACCCAGTGGTGGTTCGGCATGCACGGCTTCCGCAAGGAACGGCCCGAGACTGCCGAGGCAGAAAAAACCGAAAGCCGATGACTCTTTCTCCCGAACGCCTCCAGCGCTTCGCGCGCCATATCGTGCTGCCCGAAGTGGGCGGCGTCGGCCAGGTGGCGCTGGCGGATGCCCATGTGGTGCTTGTCGGCTGCGGCGGGATCGGCAGTCCTGCCCTTCAATATCTCGCCGCAGCCGGCATAGGACGGCTGACGCTGATCGACGACGACACGGTGGACGTCAGCAATCTGCAACGCCAGACGATTTATTCGCCGTCGGATATCGGCAAGCCCAAGGCGGAAGCGGCGGCCGAATGGGTGCAGCGCTTTGATCTTGGCCTTGAGGTCCTGCCGACCGTTGCGCGTCTCGGGGGTGACAACGCGGCGAAGATTCTCTCCGGCGCCAGCGTGGTACTGGACGGGTGTGACAACTTCGCGACTCGGCTGCTGGTGTCAGATTCCTGTGTGAAACTCGGTATTCCTCTCACGAGCGCGGCAGTTGGTCGCTTTCAGGGTCAGGTCGCGAATTTTGCCGGGCACTTGCCGAATCACGCCTGCTATCGCTGCTTCGTCGGCGACGCCTTCGATGCGCAGGACTGCGATACGTGCGCCGCGGATGGCGTGCTCGGTGCGATGGTCGGCATGGTCGGCACTTTCGCGGCGATGCATGCGATGCGCGTGCTGCTGGCAGGCAAGTCGGCGCTGGGCGAGCCGCAATACGGCACGCTCCACCTGATAGACGGCATGGCGCCTTCGATGCGACCGCTCAGGATCGCCAAGGACCCCGGCTGCTCGGCCTGCGCCGTTCAGGCGGCTCTGCCGTCGTAAGTGTAGACCGATAGCCCGGCGAGCAGTTCGTGGGCGAAGAGGCGCATGTTCACGCCCATCCGGTCCTTTGCCGGATCGACCGGACTCCAGTGCGTGGTGCAGCCGCACTGCGGGCAGTGCCAGAAGGTCAGCACTCTGTCCCCGGTCTGATAGCCGACGAGTTCACCCGCGACCCGCAGCTTCGTGGGACTGTGATAGGACCACAGCGTCCCCAACCGGTGGCAGACCGAGCAGTTGCAGTCGCAGACCTCATGCGGCTGATCCGCCAGTTCCAGCGTAACCGCGCCGCAATGGCAGCTTCCCCGATGGACTGTCATGCGCCGAGCACTTCGTCCACCCAGGCCGTGACCAGTTCGGTCGCCGGGCCATGGCGTGCCTCGTCGAACCAGAAGGTGCCCTGCGAGGGTTCGAGGTTCAGTTCCAGCGTCTCCGCCCCGAACTCGCGGGCGTTGCGGACGAACCCGGCGGCGGGATAGACCGCGCCCGAAGTGCCGATCGAGACGAACAGGTCTGCCTGTTCCAGCGCCTCGAAGATTTCATCCATGCGGTAGGGCATTTCCCCGAACCAGACGATATCGGGCCGCAGCGCCGCCGCTCCGCATTCGGGGCAGGCCGGGCGGTCGATCAGCGGCCCGGTCCAGCGCGAACGCTCGTCGCAGGCCGTGCACCACGCGTTGAGGTGCTCGCCGTGCATATGGAGCACGCGCGATTTTTTCAGGCCAATTTGGGCCCCTGCCCGCTCGTGCAGATCATCCACGTTCTGGGTGACGATCAGCAGTTCGCCCGGCCACGCGCGGTCCAGCCTGGCCAGTGCGTGGTGGGCGGCGTTCGGCGCCTTGGTCTGGATCGACTCGCGCCGCATGTCGTAGAAGCGCAGCACCAGGTCGGGATCGCGGGCGAAAGCCTCGGGCGTCGCCACGTCCTCGACGCGGTGCTGCTCCCACAGCCCTCCCCCGTCGCGAAAGGTATCGATGCCGCTTTCGGCACTTACGCCCGCGCCGGTGAGGATGACGATGTTGCGGATGTCCTTCATCCCGGCCATGAGACCAGCCTTCAACGGAGACGGCAAGTGGCACGAATCGGAATTATCGGCAGCGCGGGACGCATGGGGCAGGCCATTGCAGAGGCCATCACGGCGGCAGGCGAAGAACTGTCCGGCGGTATCGGCCGCGACGGCGATCTCGGCGCTCTGGCCGCGCATTCCGACGTGCTGATCGATTTCTCCAGTCCCACGGCGCTCGAAGCCAACCTCGATGCCGCTGTCGATGCGGGCATTCCCATCCTTGTCGGCACCACCGGCCTTGAGGAACGCCATCACTGGCTGATCGATTCGGCCGCGCAGCACATTCCCGTGCTCCAGACCGGCAACACCTCGCTGGGCGTCACCCTGCTTGCCCACCTCGTGCGCGAAGCCGCCAGCAAGCTGGGCGAGGACTGGGACATCGAGATCGTCGAGACCCACCACCGCATGAAAGTGGATGCTCCCTCCGGCACCGCTCTCCTGCTGGGCGAAGCCGCCGCCAAGGGCTGCGAGGTCAGCCTGAACGAAACCGCCGTGCGCGGCCGCGACGGCATCACCGGCAAGCGCGAGGCAGGCACCATCGGTTTCGCCGCCCTGCGCGGCGGCACCGTGGCGGGCGACCACACCGTACATTTCCTGGGTGACAACGAGCGCCTCTCGTTCTCCCACCTCGCCGAAAACCGCACGATCTTCGCCAAGGGCGCGGTCAAGGCGGCGCAGTGGCTGAAGCACAAGCACGCCGGTCGCTATACGATGCCCGAGGTCCTGGACCTTTGAACAAGGCCGAGATCTTCGAATTCTTCCGCCGTCTCGCCGAGCTTAACCCCTCGCCCGAGACGGAACTGGAATTCGGCAACAACTACCAGCTGCTCGTCGCCGTGGTGCTCTCCGCGCAGTCGACCGACGTCGGCGTCAACAAGGCCACGCGGGCGCTGTTCCGCGAGGTGAAGACGCCCGCGCAGATGGTCGCCCTCGGCGAAGAGGGCCTCAAGGAGCACATCAAGACGATCGGCCTGTTCAATTCCAAGGCGAAGAATGTCATCGCGCTCTCCGAAATCCTCGTTGCGCGCTACGACGGCGAAGTCCCGGAAGACCGCGACGCGCTGGTCGAACTGCCCGGCGTCGGCCGCAAGACCGCCAACGTGGTGATGAACTGCGCCTTCGGGGCGGAGACCTTCGCGGTGGACACCCATATCTTCCGCGTCGGCAACCGCACCGGCATCGCCAAGGGCAAGACCCCGCTGGCCGTCGAGAAGCAGCTGGAAAAGCGCGTGCCGCAGCCGTTCCGGGTGGGATCGCATCACTGGATGATCCTGCACGGCCGCTACATCTGCAAGGCCCGCACGCCCGAATGCTGGCGCTGCCCGGTTGTTGACTTGTGCGACTACAAGGACAAGGTTCTGGAGAAGGGCGCGAAGAAAGCCGCCTGATCTGGAGTTCGCCCATGGCCGACCGTCGTTTCGCTCTGCTGCTCTCGTCGCTCGCGCTGGCCGCCTGCTCCGATCACGAACCCTCCCCGCCGCCTCCGGCCAGCCCCGCCGCCGAAGCCACGGGCTCCGCGCAGGACTGCCTGCCGCTCACCCAGTTCTCCAGCACCCGCATCCGCGACGACTGGACTATCGATTTCATCGGCGGCGCGGGCAACCGGGTCTGGCGGGTGACGCTGCCGAACCGCTGTTCGGGGCTGAAATCGGCGGACAGCTTTACGTACGCGACTTCGCTGTCGCAGCTTTGCCAGCAGGATATCATCTATCCGCTCAATCGCGTGGGTGGCGGCTTCCAGCGGGGCGGTGGGTGCGGTCTGGCGCCGTTTACGCCTGTGAAGCTTAATCAGTAAGAAGGGAAGTCCTGGGGCCCTTCGACAAGCTCAGGAGGTCCCCCAGACCCTCGGAATTGGCAGCGCCGCGCACTACCGATCTGTCGTGCGCTCCTTGCGGCGCAGCCATTAAGTCTCCCGACACCACCATGAGCGCGCAACGGCTAGGTGGCACCCGACCTCGACAGTATTGGGGGTGCAGGGGGGCTATGCTCCCCTGCTTATTCCCTTCAACTTTCGTACTGTTCCGGATCGATATTCAATCCCCGGCGACCCTCGGACGATGAATGCGCCGGCGCCTTTGGCATTTCCTCATCCGGATCGACCAGCGGCTGGAGCATGCCTTCGCTGCGGGTGATGACCGCTGTCGCCACCGCATTGCCCACCACGTTCGTCGCCGAGCGGCCCATGTCGAGGAAGGTATCGATGCCGAGCAGCAGCGCGATGCCTTCGACCGGCAGGCCGAACTGCGTCAGCGTCGCGGCGATCACCACGAGGCTGGCGCGCGGCACCCCGGCGATGCCCTTGGAACTGACCATCAAGGTCAGCAGCATCAGGATCTGCGTGCCGATGGGGACGTGGATGCCATAGGCCTGCGCGATGAAGATCGACGCAAAGCTCATGTAGATCATCGAGCCGTCGAGGTTGAAGCTGTAGCCCAGCGGCAGGATGAAGCCCGAGATGCGGCGCGGCACGCCGAAGCGGTCGAGCTGTTCGAACAGCTTGGGCAGGCTCGCTTCCGACGAGGCGGTCGAGAACGAGAGCAGCAGCGGCTCGCGGATGTAGCGGAACAGGGTGACGATCCGCCCGCGCAGGAATGCGCCGCCGATCAGGAACAGCAGCACCCAGAGCAGCAGCATCGCGAAGTAGAACTCGCTGACGAGCACGCCGTATGTGACGATGATGCCGAGGCCCTGCTTGGCGATCACGCTGGCAAGCGCGCCGAACACCGCAAAGGGTGCGAAGCGCATCACGTAGTCCGTGACTTGCAGCATGAGTTCGGACAGCGCCTCGCTCACCTTGACGATGATCGCGCCCTTTTCGCCAATGGCGGTGAGGCCGACGCCGACGAAGACCGAGAAGACGAGGATCTGCAGGATGTTGTTTTGCGCCATCGCATCGACGGCGCTGCTCGGGAAGATTTCGAGGATGAAGTGACGCAGGGTCAGTTCCCCCGTCTCCAGCTTGCCGAGTTCCGGGCCGCTGGTGAGGCCCGCCCCGACTCCCGGCTTGAACAGGTTGACCAGCACGAGGCCGAGGCCCAGCGAGATCAGGCTGGCGGTGATGAACCAGCCAAGCGCCTTGCCGCCGATGCGGCCCAGCGCGGCGCTGTCGCCCATGCCGGAGATGCCGGTGACGATCGTCGCGAAGACCAGCGGCGCGATGATCATCTTGATCAGCTTCAGGAAGACGTCGGGCAGCAGCCTGAAATAGTCGGCCCACTGCACAAGGCGCGGATCGTCCGCCGGGATGGTCGCATGCAGCAGCCAGCCCACGGCGATGCCCAGCACCATGCCGATCAGGATATAGAGCGTCAGGCGCCTGCCCATTCTCACCTCGCAATAAAATTGCCGGGGAGACTAACAGCGTGACCGGTCCGGTCAACGTCGTCCGCCGGACTTACGTTCATGGTTTTGATTTGCAGATCCGCAGACGGATCAGGCTTGCGCGAGCGCGGCCTCGGTGACGCGGCGATAGATGCGCACGAGCATATCGAGATCGGGGATCGCCACGGCCTCGTCGCGCTTGTGCATCGTCGCGTTGGAGAGACCGAATTCGATCACCGGCGACAGGTCCTTCAGGAAACGCGCGTCGGAAGTACCGCCGCTGGTGGAAAGCTCCGGCTCGACGCCGGTTTCCGCGCGGATCGCGTCGGCCACGATCGCCGAGAAGGCACCCGGCTCGGTGAGGAAGGCCTCGCCGGAGATCACCGGACGCGCGGTGCCGCCGTGGCGCTCGGCAATCTCGGTGACGCGGCGCGATAGGCTCTCGCCGGTGTGCAGGTCATTGAAGCGGATCGAGATGCGGGCCGAGGCCTTGGCCGGGATCACGTTCGTCGCGGAATTGCCGACGGTGAGGTCGGTCACTTCGAGATTGCTGGCCTGGAACCAGTCGGTGCCCTCGTCGAGCACGATCGCGTCGAGTTCGGCGAGCATGGCGACCAAGCGGGGAATCGGATTGTCGGCCAGATGCGGGTAGGCGACGTGGCCCTGCACGCCTTCGACTTCCAGCCAGATATTGACCGAGCCGCGGCGGCCGATCTTCATCATGTCGCCGAGGCGGTGCACCGAAGTCGGTTCGCCGACGAGGCAGAGGTCGGGGATTTCGTCCACTTCGCGCATGTGGTCGATCAGCGCGAGCGTGCCGAAGCGGGCCGGGCCTTCCTCGTCGCCGGTGATGATGAAGCTGATCGTGCCCGCGTCGGCGGGGATCTGCGCGGCGGCGGCGACCATGCAGGCGATCGAGCCCTTCATGTCGACCGCGCCGCGACCGTAGAGCAGTTCGCCGCGCACTTCCGGCGCGAAGGGCGCGCTGGTCCAGCCCTCGCCCGGCGGCACCACGTCGAGGTGGCCGGCAAAGGCGAAGTGGCGCGAACCTGCCGGCCCCTTGCGGATCGCGAAGAGGTTCTCGACCGGGCCGTCCGGCGCCCCGCCCGCGAGGAAGCGGTGGACCGCGAAGCCGAGCGGCGCGAGCTGGCCTTCCAGACAGTCGAACACCGCGCCGGTGGCGGGCGTGACGCTGGGGCAGGCGAGCAGGGCTTCGGCGAGCACGAGTACGGGCGCGAGTACGGGCTGGGTCATGTCGCGGGCCATTGCACAGGTCCGCGCCCAAGACCATAGGCGAGAGACAGGCTTTCAAGGAAGCGAACCATGCCCAGACTGGATATCGAGGCGATCCCGCAGTCCAACCGCACCGGCTATCCCGAACCGTTCGACGCCGCCGTCGAAGGGCGCTGGTGGCGGCGCCTCGCCCCGGCCGGAGGGTTGACGGAAATGACCGCCAGCCACGTCGTGCTGAAGCCGGGAGCATGGTCCAGCCAGCGCCACTGGCACCGGGGCGAGGACGAACTGCTGGTGATGCTCTCCGGCGAGGCCGTGCTGATCGAGGACGGTGGACGCACCGTGATCCGCCCCGGCGACATCTGCGCCTGGCCGAAGGGCGCCGAGAACGGCCACCACCTCGTGAACGAGACCGAGAGCGACTGCGTGTTCATCGCCATCGCCGCCGGAGCGGACACCGGCGGCTTCTATCCCGACATCGACATGCTCTGGAACGAGGAGGGCTACCTCCACAAGGACGGCACGCCCTATGCCGCCAAACGGCCGGGATGAGGTCTACCTGACCGGGTGCTCGTACTGCTCGATCACCCAATCCTCGGCCTCGGCGGCGTTGATCCACTGCTGCATCCACTCGTGCTCCCACACGGCCTGCATATAGACCTGCGCGAAGCCGGGGACACCGATGCCGTAGGTGAGGAACCGGCTGACGACCGGGGCATAGATCACGTCCGCCGCGCCGAAAGTGCCGAACAGAAACGGCCCGCCTTTGCCGAAACGGGCGCGGGCCTCGGCCCAGAGCGTGAGAATGCGCACGATGTCCGCACGCACGTCCTCGCCCAGCGGAACGCCCTCCACGCGGCTGCGGATGTTCATCGGGCAGGCCCGGCGCAGCGGCATGTAGCTGGAGTGCATCTCGGCCACCATCGAACGGGCCATCGCCCGTGCGGCGTCGTCCTTGGGCCAGAACCGATCGCGCCCGACCTTGTCGGCGAGATAGTCGATGATCGCGAGACTGTCCCACACCACCGCCTCGCCGTCCCACAGGATCGGCACTTTACCATGGCTGGGCGCGAGATCGTCGGAACTGCGTGCGGCTTCCCAGTCGTCGCCGAACAGCGGGACGGTGATCTCCTCGAAGGCCAGACCCGACTGCTTGCAGGCCAGCCAGCCCCGCAGCGACCAGCTGGAATAGTTCTTGTTGCCGATGATAAGCTTCACTGCGCAGTTCCCCGTAGGCCGTGGGTTTGGCCTATCGGTTCAGGCTGGCAAAGTCGAGGATGAACGGCGTTGAAGAAGGGGAAGGATGAAAGCAGGGGGTCAACACCCCCTGCACCCCCAATACCGTCGAGGTCAGGTGCCATCTATCCGTTGCGCGCTCATGGTGGCGTCGGGAGACTTATTGGCTGCGCCGCAGGGAGCACACTTCCGATCGGTGGCGCGCAAGGTCGACATTCCGAGGATCTGGGGGATCATCCCCCAGGACTTCCTCTTTCCCTTAGAAAAGCCGCGTAAGATAAAAGAACAGCGCCCCAACGATAGCGCTCGCCGGAATCGTCACGAACCACGCGACGATAACCCGGCTCGCCACCGACCAGCGCACCGCACTGGCCCGGCGCGCCGCACCCGTACCGACGACGGCGCCGGTGATGGCGTGGGTGGTCGAGACCGGAATGCCCATGGCGCTCGCACCGAAGACCACGATCGATCCTGCGGTGGAGGCGCAGAAGCCCGAGTGGTGGTTCAGCTTGGTGAGCTTGGACCCCATGGTCTTGATGATCTTCCACCCGCCCGAGAGCGTGCCGATGGAGATCGCCGTGTAGCAGGCGAGCACGACCCATTCGGGCACGTGGAAGCCGCCCTGGAGGTGGCCCGTCGAGTAGAGCAGCACGGCGATGATGCCCATGGTCTTCTGCGCGTCGTTGCCGCCGTGGCTGATCGAGTAGGCCGCCGAGGAGAACAGGTGCAGCGTCTTGAAGATGCCGTTGGAAGCGCGCGGGGTGGTGCCCTTGAACAGCCAGGACGTGAGCAGCATCATGGCCATGGCGATGATGAAGCCGAGCACCGGCGAGGCGACGATGGCGATCACCGTCTTCATGGTGCCTTCCGATTCGACCACGCCCGGCCCGGCGGCGGCAATACCCGCGCCGAGGAGGCCGCCGATCAAGGCATGGCTGGAGGACGAGGGGATGCCCTTGATCCAGGTCAGCACGTTCCAGAACATCGCGCCGACGAGGGCGCCGAACACCACGGCAGGCGTCACCGCGTCCTTGTCGATGATGCCCTTGCCCACCGTCTCGGCGACGTGGAGGCCCATGATCCAGTAGGCGGCGAAGTTGCCGAAGGCTGCGAAGAGCACCGCGACGACCGGCGACAGCAGGCGCGTGGCGACGACCGTGGCGATGGCGTTGGCGGCATCGTGAAGGCCGTTCAGGAAGTCGAAGGCGAGCGCCAGCGCGACGAGGCCGAACAGCAGCGGCAGGGCAAGGGTATGCTCCATGTCGAGTGTCCGCCCGTCAGGCGTGATCGATCACGAGACCGTCGATCTCGTTGGCGACGTCCTCGAAGCGGTCGACGACGCGTTCGAGGCGCTTGAACATTTCCTGGCGCACGATGAAGTGCAGCGCATCCTTGCCCGTGTCCTGCTTGAACACGCGCTTCAGGCCGCGGGCGTGAATCTCGTCGGCATGGCCTTCCATGCGCACGAGGCGCTCGGTGAGTTCGTGCAGACGGTGGCCGTTGTCGGCGATCTTGCGCAGCAGCGGCATGATCTCTGCGGTGAGGCGCGCGGCGTCGACGATGATCGCCGCCATGTCGATCATTTCCGGCTCGAACTCGGCAACCTCGTAGAGGTTCACGGCGGAGGCCACCTGCTGCATCTCGTCGATGGCATCGTCCATCGTGGTGATGAGGCTGGTGATCGACGAGCGGTCGAACGGCGTCAGGAAAGTGCGGCGAACGGTCTGGAGCACTTCGCGGGTGATATTGTCCGCATCGTGTTCGCGTTCCTCGATCTCGCGGATGTGCTGGCCGCGGCCGGGACCGCCCTGCGCCAGACGCGCGAGCGCGTCGGCACCGGCAACCAGCGTGGCAGCCTGCTGCTCGAACAGATCGAAGAAATTGCCCTGCTGCGGAAGCAGCTTCTGGAACCAGGCAAACATTGTATTGATCCCTGTCTTGTCGGCCATGCGGTCAGCCATCGCGCCGATCAGGCGCGCGGGGCTGGCCGCAGCGCGGAACTCGCGCGCACCGAAGGATCGGATCAGCGCGCGAAGATCCTCTTCGTCGACCGCCTTAGCGGCGTCGGCGAGAGAGAACCAGCGGCGTTCGCGCTGATGCTGTTCGTCCCACGAGTCAAGCTCTTCGGTGACGGCGAAGGGGAATACATCCACATCCGCCCATACCGAAGCGCCCGAAGCGCGCTGCTTGCGGTAGCGATAGGACCCCAGCGGGATCGGGCATGCCGCGCCGAGCACACCCGCTTCCTCCTCCGCTTCGGCGGCGGCGGCGGCGTGGGGCAGATAGCCCTTCATCAGCCCGCCCTTGGGAATGACCCAGCGCCGCGTGCTGCGCGACGTGATCAGCAGGATCTGAATCGGCGCATCCACGGCAGGGCCGATAGTGCGATAGGGAAGAACGGCGATCTGGCGCATGGCGAGACTCCTTTCTTCTCATTGGCGCGACCGAGCGCCTCTAGGGGAACTGCGCTCGTCACGCAATCGTCACATTTGCAGTTTTCCGGATGTTCCGGGGGTCAAGCGGGCGGCGAAAGCATGATTGCGCATCAAACCGCGAATATCAAAGGGGAAAACGATCATTCCGGAGGCATTCGGTGGCGTCCGGTTGTTCGCAGCCCCATCCGTTCGCACCGCATCCCTTAGCCCAATACCCTTTCGTCGCCCCCGCGAAGGCGGGGGTCCCGCTTTCTTGTTGATTCACGCAAAAACGCGGAGATGCAGAGAGGTCGGCGCCGGTCCGTACCCTCTCTGCATTTCCGCGTTTTTGCGTGCTCGAAAAGAACAAGCGGGGTCCCCGCCTTCACGGGGACGACGGCGGGCTTTTAGTAAATGGAGCGGCTCAGATCAGCGAATCGCCCAGAACCGCAGCGCGCAGTTCGGCAATGCCGAGACCTTTTTCCGAGGACGTGATGTGCACTTCCGGGAAAGCGGCGGGATGCTTGCGGGCTTCGGCGATCGTTTCGGCGTGAACCTTTTCGAGTTCGCTCGCCTTGATCTTGTCGGCCTTGGTCAGGACGATGCGATAGCCGACGGCGGATTCGTCGAGCATCTTCATCATCTCGGCATCGACATCCTTCACGCCGTGGCGCGAATCGACCAGCAGCAGCGTGCGCTTGAGCACGACGCGGCCGCGCAGATAGTCGCGCACCAGGCGGCGCCAGGTCTCGACGACCTTGGGCGGTGCCTTGGCGAAGCCGTAGCCCGGCATGTCGACGAGGCGGAACTGCATCGGCTCGCCCACCTCGAAGAAGTTCAGTTCCTGCGTGCGGCCCGGCGTCACCGAAGTGCGCGCGATCGCCTTGCGGCCGGTCAGCGCGTTCAGCAGCGACGACTTGCCGACGTTCGAGCGACCGCAGAAGGCGATCTCCGGCGCGTCGGGATCGGGCAGGAACTTGAGCGCGGGCGCGCTCTTCAGGAACGTCACTGGTCCTGAAAAGAGCTTGCGCGCCTGCTCGGCTAATTCCGCCTGTGCGGCCTGTTCTTCGGTCATGATATGTCTCAGGCCTTGCTCTTGCCGCGCTCGGCGGCGCGCGCCTTGTCCTGCGCTTCCTTCTCGGCCATCGCCTTGAGCTGCGGATGGCGGCTGTAGAGGAACTTCTGCTGGGCGATGGTCAGCAGGTTCGAGGTGATCCAGTAGACCAGCAGGCCCGAGGCGAACGGCGCCATGATGAACATCATGAACCAGGGCATCAGCGCGAAGACCTGCTGCTGCGCCGGGTCCATCTGGGCCGGGTTCAGCTTGAACTGCAGGTACATCGTCACGCCGAGCAGCAGGGCCAGCACGCCGATCGCCAGGAAGCTGGGCGGCGTGAACGGCAGCAGGCCGAACAGGTTCAGGATGTGCAGCGGATCGGGGGCGGAAAGGTCCTTGATCCAGAACACGAAGGGCTGGTGGCGCATCTCGATCGCCAGCATCAGCACCTTGTAGAGCGCGAAGAACACCGGGATCTGGAGGAACATCGGCAGGCAGCCGGCGAGCGGGTTCACCTTCTCCTGCTTGTAGAGCGCCATGATCTCAAGCTGCTGCTTCTGCTTGTCGTCCTTGTAGCGCTCCTGGATCGCCTTCATCTTCGGCTGGATCGCACGCATCGCGGCCATCGAGGCGAAGCCGCGCTGGGCGACCGGGAACATGATGCCGCGCACGATCGCGGTCAGCAGGATGATGGCGACGCCGAAGTTGCCGACGAGGCTGAACAGCTTGGTCAGCAGCCAGAAGATCGGCTTTTCGAACCAGCGGAACCAGCCCCAGTCGATGGCCAGGCCGAAGTTGGCGATGCCCTGCGCTTCATAGGCATCGAGCACCTTGTGCTCCTTGGCGCCGGCGAAGAGCTTGGTCTCGCGGGTCAGGGCCTGGCCCGGCTGGACCACCGACTTGTCGTAGACGACGTCGGCGCGGAAGATGCCGTTACCCTGCGAGCGGAATGCGCCCTGGGCCTTGGCATTGACGGGGATGACGGCCGACATCCAGTAGACGTCGGTGAAGCCGATCCAGTCGGCATTGCCCGGCTGCGGCATCGTGCCGTCCTTGGCGAGGGTTTCGTACTTGGGACCGAAGGTAACCGAGCCGTCGAAGGCGCCGATACCGCCGGTGCGCAGCGTCCAGGCATAGGCGGCGGCGGTGCGGTCGGTGCGGTTGACCAGCGCGAAGGGCTGGACCGCGACCGCGCCGGTCCCGCGGTTCTGGATCTGCTGGTCGGCGGTGATCAGGTAGTTGTCGTCGACCTTGAAGGTGATCGAGAAGATCTGGCCCTTGCCGTTGTCCCAAGTGAGGACGACGGGCGTGGACGGCGTGAGCTTCGCGCCCTGCGGCGCGGTCCAGACCGTCTGCGCGGTCGGCGCGGCGATGCTTTCGCCGACCCAGCCGAACTGGGCATACTGCTGCGCCGGGGTGCCCGAGGGCGAAAACATGCGGACCGGGCCGGAGTTCTTCTCCACGGTCTCGCGGTGACGGTTGAGCACGAGATCGTCGAGGAGCGCGCCGGTCAGGTTGATCGAGCCGGAGACGCCGGGGGCGACGATGGCAACGCGGCCGGGGGCGGCAAGCGCGGTCTTGAGATCCTGCTGCTCCAGCGCCAGGTCGGCGGCGTCGCGCAGGCCGCCTTCGCGAGTTGGCTTGCTGGCGGAATCCGATGCCGGAGCGGCCTGTTCGACCGGCTGCGGCTTGTTCGCCTGCGGATAGAAATACCCGACCCCGGCTTCCCAGCCGAAGAGCACGAGCGCGGTCAGAACGACCGCGATTATGATGTTGCGCTGCTTATCCACGAAGGCTTTTTCCTGTCGTATTCGCGTCAGTGGCAGCGACTTGGCTGCCCGATTTCATTCAGTCGGGGACCGGATCATAGCCGTGCCCGCCCCACGGTTGGCAGCGCAATATACGCTTGAACGCCAGCCAGCCACCCTTAATCGCACCGTGCTTGCGGACCGCTATGATGGCGTACTGCGAGCAGGACGGGGCATAGCGGCAGGTCGGCGGCATCAGTTTCGAGGGACCGAGCTGCCAGGCCCGCGCCACCAGAATCAGCAGAAGCCCCGGCAGCGAGACGAGGAAGGCGAGCGCCTTCTTCATGCCCCTGCCTTCGGGCCCGCCGGCTTCGCAGCGCCGCTCTTTGCAGAACCGCTCTTGCCGCCCGGCCCACGCTTGCGCCCGCGATGATTGCGCGGCGGATCGCCTTTTCCCGCCTGGGCGCGGCCCAGCGCGGCCAGGAGTTCGTCGCGCAGCAGGGTGAAGTCGCGCTCGACGCCGTTCTCGCGGCCGATCAGGACGTGGTCGGTATCGGCAAGCCCGTGCTCCGGCAGCATCTCGCGCAGCAGTGCCCGAAAGCGCCGCTTCATGCGGTTGCGCACCACGGCATTGCCGATCTTCTTGGTGACGGTGATACCGACGCGCATGCCCTGCCCGCCGTTCGCCTTGGCAAGCAGCACGAATCCGGGCCGCGCGACCCGTAGGCCGGCGTTGGCCGCGACGAAGTCGGCCCGCTTCGTCATCGTGGAGTAAGGGCTGGCGGTCATCGCGTCAGAGATAGTGTCGGCAGCCCGGACTGCAATTGGCGCAAGTCACGAAAACCGCAGACCCAAAACGGCGGCGGCCCGTGCCGCCACCCGAATCCCCGAGGCACGGGAACTCGGATGGCGACACGGGCCGCGTGCCGCATCCCAGCCCAAATCCGGTTAAGGATTCGGGCTTGAAAGACTTAGGCCGAAAGCTTCGAACGGCCGCGAGCGCGGCGCGCACGAAGCACCTTGCGGCCACCGACAGTCGCCGTACGGGCGCGGAAGCCGTGACGGCGGGCGCGAACAAGGCGGCTGGGCTGGAAAGTGCGCTTCATGACGGTCCTCGAAATTCAAATGCGGCCCCGGAGGACCCGAACAAACAGGGCCGCCCCAAGAGGTCGACCGCAAAACTGAAGCGCGCCGTTACGAGAGCGGGGCGCCAGAGTCAAGGGAAAGCCGTTTCACTGGCACTCGGGAAACGCATTCCCTGCCGCAAGATGGACACACCGATGCTCCGTGCCCATGCGAGTACCCCCAATGCCCCGCCGCGTCCACCCGAGCGCTCCCGAACGAACGACACAGCTTATGCTAACCTCGCGCCAAAGCCCGTTTCCGGCAGCGCAGAAGCAATCAGGGTGAACTTGGCGAATCGATGACGAAGGACGAGCGAATCGGTGTGCTGGTGGGATGGTCTTCGCGCGACCTCGGCCCCAACGTGATGCTGGAACTCCAGACCTTCGAGCGGGATAGCTGGGACGCGGGCGAGGAACCCGATACCTCGCGATTCTTCCTGACGCGGAACCAGGCGACGCTCTTGGCGAATCACCTGCTGCAGGTCAGCGGCGCGCAGCGACCGCCAAGACGCAGGGGCTGGCTGGCCGGGCTGTTCGGATAGACCCACAGGCGTCGAGCCGGTCGAGCGAAACCCAACGCGCCATTTCCGCGCCGTCGAACCAGCGCGCCGATTCGAACGGGACCGCGTTGGTCATGCCGTAGAAGGCCGAGGCCTCGGCCTCGCTCATGCCCATCTGCCGGTAATAATCGAGATAGCGGCGATTCTCGGGCGAATTCGCAGCGTAGTCGCGCGGCGACCGGCCGGTATCGTCCAGCCAGGCATGGACCGCGAACTCCGAGCCGGGATCGGCGTAGCGACGCACTCCGGCCAGGAACAGTTCGACCGCACCCGACCGCACCGAACCGCCGGTCGGCACATGGGTGGCGATGCCCCGCTCGCGAATCAGCCGTCCCAGCCGCAGATTGGCGAGATCGTCCTCGGTGCCGGGGCACTCGATCATCTCAAGCTGGGCGATGCCCGGATAGTCGCGCAGGAGTGCCGCGAACTGCGCCGGACTGCGCGAATCGGTGGCATCGACCAGCGCAGCATGGGTGGCATCGATCACGCGAAACGGTCCGTATGAGGCGATCCCGCGCGGAATGGCCGCCGGGCCGCTCTGCCAGAAGGCGGCCTGCGCCAGACCGGCACGATCGGTCTCGATCCCGGCCTGTTCGACGTAACTGGGATCGGCCAGCCCCGGATCGCCTTCGACGACGCCCGACTCCATTTCCACCAGCTCGTAGGAAATCCTGCCATCCGCGGCCTGCGCGGGCAGGACTGGAAGCAGGGTCGCCAGAGCGAGAAGAGTGGCAAGCGAACGCATATCCACAGGATGCGACCCATCTGCTTACACAAGTCGTTAGAGCTAAGGTTAAAAGACTTTAACCTTCTGGACAACGAGAAATACTTGAGTTTAGTTGTGTTATCTAACGTGATTGTCCAAATACAAATACAAATACGAATAGGCAAGGAACAGCCTTCGTGGTCGCCCTCGTTTCAACCGTCGCCTACTTGGGATTGGAAGCACGCGCGGTTGAAGTCCAGTGTCAGGTTGCCCCCGGAATGCCGGGGTTCGCGCTCGTCGGCCTGCCGGACAAAGCCGTCGGGGAGAGTCGCCAGCGGGTAAGTGCCGCGCTAACCGCAATGGGTCTGGCACTGCCGCCCAAGCGGATCACGATCAACCTCTCTCCGGCGGACCTGCCCAAGGAAGGCTCGCATTACGACCTGCCGGTCGCGCTCGCCCTGCTGGCGGCGATGGGGATCGTCGATTCGGAGGAACTGGCGGATTTCATCGCGGTGGGCGAACTGGCGCTGGACGGCCGGGTAATCCCCTCTCCCGGCGTCCTGCTCGCGGCGCTCCACGCCAGCGAACGCGACCTCGGACTGATCTGTCCGGCGGCGCAAGGCAGCGAGGCGCGCTGGGCCAGCGGCGTGCCGGTAGTGGCAACGCCGAACCTCATCAGCCTGCTCAACCACCTGAAGGGCACGCAAGTGCTGCCGCCGCCCCAGCCGGGCCGCGCCGACCCGCCCGAACGCGGCCCCGACCTGCGGCAGGTGAAAGGCCAGGAAGTCGCCCGCCGCGCGCTGGAGATCGCCGCCGCCGGATCGCACAACCTGCTGATGAGCGGGCCTCCGGGCGCGGGGAAGTCGCTGCTCGCCTCCTGCCTGCCCGGCATCCTGCCCGAACTCACCGCTGCCGAGGCACTGGAAGTCTCGATGATCGCCTCGGTCGCCGGAACCCTGGAGGAAGGCCGGATCAGCCGCGCCCGCCCGTTTCGCGCGCCGCACCATTCCGCCTCGATGGCAGCACTGACCGGGGGCGGCCTCAAGGTGCGGCCCGGCGAAGTCTCGATGGCGCACCTCGGCGTGCTGTTCCTCGACGAACTGCCGGAATTCCAGCGCGCCGTGCTCGATTCGCTGCGCCAGCCGCTGGAAACCGGCGAAGTCACCGTCGCCCGCGCCAATGCCCACCTGACCTATCCCGCGCGGGTCCAGCTGATCGCCGCGATGAACCCGTGCCGCTGCGGCTTCCTCGGCGATCCGACCCTCGCCTGCTCGCGCGTGCCGAAATGCGCGGCGGACTATCAGGGCAAAGTCTCCGGCCCACTCCTCGACCGGATCGACCTGCACGTCGAAGTCGACCCGGTGCGCGCCGTCGATCTCGCGCTGCCGCCGCCCAGGGAAGGCAGCGCCGAAGTCGCCGCCCGCGTCGCCCGCGCCCGCCTGATCCAGACCGCGCGGCTGGAAGGCACCCGAAAACGCACCAATGCCGAACTCGACGGCGACCTCCTCGAAACCCACGCGACACCGGACGAGGCGGGGCGGAAACTGCTGATGCAGGCGGCGGAGGCGATGCACCTCTCGGCCCGCGGCTATACCCGCATCCTGCGCGTCGCCCGCACGATCGCCGACCTCGCCGGAATGGAGCAAGTCACGCGCATCCATGTCGCGGAGGCGCTTAGCTACCGCAGACGGCCTCCAAGCGGTTGATCGGGTTCGGCACCGCTCATTCGTAAGCGCGGTACGCGCGTTCTCCTTCAGTCCGCAGATCGTCCAGAGTCTTGCCAGCGCCCGGCATGATGTAGGCCTTTGCCGGTCCGGAATCTTTCGCACAAAGCGCGGGGCTGCCCTCCGCGCCGAAGCGCAAGAGGTTGTATCCGCCAAGCCCATTGCGCCGGAGCCACCACCGCCGGTGCCCCAGATCCCTACGGTAGGACGTGTGCAACATCCCCATGACCTGCAAGCGCCCCCTCGGCACATCGCCTATCAGACTGCGCCTGACTTCAAGGTCCAGAAACCAGGGCCAGACCGTGATGATGCAGTCCTCACCGCATTCCGGGGCCACGCTGGGTATCTGCTTGACGATTCGTGCCGTCACGACCGCGTCGTAACAGTTCGGCACATCTTCGAACGGCTCGTTCGCCAGCGCGCTCGGAACGGCCACGGCAAGAAGCGTGATCGCACAAAGGGTCGGCATGACGAGCGTCATGGCTGAATGCTGCCGAGGATGAGATCCCAACTCAAGATTAAACATCTGCAACCTCAGCCAAAATGGCTTCATCTATCCTTTATGACGACGCGATTGCCGCGCAGGATCGGGTCATGCCCCTGATCCCGTCGATCCTGCTTGCCGCTCCAGTTCTTACCTACGCCGCAGCGGCGCCTTCGCCCTCGACTCCTGCCCAGGAGCCATGCGCCTTGCCAGAAGGCTGGTCGGAAGTCGCCAGCCGTCAGCCACGCTATGTCGTTTTCGGGGAACTTCACGGGACGCAAGAGAGCCCCGCATTCATCGGCAATCTGGCCTGCGCGCTGGCCTCGCAAAAGCAACGGGTCCTCGTCAGCATCGAGTTGGATCCTACCGCCAATGTCGCTTTGCAAGACGCATGGAAACTGCCACCCGGTCAATTCGGCCCGGCCCTTGTCCGTGCAGGTTGGCAGGCTCGACAGGACGGTGTTGCCAGCCAGGCCATGTTCACCTTGCTGGTCCGGCTGCACGGATTGAAGGAAGCGGGCCTGCCTATTGCCGTAGTCGCATTCGACAGCGACGGCGCTCAGGAGAAGCGGTTTTCCGATCTTGCCGGAGGAGGCCCACGCGAAGCGGTGCAGGCGGAAAACATCCATGAGGCGGCAACCCGCGGTAGTTACGATCAGGTGCTGGTCCTGACCGGCAACGCCCATGCCAGAAAGTCGCGCTATGGAGAGGGCGCGGCAAGCTTTGACTTCATGGCCGCACGACTCGCTTCACATGCCCCGGTCGTCAGCCTCGATATCCGTTACGCAGCGGGAACCGCGTGGTATTGCCAGGTCAAGCAGGGTTTGCATTTGGAACCCGGACAAAAGATTCCAAAAGATGCCATCGAATGCGGCAACCATCCCGCCAATAGCGAGATCGATCTGAAACGCGCACCTTTCATCGGCCTCGGCGCCTTTCCGGGCAAAGAGCCGGACCCCCGCTACGACGGCTTTTTCTGGCTCGGCCCGATCAGCGGCTCGGCACCGCAATTGCCGGGCAGTTAGGCGACCACGCGGTTCGGAGGCGAACACCACTTCTTACGAACCTCTTGCCCCGCGCAGCCGCCAAGGGCATCGCGCGGGGCATGACCGCGACGTCCTGCTCTTCAACCAACGACCGCACGGCCCTGCTCGCTGGCCTTTCCATCGTCGTGGCGCAGGCCTCGATCAACCTCGGCGCAGCTTTCGCCAAGAGCCTGTTTCCCCTTGTCGGTCCGGAAGGCGTCGCGGCGCTGCGCACGACGATCTCGGCGGTGATCCTGCTCGCCATCGCCCGGCCCTGGCGTAGCCGGATCACGGCACGGCAACTGCGCTGGCTGCTGGTCTACGGCCTCGTGCTGGGCGGCATGAACCTGATGATCTACTGGGCATTCCGCCGCATCCCGATCGGCATCGGCGTCGCCATCGAAATCTGCGGGCCGCTCGGCGTGGTCTTCGCCACCTCGCGTTCGGTGCGCGACTTCCTCTGGCTTGCGCTGGCGCTCGGCGGACTCGCTCTGCTGATCCCCTGGCCCGGCCGCGCCCAGCCGCTGGACCTTGCCGGGATCGCCTTCGCCCTTGGCGCGGCGGCCTGCTGGGCGCTCTACATCCTCTGCGGCAAGCGCGCCTCAGAAGTCGGCAGCACGACGGCGGTTTCGCTGGGCATGACGGTGGCCTGCCTCGTCACCGTGCCATTCGGCCTCGCCTCGGCCCCGGCGAGCCTGCCGCTTCATGCGCTCGGCCTCGGCCTCGTCGTCGCGCTGCTGTCGAGCGCCCTGCCCTATATGCTGGAGATGCGCGCGATGACGCAGCTTTCCAGCCGGATCGTCGGCCTGCTCAGTTCGATGGCGCCTGCCCTCGGTGCCATCGTCGGGTACTTCGTGCTGGGTGAGCGGCTGACCGCATTGCAATGGCTGGCCGTGGCCATGATGATCGCGGCCAGCGCCGGTTGCTCGCTCGGCGCCAAGGGGCCGGTCGGCAAAGCCCGCGACGATGTGATTGCCTAACCTTCGATATCGAGCTGCCGCAGCACTTCAGCGATCACCCGCGGATCGCTGGCGAAACCGAGGTGCGAGCAGCGGATCGCCACTGCCCGGTCGCGCTCATGCGCCCAGCCGCAAGCCGAGCGCGGGTGGATCACTCCGTCGCGCGGGCTCCACAAGGCGATCGTCGGCACCGGCGGTTTCTCGGAGAAATCGCAGTCGATCGGCGGCGCATGCACCGAGTGTCCGGTGACGACCTGATAGGCCCGCCAGGCGTTGTTGGCGCGCGGATCGCCGGAAAACGGCGTGCCCATCGTCACCACTTTGCCGACGCTGGCAGGCTGGCGCCGGGCGATCTCGCGCGCGAACAGGCCGCCGAGACTCCAGCCGACCAGCGTGACCGGCGCCCGGTGCCGCCGCGCCAGCGACCCGACCCGGCGCATCAGGAATTCGAAGTTCTCCCGGTTCGGCCCGAAATTGAAGCCGAGGCCCCATTCGTGGACCTCGTGCCCGGCCTGAGCCAGCGCCTCGGCCATCGGCCGCATCCGGTTGGGATGCGCGCCGAAGCCCGGCAGCAGCATGACCGGCTGGGGATGAAGCGCCCGCTCTATCCCCAGCAGCTTGCGCCCACCGCGCCGCAACGAGGCGAGTTCGGCGAAGAACAGGCGCAAGGGCGGCTTGCGCACCCCTTCCGGATGCGGCTCGCGCGCCAGCGCCGCGCGGCGCGCGATGGCGCTGCGCATCATGTCTAGCTGTCGCGGGGCCGGTCCGTTCACGTCAGTCTTTCAACCTCAAGGACAATCGCCGACCCGCGAGGTGGTCAGGTGCATTGCCATCTTCATCTGTCCCATCGGTGCGGGACCGCCGGACATGTCCATGTCCACATTGATATCCGAGCCCTGCTCGCTCACGGTGCCGGCCAGCTTGATGCTCGCCTGCCCCTGTTCGTTGGACTTGCAATCCATCTGGGCATCGAGTCTGCCGCCATCAACGTCGAAGCGCGAATAAGTGCATTCGCGACCCTTGCCGATATCGTCGAACATGTCGCGGTAGCCCTTGTCCGCTTCGGCCTTGGTCAGGCAGAAGGTGTTGACCTGCCCCTGGGTCATCGCGGTCTTCATCTGGGCGGCGGCCTCGCTGGAGAGGCCCGGCATGTCCATCTTCGTGATCTCGACCTTCTGGGTGTACTGCCCCGGCTTCGGGCGCTGAAGCTGCGCGGCTTCCTGCTTCACGTCGTCCATCGACCTGGCTTCGCCGCTCTTCTGCTCTTTCGAGCAGGCTGCCAAAGCCAGCACCAGACATACCACCGAAACCGCCGTGATCCGCTTCATAGAATCGAGACCTTTCGCACCGAGTTGAAGGGCAGACGAAGTACCATCGACGGCCCCTTCCCGCGAGTCCTCACCTCGAGTCATTGCGGGCGCGGGCGATATACCCCATATGTTCTCGCATGGCAGAGCTGATCATCCGCCGGGGCCTTGAGGAACCGGATACCTCGGGCACGTTCGTCCCCCACAAACCCGCACGCCCCGACAAGTCGATGCCGGGCAGGCCGTTCAAGGTCGTTTCCGAATACGAACCCAACGGCGACCAGCCGACCGCCATCGCCGATCTCGTCTCCACGGCGGGGGACGGCGAGAAGACGCAGGTGCTGCTGGGCGTCACCGGCTCGGGCAAGACCTTCACCATGGCCAAGGTGATCGAGGAACTGCAACGCCCGGCGCTGATCCTGGCACCGAACAAGATCCTTGCCGCGCAGCTCTATGCCGAGATGAAGGACTTCTTCCCGGAAAACGCGGTCGAGTACTTCGTCTCCTACTACGATTACTACCAGCCGGAGGCCTATGTCGCCCGGTCGGACACCTACATCGAGAAGGAAAGCTCGGTGAACGAGGCGATCGACCGCATGCGCCACTCGGCCACGCGGGCGCTGCTGGAGCGGGACGACGTGATCATCGTCGCCTCGGTATCGTGCCTCTACGGCATCGGTTCGGTCGAGACGTACTCGGCGATGATCTTCGACCTCAAGACCGGCGACACGCAGGACCAGCGCGAGATCATCCGCAAGCTCGTCGCACTCCAGTACAAGCGCAACGACGCGGCCTTCACGCGCGGCACTTTCCGCGTGCGCGGGGACAATCTGGAACTGTTCCCCTCGCACCTTGAGGACACCGCCTGGCGCATCTCGTTCTTCGGCGACGAGATCGAGGAGATTGCCGAGTTCGATCCGCTCACCGGCAAGAAGGGCTCCGCACTCGAAAAGGTGCGGGTCTATGCGAACTCGCACTACGTGACGCCGGGACCGACGATGAAGCAGGCGAGCGAGGCGATCCGCTTCGAGCTGACCGAGCGCCTCAAGGAACTGGAAGCAGAGGGCCGTCTGCTGGAAGCACAGCGGCTGGAGCAGCGTACCAATTTCGACCTCGAAATGATCGCGGCCACCGGCTCTTGCGCGGGAATCGAGAATTATTCGCGCTTCCTCACCGGCCGCCTGCCGGGCGAGCCGCCGCCGACGCTGTTCGAATACCTGCCAGACAATGCCCTGCTCTTCGTGGACGAAAGCCATCAGACAGTGCCGCAGATCGGCGCGATGTCGAAGGGCGACCACCGCCGCAAGATCACGCTGGCCGAATACGGCTTCCGCCTGCCCAGTTGCATCGACAACCGCCCGCTGCGCTTCAACGAGTGGGACGCGATGCGCCCGCAGACCATCGCCGTCTCGGCCACGCCCGGCCACTGGGAAATGGACGAAGCGGGCGGCGTCTTTGCCGAACAGGTGATCCGCCCCACCGGCCTGATCGATCCGCCGGTGGAAATCCGCCCGGTCGAGGACCAGGTGCAGGACTGCATCGTCGAGTGCAAGACGACGGCGGAGCGCGGCTATCGCACCCTCGTCACCACGCTCACCAAGCGCATGGCGGAGGACCTCACCGAGTTCATGCACGAAGCCGGGGTGCGCGTGCGCTACATGCACAGCGATGTCGAAACGCTGGAGCGCATCGAACTGATCCGCGATCTGCGCATGGGCGTCTACGACGTGCTGGTGGGCATCAACCTCTTGCGCGAAGGCCTCGATATTCCCGAGTGCGGCCTCGTCTGCATCCTCGATGCCGACAAGGAAGGTTTCCTGCGCAGCGAGACATCGCTGATCCAGACCATCGGCCGCGCCGCGCGCAACGTGGATGGCCGCGTGATCCTCTACGCCGACCGCATGACCGGATCGATGGAGCGCGCCATCGCCGAAACCGATCGCCGCCGCGCCCGCCAGGAAGAGTACAACGCCGAGCACGGCATTACCCCGCAGACGATCAAGCGCCGCATCGCCGATATCGTCGCGGATACCGCCAGCCGCGACGGCGTGCTGGTGGACATCGACGCGGAAGGCCAGAACAACCTCGTCGGCCACAACTTGCGCGCGTATATCGAGGAACTCGAACAGAAGATGCGCAATGCCGCCGCCGACCTCGAATTCGAGGAAGCCGGTCGTCTGCGCGACGAGATCCGGCGCCTGGAAGCCAGCGAACTCGGCATTCCCGACGACCACAAGAAGGCGCCGATCGTCGGCCGCAGCAACGAGGGCAAGCCGGGGACGCGGAAGACGCGTTATGGAAAATCGCAAAGGAAGTTTGGCCGATAGCCTCCCGTTGGGAAAGCGCCCTGCCGAATCCATTTGCCAACGCCGGAATTGTCCGCGACCTTCCTGTCGATGCTGACAAATACCACGGCGGGATTCAGGGTTATGGGGGACGACCTCGACCCTGTCGAAATCACGCAACTCCTCAAGGTCGTCCCCAGCAGCAGTCATGTGAAAGGGGAATTGGTACGCAAAGACCGGGAGGCCCGCTATCGGACGGGTGGTTGGCATCTTCGCGCCCCGGATAGCGATGAGGGAGATCTCGATGGCCAAATCGAAGGTCTTCTGGCGCAATTCCCCGATGATCCTGCCTTGTGGGCGCACCTTTCGAACCGCTTTCGTCTCGATATGTTCTGCGGCGTATTTTTCGAAGGTTATCAGGGTGGGCTTGAGCTTGACCCGGAAACTATTCTGGCGCTCGGCAAACGAGGCATAAAGCTAGGGCTCGATCTCTATTCCTACTTTGGTGAAGACGACGAAAGATAGCATCGACGGCTATCAAGAAAATGCCCGAGACCTGTCGAAACAGGCCTCGGGCAAGTGTCAGGATGGCTTGTCGCCGATCCCTCGGGTCGCGAATCCGTTCTGAACCCGTTTCGGATCAGTGGCATACCACGTTCATGGTAATTCACGCCCAGCCACGTTTCATAACAGTACTTGTTAAGCACGAAATGTGCCCCCATGACTGGGTTCGTGGGCAAAAGTGGGGACGAATCCGAAACGGAGCGGCTGGCCGCCCTGTTCGCACGCGCGCCTTTCGAGGAGGCGGGCTGGGACCGGGCGCTGAAGACGCTGGCGAGCATGACCGGCTCCTCCCGGGCGCAGCTGCTCGCGCTGGGCGATCGCCACACGGCCTTTAACTGGGTTACTGACGGCGACCAGATCTTCCTCTCCGAATTCGAAGCGATCGGCGGCTATCGGCCCGACGTGAACTATCGCGTCGCCGCGACGCGGCCGCCGCTCGAACTGTCCTGGGAAGTGCACTACGCCGCCGCACGTGCCGTCTCCACCAATGAGGCCTACCTCGACTATGTGCGGCGGCACGAGGCGGAGTTCGGCGTTCAGATGGTGCTGAGCCAGCGCCCCGGCGTGATGTTCGGCCTTGCCGCCCTCCACGGCGGCAGCGACGGCGCGACCACCGAAGTCCAGCGCGAGGTGTTCCGGCGGATCGGCCCGACCGTTCTCGATGCGATCCGGCTCCAGGACGCCATCGAGCACCAGGGCGCCGCCCTGCTGCAAGGCTCGCTCGAATCGATCAGCAGCGCGGCGATCCTGCTCGATGCGGTGGGCAAGGTCTGCGGCATGACCTCGGCGGCGCAGGCCCTGCTCGGACGCTCGACGCTTCAGGTCCGCGCCGGTGCACTTCACGCCGTGCGGCACGATATCGACTTCCTGCTCCAGAGCCGCATCGCCGCCGCACTCGACGGTTCGATCATCGGCCCCGCCGACCTCTGGCTGCGGACCGAGGACACGCTCATCCTCCTCGACGTGCGCACCCTGCCCCGTCACGACTGGACCTTCGGCTTCTCGCCCCGGGCCATCGTCACCCTGCGCACGCCGCTGGCCCCGAACCTATTCCCCGCCCGGCGACTGGCGGAGGCGATGAAGCTGACCGGCGCCGAAGCCGAAGTCGTCGCCTTGCTCACACAGGGACACTCCCGCAAGACCGTCGCACAGATGCGCGGCGTCAGCGTCCAGACCGTCGTCGCCCAGCTCCGCACGATCTTTCAGAAATGCGGCGTCAACCGCGAGGCGGAACTCGTGGCCATCGCCAGAACCGTCATAGAAATGGCCTCTCGGTAAGGTTTGTTCGGAAAATGCCCTCTCGGGCATTTTCGTAGCGGCACCGGCCCTCTCCCCCACCCGACCTCCCAGCGATAGTACCCTATGGGAGGTCGGGTGGGGGAGAGGGCCGGTGCCGCCGAAATCCGCCTGCGGCGGATTTCCAAACAAGCTATCTGTCATGCATCCGCCGCAACCGTGCGGTTTTACTTTGCACTGGATTCCTCGCGCGCGGAGGCCGACTGGCGCAGCAAAGGTCAGACAGAAAGGATGAGGTTGCCATGCGTATCGAGAGTGCCGAGCTTCGCTCCAAAGTCATGCCCGCCGAAGCGGCCGCGCGCCTGATCGAAAGCGGCACTGCCGTGGGCATGAGCGGGTTCACCGGCTCGGGCTATCCCAAGGCCGTTCCCCTCGCCCTTGCCGCCCATATCGAGGCCGAGCACGCCGCCGGACGCGGCTTCAAGGTGCGCATGTGGACCGGTGCCTCGACCGGCCCGGAACTCGACGGCGCGCTGGCCAAGGCCGACGGCATCGAATTCCGCCTGCCCTACAATTCCGACCCCATCGCCCGCGAACGCATCAACAAGGGCGAGATGAACTACTTCGACATGCACCTCTCGCAGGTCGCGCCGATGGCCTGGCAGGGCTTCCTCGGCCCGCTCGACACGGCAGTCATCGAAGTGGCGGGCATCCGCGCCGACGGCAGCCTGATCCCCTCCTCCTCGGTAGGCAACAACAAGACCTGGCTCGACCGCGCCTCCAAGGTGATCCTCGAAGTGAACTCGTGGCAGAACGAGGCGCTGGAGGGCATGCACGACATCTACTACGGCACCGCCCTGCCCCCCAGCCGCGTGCCGATCCCGCTGGTGAAGCCGGATGATCGCATCGGTGAACCCTATCTCAAGGTCGATCCCGCCAAGGTCGTCGCCGTCGTCGAGACCGACCGTCCCGACCGCAACGCCCCGTTCAGCCCGCCGGACGAGAAGGCTCGGGCGATCGCCGGGCACATCCTCGAATTCCTGAGCCACGAAGTGAAGCTGGGCCGCCTGCCTTCGGCGCTGCTGCCAATCCAGTCGGGCGTGGGCAATATCGCCAATGCCGTGCTGACCGGCCTGGTCGACGCGCCGTTCGACAGCCTGACTTCCTATACCGAAGTGATCCAGGACGGCATGCTGGACCTGCTGGATTCGGGCAAGCTGCGCATGGCCTCGGCCACTGCCTTCTCGCTCAGCCCCGAGGCCGCCGCGCGCGTCAATGCCGACATGCACCGCTACCGCGACAAGATGATCCTGCGCCCGCAGGAAATCTCCAACCACCCCGAACTGATCCGCCGCCTCGGCTGCATCGCCATGAACGGGCTGATCGAGGCCGACATCTACGGCGCGGTGAACTCCACCCACGTCATGGGCTCGCGCATCCAGAACGGCATCGGCGGATCGGGCGACTTCGCGCGCAATGCCTATATCTCGATCTTCATGACGCCCTCCACGGCGAAGGGCGGCAAGATCTCGGCCATCGTGCCGCAGGCGAGCCATGTCGACCATATCAACCAGGACGTGCAGGTGATCGTCACCGAGCAGGGCCTGGCTGATCTGCGCGGCCTCAGCCCCAAGGAACGCGCTCAGGTCATCATCGCCAATTGCGCCCACCCGGACTATCGCCCGCTGCTGGAAGACTACTATGCCCGCGCGCTGAAGGGATCCTACGGCCTCCAGTCGCCCTCGCTGCCGGGCGAGGCGCTGTCGTGGCACCAGCGCTTCATCGAGACGGGTTCGATGTTGCCCTGACGACCGAGATTCGGACGGCAACCCCCGCGCCGTCCGAACGCCTGGCCTGCCCTGCCTTCCGATGGCTCAACCCATGGCCAATCCCCGGAAGGCAGGACGGGCCAGGCACCATTTTTTCCCGTCTGTGCCCTTGTCGTATACTATCTTCGAGTTCTACCTATCGCCCCTGACGTCCGTTCGGACGCATCGACAAAAGGGGTCGTTCCTTCCATGCGCAAAGTTTCACTGGCCTGTCTGGCCATGGCGCTCGCCGCCACCTCCTTCCCGGCTTTCGCCGCCGACAAGCCCGCTGACAGCGCCGAGGCGAAGAAGGACGACGAAGTCCCCCTCCTGCCCGCGCCCAAGTCGATCAAGCAGAGCGCGACGATCGGCGGCAAGACCGTCAACTATGTCGCCACGGTCGGCGCGCTGCCGATCAAGGACGAGAAGGGCAAGACCATCGGCGAGGTGGTCTATACCGCCTATACCGTCCCCGGTGCGCCCACCAGCCGCCCCGTCACTTTCGCCTTCAACGGCGGCCCCGGCGCGGCCTCGGTCTACCTGAACCTTGGCGCCATCGGCCCCAAGCGCGTGCAGTTCGGCGCCCAGGGTGACGCGCCGTCAGACCCGGCGGTGCTGCACGACAACCCGAATTCGTGGCTGGACTTCACCGACCTCGTATTCATCGATCCGATCGGCACCGGCTTCTCGCGCAGCCGCGTCGATGCCGAGGCGACCAAGAAGGCGTTCTACACTTCCGAGAACGACATCAAGTACCTCAGCCGGATCGTCTATGACTGGCTGAACGCCAACGGCCGCCTGACCAGCCGCAAGTACCTCGCGGGCGAAAGCTACGGCGGCTACCGCGTGCCGCGCCTTGCCTATTACCTCCAGACCCAGATGGGCGTGGGCATCAACGGCATGACGCTGGTCTCGCCCTACCTCGACCCGCCCGCCATCGGCGACGACGACGCGCTTTCGCCGCTGCCCTGGATGCTCAACCTGCCCGCCATGGCCGCCGGTCACTTCGAGCGTCAGGGCAATCTGAGCGAGGCCACCATGGCCCCGGTCGAACAGTACCTGAAGACCGAATTCGTCGCCGACTTCCTCGCCGGTCCCAAGGACAAGGCCGCGACCGACCGCCTTTCCGCCAAAGTCGCCGAGATCACCGGACTCGACCCGGTGCTCGTGCGCCGCATGGACGGCCGCGTCGACATCGGCACGTATTTGCGCGAAATCCGCCGCGATCAGGGCCTGATCGGTTCGGTCTACGATTCGAACTTCACCTCGTTCGACCCGTTCCCGGCCAGCGCCCGCCCGCAGTACGGCGACCCGCTGCTGACCACGCTGATCGCGCCGACCACTTCGGCCATGGTCGATTTCGTGACGCGTCAGGTCGGCTGGAAGGTCGACGCGCGCTACAACGCCCTGTCTTTCGAAGTGAACGAGGCCTGGACCCGCGACAACACCGACACCCCGGTCAAGGACCTGCGTCAGGCGATCTCGATCGACCCGAAGATGACCGTCGACATCGTCCACGGCTGGGACGATCTTTCGTGCCCCTACTTCGGATCGCGCCTGATCGTATCGCAGATGCCGGAGTTCGGCCGTCCCGACCGCGTGCGTCTGCACATGTATCCGGGCGGGCACATGTTCTACTCGCGCACCGACAGCGGCGCGGCGCTGCGCCGCGACATCCTGGAAAGCTACCGCACGGGGGCGTGAGGGCCGCTCTGACAATCGCCGTCCCGAGCTGGTTCGGGACGGCGATTACTCAGGCATCCACTTCGGCGTAATGGCTGGGCGGCTGGATCACTTCCATCCGCTCGCTCAGCAGCGGCCGGAACGAGGGCCGCGACTTCATCACCAGATACCAGCCGCGCGCCTGCTCGTGGCTCGACCAGTCGAGACCGCCGAGATAGTCCGCCACCGAGATCTGCGCGGCGGCAGCCAGATCGGCCAGCGTCATCGTCGCGCCTGCCAGCCAGGGCCGGTTGTCGATCAGGTAGTCGATGTAGTCGAGATAGTCGTGCGCCAGCTTCATCGATTCGCGCAGGATCTTCGCGTCCGGCGACTGGCGCAGGACGAGGCGCTTCTTCATCCGCTCATGGAGCAGCGGGCCGGACACGTCGTTGTAGAAGTTCTCGTCGAACATCGCGATCAGGCGGCGGATTTCCGCACGCTGGACGGCGGTGCCGCTGATCTGCGGATTGCGATCGACGGTTTCCTCGAAATATTCGCAGATCGCGCGGCTGTCGACGATCACCGTGCCGCGCTCGGTCTCGCGCACGACCGGGGTGCGGCCTGCCGGGTTCATCTCAAACAGCCGGTCCTCGCCTTCCCAGGGCCGCGCGGTCTGGAGTTCGTAGGCGATGCCCTTTTCGGCCATGAGCAGCCGGACCTTGCGGCTGAAGGGACAGAGCGGAAACTGGAAGATGTGCCACATGGCGTTTTCGAATGCCAAACCTGCCCGCAAGCGTCCACCCGAACCGCAAGACCCGTTCCCGACCGGGGGCGAAACGCGTGGATAAGTCGCGCCTTCACCGCATCCTGTCCTATCCCCGCGAGAGCAGGAACACCGCATGCTCGGCGCGGAAGTTGGCCGCGGCCGGGCTGCATTGCCGGTCGCCGGAGAGGAACCATGCGCCCTCCACCGCGATCCCGCGCTTCGCCACGAGTTCGCGGAAGTCGTTCACGGTGAGATGGTGGATGTTCGGCGTCTCGTACCAGGCAACCGGCAGCAGCCGCGTCACCGGCATGCGCCCGCGCCAGAGCAGCGAGAGCCGCACGCGCCAGTGGGCGAAATTCGGAAAGCTCACGAAAGCCCGGCGACCGATGCGCAGCAGTTCCTCAAGCACGAGGTCCGGCCGCATCGTCGTCTGGAGCGTCTGCGAGAGGATCGCATAGTCCACCGACTGGTCCGGGTAGAACGCGAGGTCCCTATCGGCATCGCCCTGGATCACCGACAGCCCCTTGCCGACGCAGAGACCGACATTGCTGGAATCGAGTTCCATGCCGCGCGCATCGCAGCGCTTGTCGTCGCGCAGGGCCTGCATCAGTGTACCGTCGCCGCAGCCGACGTCGAGCACGCGGGCGCCCGGCGCGACGTTCGCCGCGATCACCGCAAGGTCGGGCCGCAGCAGGCTCAACGACCTTCTCCCAGGAACCCTTCGACCACGCGGTCGAGCGCGGGCACGTCCAGCAGGAACGAGTCGTGCCCGAACGGGGCGGACAGTTCCACGAAGCTCACCGGCAGCCCGGCGGCATTGAGCGCGTGAACCACGTTCCGCGAATCCGCCGTGGGATAGAGCCAGTCGGTATCGAAGCTGACGAGGCAGAAGCGCGCCTTCGACTTGGCGAAAGCGTTGGCGAGCAACCCGCCGTGCTCTTCGGCAAGGTCGAAATAGTCCATCGCGCGGGTGATGTAGAGGTAGGAGTTCGCGTCGAAGCGGTCGGTAAAGGCCAGCCCCTGATAGCGCAGGTAGGACTCGATCTGGAAATCGGCGTCGAAGCCGAAGGTCTTTTCCTCACGGTCCTGCAACCGGCGGCCGAACTTCTCGGTGAGGCCTGCTTCCGACAGATAGGTGATATGCGCGGCCATGCGCGCCACGGACAGGCCCTTTTCCGGCCCTTTGCCATGGGCATAGTAGTCGCCGTCGCGCCATTCGGGGTCGGCCATGATCGACTGGCGGCCCACTTCGTGGAAGGCGATGTTCTGGGCCGAGTGGCGCGCGGTCGAGGCGATCACCAGCGCCGCGCGGGTGCGGTCGGCGAAGTTGGCGGCGAGGCTCAGCGCCTGCATCCCGCCCATCGATCCGCCGACGACGGCATAGAGGCTGTCGATCCCCAGTGCGTCGAGCAGGGCGACATGGCCGCGCACCATGTCGCGAATGGTGATGACCGGGAAGCGCATGCCCCAGGGCTTGCCGTCTTCCGCAAGGCTGGCCGGGCCGGTGGAGCCCATGCAGGAGCCGATGACATTGGCGCAGATCACGAAGAAACGGTCGGTGTCGATGGGCTTGCCGGGACCGACCATGCGCACCCACCAGCCGGGCTTGCCGGTCTTGGGATGGTTGGAGACGACATGATGGTCCCCGGTCAGCGCATGGCAGATCAGGATCGCATTGTCCTTCGCGGCATTCAGCATGCCGTGCGTCTCGTAGGCGATGCGCACATCGGCAAGACTCTGCCCGCCGTCGAGCGGGAGCGGACGGGTGAGGTTCAGGACCTGAGCGGCGTCGGAGATCGGGTTGGACATGATGCAAGGATGGAGGTGGGGGAGCGGCGAAGACCTGTCAATCGCCCGTGCTTCGCTCCTCGCTCCCCAACTCATCCCGTCGCTCCCGCGAAGGCGGGGACCCCGCTTCCTTGTTCCTCGCCGCGAAGAAGGACAGCGGGACCCCCGCCTTCGCGGGGGCGACGGGGAATGTACGCGGGAGCGACGGGTAACATTCGGCGATAGCCCCGCCCGCAGAACGCAGCATTGCTGTCAACAGCAACCCGGCACCGGACATATCCGGTCGCTGCCACCCAAATCGCCCCCTGTGCATAAGCCCCTCGCTGAGCTAAGGCCGCCCCGTCATGACCGATAGCCAGACCCTTCGCCCGACCACTGCCCCCCATGGCGCCCCGCAGCCCAAGCCCTGGATCGACGCGATCCATGCCTATGTTCCGGGCAAGTCCAAGGGCAAGGACGGCAAGGCGCTCATCAAGCTCTCGGCCAACGAGAACCCGCTCGGCACCAGCCGGGCCGCGCTGGAGGCCCGCGCGCAGGCACCCGCGCTCTATCCCGACCCCGACAGCACCGCCCTGCGCGCGGCGATCGCCGCGAAGCACGGCCTCGACGCCGCGCGCGTGGTCATGGGCACCGGCTCGGACGAATTGCTCAACCTCGCCGCGCAGGGCTATGCCGGGCTGGGCGACGAAGTGATCTACGTGCGCTACGGCTTCTCGGTCTACGACATCGCCGCCCGCCGCTGCGGCGCGACGCCGGTCGTCGCCCCCGATGCCGATTACGGCACCGACGTCGATGCGCTGCTGGCGCTGGTGACGGAGCGGACCCGCGTGGTCTTCGTCGCCAATCCGAACAACCCCACCGGGTCCTACCTGCCGGGCGGCGAGATCGCACGCCTCCACGCCGGACTTCCCGCTGACGTCCTGCTGGTGCTCGACCAGGCCTATGGTGAATATGTCGCACCGGAGGACGACGACGGATCGCTGGCGCTGGCCGCCGCGCACGACAACGTGCTGGTCACGCGCACTTTCTCCAAGATCTTCGGTCTTGCGGGCGAACGCATCGGCTGGGCGACCGGCGCGCCGGGCATCGTCGCCACGCTCAACCGCATTCGCGGCCCGTTCAACGTCTCCGCCACGGGACAGGCCATGGCGCTGGCAGCGCTGGCCGACGAGGCTTTCGTCGAGGCCAGCCGCGTCCACAACCGCGACGAACGCGCCCGCTTCGTCGACAAGCTGGAGGCGCTGGGCAACCACGGGTTGCGCCCCCTGCCGAGCCAGGCGAACTTCGTGCTGGTGCTGTTCGAAGGCGCGCTGACCGCCGAAACCGCCTTCGACGGGCTGGCCGATCGCGGCTACATCGTCCGCTGGCTGCCGGGGCAGGGCCTGCCGCAGGCGCTGCGCATCACGATCGGCAAGCCCGAGGACATGGACGTGATCGCCGGAGCCCTGCGCGAAATGGCGGAAGCCGCGCAATGAGCTTTGCAAACGTCGCGATCATCGGCCTCGGTCTTCAGGGCGGTTCCATAGGTCTCGCCGTGCAGGAATGCCTGCCCGGCACCCGGACCACCGGCTACGACCTCAGCCCCGCCCACCGCGCCCGCGCCGCCGAGCGCGGCCTCGTCCATCAGGTCTGCGAGACCCCGGCGGAAGCGGTGCAGAACGCCGACCTCGTGATCTTCTGCGTGCCGCCAGGCGTCATGGGCCTCGCCGCCGAACAGGTGCGCGGCGCGCTGCCCGCCCATGCCCTCGTCAGCGATGTCGGCTCCAGCAAGCAGGCGATCTCCAGGGCGCTGGGCGAGGCCCTGCCGGACCACATGGTGATCCCCGCTCACCCGGTTGCCGGCACCGAGAACTCCGGCCCCGACGCCGGTTTCGCGCATCTCTTCCGCAACCGCTGGTGCATCGTCACCCCGGAGACGCGGACCGATCTCGTCAAGCTGAGCGAACTCGTCGGCTTCTGGGAAGCGCTCGGCGCCAATGTCGAGATCATGACGCCTGAGCACCACGACCTCGTGCTCGCCGTCACCAGCCATGTGCCGCACCTGATCGCCTATACGATCGTCGGCACCGCCTCCGATCTGGAGGACGTGACCCAGGGCGAAGTCATCAAGTATTCGGCGGGCGGCTTCCGCGACTTCACCCGCATCGCCGCCTCGGACCCGACGATGTGGCGCGACGTGTTCCTGTCCAACAAGGACGCGGTGCTGACGATGCTCCAGCGCTTCACCGAGGACCTCACCGCCCTGCAACGCGCGATCCGCGTCGGCGACGGGCAGGCGCTGTTCGACCAGTTCACCCGCACCCGCGCGATCCGCCGCTCGATCATCGAGGAAGGCCAGGACGATTCCCGCCCCGACTTCGGGCGCGGCGACCATGAGGCAGGGTCGGAAGCGGTGGAGTAGCGCAGACGCCGCTACCCGAAGATCCGCGGTCCCTGCATCCACTGCACTCGTCATCCTGAACTTGGTTCAGGATCCATCGTGCCGAACACCCCGCCGCCGATGGTCAGAAATGGATCCTGAAACAAGTTCAGGATGACGGAGCGGGAATGCGAAACGTCACTGCCGAACTCACCGGTTCAGCGCGTTGATCTCTTCGAGCACCAGCGCCTCGACATCCTCGCGCGGGAGGCCCGGCTCGATGCGCGGACCCACCCGTAGAGTGATAGTCCCCGACTTCTTCCAGAGCCGGTGATAGAGCCGCCCGCTGTCCACCGCCACCGGCACCACCGGCAGCGCCAGCAGCTTGTAGAGCCCCGCAAAGCCCGACTGCAGGGGCGCCCGTTCGCCGGACGGCACGCGCGTGCCTTCGGGGAAGATCGCCAGCGGCCGCCCCTGCGCCGAGAACCCGCGCGCCGAGGCCACCATCGCCCGCAAGGCCCGGGCGCCCTGCTCGCGCTCCACCTTGACGACGCCGTACTGGCGCGCGGCCCAGCCCCAGCCGGGCAGCTCAACCAGCTCGGCCTTGGGAAACGGCGCGGGGAAGTTCATCTGCGCCGGCAGGTCGATGGCCTCGAAGAAGCTCTCGTGCTTCATCGCCACCAGCACGCCCTCCTCGGGCATCTCGCCCTCGACCTTCAGGCGGATGCCGAGCAGCCAGCGGCAGCACCAGCGATGGAAACGGCTCCAGCCACGCACGGTGCGCCGCATCGGCTCGCGCCCGATCAGCGAGGCCAGCCAGACACCGGCGATGAACACCAGCGTTCCCGGATAGAACGCCAGATAGAAGAGAATGCTGCGAACGACGTCGAGCGGAGTGGCGCGCATCAGGGTTTTTTCCAGGGTGGCCGTTGCCAGAAATCGAGCGCCAAGCGCCCGAAGAACTTGTGATATTCGAGGAACAGCGTGCTCAGGCTGGGGCGGGAAGGCACCCCGTCCTCCAGCACGGTGACGTGATCGGGCAATTCGCGTGCCAGTTCGTAGGCGGCGCGGCGCATGTGCCAGTCGGCCGTGACCAGCCGCACCGAGCGCGCCTTGCGTCGCGCCACCCAGCCTGCCGCTTCGATCGCGTTGGAGCGGGTGTCGTAGGCCTCGTAGCCGAGGGTGATGCAGCATTTCATGAGCCGGGGCGGAATGCGGAACTCGGCGGCGAGTTCGCCGGGCTTCACCTCGCGGTCGACGCCGGAGATCAGCAGGCGCGGCGCGCGTCCAGCCTCCAGCACGGACAGCGCCCGCTCGATACGGCCCTTGCTGCCGGTCAGCACGATCACCGTATCCGTGCGCAGGCTATCATCCAGCGGCCCCGGCAGCGTCACCGCGAACCAGAGGAAACCGAAGAGCCAGATCAGCAGCAGGAAGGCGGCGGTGCGACGGAACATGAACGATCTATAGCGGCTTGTGACGACTATAGCATCTTGCGCAGTGCATGAAGCACTGTCAGCCGTGCCGTCAGCATGGCCAGCAGGGTCGAGAGCAGCGGCACCAGCGCCAGGAGCAGCCAGTCGCTCCAGACCAGTGCGCCGCTGTCCACCAGCCCCGCGCCGAGACTCGCGAAACGGCGGCCGAGCGAGAGGATCACCACCATGGCCAGCGCCAGCCCCACGGTGCCGCCGCCCGCCGCGTCATAGCCGATCGAGCGCTGGAACACCCGCGCCACCTGGCTGTCGGTGCCGCCGAGCAAGTGGACGATCTCGATCACGTCGCGGTTGGCGCCGAGCGCCGAGCGTGCCGCCAGCAGTACCGCGGCGGCCAGCGCGCAGGCCAAGAGCACGACCAGCGAGATCGACAGCACCTGAAGCGAGACCATCGCGTCGAACACCGGCTTCAGCCAGGTCGACTGGGCATCGACTTTGGCCGAGGGCGCGACTTTGGCAAGCGCCTTCTCGATTGCGGCGAGTTGCTGCGGCGTCGCCGCGCCTTTCAGCCGCACGTCGATCAGCGAGGGCACCGGAATGGCCGCTCCGGAGGCGGCGGCGATGCCGGTGCCGAGCCAGGGCTCGATCAGCGCATCGAGTTCGGCCTGCGGCACCTGTCGCAGCCCGGCCACGCGCGGCAGGTGCTTGATTGCCTCCACCGCCGCCGCCGCCTCGCGCGCACGGATATCGTCGCGCGGTTCGAGCACCTGCACGGTCACGCCGCCCTCGATTTCGGCCCGCGCCGAGGTGGTGGCATTTCCGAGCGCCAGCCCCGCCGCCAGTGCGATCGCGGTCATCGCCACCATGATCGCGATGACCCAGGGCATCGGTCCCGACATGCGGGTCTGCGGGATCAGTTCCGCGCCGCGCACGCCGAGGCGGCGCAGGCGGAAACCGGGAAGGCTGAAAAAGGGGGCGTCGCTCATGTCGGCCTGCGCGGCGGATAGCGCAGCGCGCCGGTGGGATCGGCCAGACGCCCCCGATCCAGCCGCATGATGAGACTGTCGGGCACCTTGCGCAGCAGGTCGAGGTCGTGGGTGGCGACGACGACGGTCGTGCCCTGCCGGTTGAGCATCTCGAACAGGCGCAGCAGCTTGAGCGCCATTTCCGCATCGACGTTGCCGGTCGGCTCGTCCGCCACCAGCACCGCCGGGCGGGCGATCACCGCGCGGGCGATGGCCACGCGCTGCTGCTCACCGCCCGAAAGCGTGGCCGGGCGCGCGTCGATCTTGTCGGAGAGGCCCACCCATTCGAGAATGTCGCGCACCGGCCCGCCGATGTCGCGCTCCTGATGACCGGCGACGCGCAGCGGTAGCGCCACATTGTCGAAGGCGGAAAGGTGCGGGATCAGGCGGAAGTCCTGAAACACCACGCCGATCCGCCGGCGCAGCCCCGGCAACCCGCTGCGCGGCAGGGTGATGGCATCGGTGCCGAACATGCGGATGGCCCCGCGCGAGGGGCGCTGCGCCAGATAGAGCAGCCGCAGCAGCGAGGTCTTGCCCGCGCCGCTCGCCCCGGTCAGGAAATAGAAACGGCCCGCGAAAAGCGTGAAGGTCAGATCCGACAGGACCTCGCGCTCCGTACCGTAGCGCAGGCCGACATTGTCGAAATGAACGATTTCCCCGTCGGCGATCATGCTCATGGTATCTGTGCTGCGTCGGGTCCGAACGGGCGACGCAAGGGGCTATAGCGAGCATTGAATGTGGAAAAAAGGGCGTTCCGGCTTGTGCCCACAGGTCGATGCCTTGTCGCGGGCGACTCACTCGTGCTTTAGCTGGCTATCATGATCATCGCCTGCCCAGCTTGCTCTACACGATATGCCGTGCCGGACAGCGCGATAGGTGCGGACGGCCGCACCGTGCGCTGCGCCAAGTGCCGCCACAGCTGGCATCAGGAAGGCCCCGATCTTGCAGCTCCGCCGGTCGAGACCATGGCGGAAGTTCCGGCATCCGCGCCTGCCGCCCCTGCTTATGAAGAGGTGACCGCAGAGCCGGTCGCGCCGCAGTCCGTGCAGGCCGCTCCGGTTCAGCAGGCCGCCCCGCCTCCGCGCGAAGCCATCCGCGTGCCCGGACGCCACCCCGCCCCGGACGCGGCGGAACCCGCTCCCGTAGCGACACCCGCCGAACGCCCCACCCGCAAGTCCGCGCCCGTCTATGACGACACCACGGCAGTTCACTACGCGGATGAAGGCCACTCCAGCTTCGACTTCGCCCCGCCGTTCCGCCAGCGCCGCAACTGGACGCGGATCGCGACGTTCGGCTCCGCGCTGTTCGCCGTCGTCGCGCTCGGCCTGACCGGCGCGGTCGCCTGGGGCGGACTGCCGGACTGGTTGCCGATCCCGCACCAGACCTTCTCGCAGGCCCAGCCCGACCTCCAGCTCGACTTCCCGCGCAAGCGGCAGGACCGCAAGCCCCTGCCCGACGGCACCGAGTTCTTCTCGGTCAGCGGCACGATCAGCAATATCGGCAGCCAGAGCCGCAAGGTGCCCTCGCTGCTGGTGGTGCTGCGCGACAAGCGCGACCGCATCGTCTACGAAAAGGAAGTCGTCCCCTCCAAGCGCCAGCTCGCGCCCGGAGAGGCGATCACCGTCAACGAAGCGCTGACCGACATTCCCAAGGCCGCCTCCGCCGCCGAGATCGGCTGGAAGCCCGAGTAATTTTTCCCGTGGAACCCCGGCGGAATCCCGCCGGAAAACAGGCGCGCCCGGCCGGATGGCTCGGGCGCGTTTTTGTATCCTCACGGAATTCCGCCGAATTTCGGGTATCTCCCAAAAAAAATCACTCTTTTTGAAAATAATTGACCAGCCCCTCTTGCCGGGCCCGGGACCCTTTGCTAGTGGCGCGCTCCTACCACGGGGCGCCCCCAAAGGCTCCCCGGTGATGATTTAGCGGTCATGGCGGAATTGGTAGACGCGCAACGTTGAGGTCGTTGTGGGCGAAAGCCCGTGGAAGTTCGAGTCTTCTTGACCGCACCATCACTCTCGCAAGAGATAGAGTAAAGCCTTCGGGCCCCCGCAAGGGGGCCCGAAAGTCGTTTGGGCTTCCGAGAATTTCAGTGCGTCGAAGAAAGCCTCTCGCGCTTCACGCCACCGCGCGCGCGGCATCCCTTTCCAGCTCATCCACCGAAACATCGCCCAGCAGATCGCGCACGATCGCGTAGGTGCGGTCGTTGTCGACGTCGATCGCCTGCGTTCCGTCCGGCAGAATCACCGCACGCACCCGAAGTCCCATCCGCCGCGACGCCCGCACGACCGCGCCCGAGAGCGATTCCACCCCCAGCTTCACCAGCGCGAGGCCAACGAAACCGATGGCCCGCAGGATGCGCGCACTTTCGCGCCCGCCGATCCGGGCACCGCGAAACACCTCCACGGCATCGACGAAACGGGTATGCGCCATGCCGTAGAGATCGCATGTCGCAAAGGCGCCATCGCGCAAACTAAGATAGCTGCGCAAGGCGCTGGGATGCGCGGCCTCGACCGCCTCGCGGCGGGCAAGCGCGAAGGTCACGTCGCAGCCTTCCAGCGCATCGGCCATGGCGTCGATCGCTTCCGCGCTCAGCAGGGCATGATCGGCGGTGGTGACGAGCAGCGGCCCGTCCCAGTCCTGCGCGGCGGCACGAACGCTGGCGGCAATGTCCTCGCGGGCCTCCACCAGTGCGACCGAGCCACGCCCGGGCAGGCGGGTGAGCACGTCCCAGATCGGATCGAAAGCCTCTCGCTCGACACAGACGGCGAGGCTGGCCACGCGAGGATGCTGCGCGGCGGTTTGCAGCACATGGGCGATCAGCGGCCGTCCCGCGAGGGGGATCAGGCAGCGGTGCCGTTCCCCGAAGCGCTCGGCGAGAGCGTCCGTGCCCGCCGGGCCAAGACCGTGACCAGCCAGAACCACCAGCCGGAGCGGCCTGCGTCCATCATCGTCGATATCGGGAGAAACCGGAGAAGCCATGATCCCTGCCCCTATGCCGCCTGCGTGTGACAGCGCAGTGACTGGCGATTCGCGGCGCCGTCGCCCCCGGTAGGCGATCCAAGTTATGGATAAAGCGCTTCCCCCGGCTTGCCTCTCGCGACCGCCTTGCCCAAGGCAGAGCCGTGAGCGCCAATATCGTGATCGGCCAGACCCCGCAGGGCGAGTCGATCGAGATCGACATCAAGGAACTTCTCGCGACCCGCCTGCTGGTGCAGGGCAATTCCGGGTCCGGAAAGTCGCACCTGCTGCGCCGCCTGCTCGAAGAAAGCGCCTCGGTCGTCCAGCAGGTGGTGATCGATCCGGAAGGCGATTTCGTCAGCCTCGCGGAAGAATTCGGCCATGTCGTGATCGACGGCGCCGCTTATGCCGAGACCGAGATCGTCCGCCTCGGCGCACGCATCCGCGAGCATCGCGCCTCGGTGGTTCTCGCCCTCGACGAGCTGGAAATCGACCAGCAGATGAAGTGCGCCGCGCAGTTCCTCAACGCCATGTTCGATGCCCCGCGCGAGCAGTGGTATCCGGCGCTGGTGGTGGTGGACGAAGCGCAGATGTTTGCGCCTGCCGCCGCCGGTGAAGTCTCGGAAGAAGCGCGCCGCGTCAGCCTCGCGGCGATGACCAACCTCATGTGCCGGGGCCGCAAGCGCGGTCTCGCGGGGGTGATCGCCACCCAGCGCCTGGCCAAGCTGGCGAAGAACGTCGCTGCCGAGGCTTCCAACTTCCTGATGGGGCGCACCTTCCTCGATATCGACATGGTGCGCGCCGCCGACCTGCTCGGCATGGAGCGGCGCCAGGCGGAATCGATCCGCGACCTCGCACGCGGGCAGTTCCTCGGCCTTGGCCCGGCGATCAGCCGCCGCCCGGTGGCGGTCAATATCGGCTCGGTGCTGACCGGCGCCAAGTCGGTGACGCCCGGCCTGATGCCACTGCCCACCGCCTCGACCGACGAGCTGCGCGAGCTGCTGCACGACAATCTCCACGTCGAACCCGAGCGCCCCGAATTCCCGCGCCCGGCCCTGCGCCCCAGCGTGGATATCGAGGAACTGAGCGAATCGATCGCCCATGGCCCGAGTTCTCCCTCCGCACCGCCCTCGCGCCCCGAGCGTCCCGAGCCGGAGCCGGAAGAGAACCGCGCGGCGATGCTCGAAATCCTCAATGCCATGGCGCAGGACCCGGAATGCACCTTCCAGTCCGCGACCACGCTGTTCCAGGATTTCACCATCCGCTGCCGCATGAAGGGCATTTCGGTGCGCGGGCTGGACGCGACGATGTTCCGCCGCGGTTTCGCCGCCGCCATCGCCGGGATCGAGGACCCGGAGGACGAGCGCTGGTTCGACCTCATCAACCTCGCCAAGCATGTTCCGGACGACGCCCTGGCGCCGTTCTACATGATCGCCCGCGCGGCGATGAACGACGAGCCCTGCCCCGACGACATGGTGCTCGCCCGTATCTACGGCACCAGCAGTCCGCGCCGCGTGCAGCGCCTGCTGGACTATCTGGAGAAGGACGGGCTGATCGTGGTCCGCACCGATTTCTCCGGCAAGCGTTCGGTCGGATTGCCGGACCTTGGGGTTACGACGGCGCCCGTCGAGGGCTGAGGTCCACCTGGTCATCAAATCGAAAGACTGATTCCTTCGACGCCAGTCAAACGGCAGATGACGATGGAATGAAACCTAGCGCCCGCGCCCTCTTCAAGGCACCAGCACGGTATCGTGCGGTGCGCCCTTCGTGTCCGGATAGTCGAGCGTGAAGTGCAGGCCCCGGCTCTCATGCCGGTGCAGCGCCGAACGCACGATCAGCTCCGCAGTCTGGAGCAGGTTGCGCAGCTCGATCAGGTCGGTCGAGACGCGGAAGTGGCGGTAATATTCCTCCACTTCGCCGTTGAGCATCTGGATACGGTGCATGGCGCGCTCCAGCCGCTTGGTCGTGCGCACGATGCCGACGTAGTTCCACATGAAGCGCCGGATCTCGGTCCAGTTCTGCTTGATGACGACTTCCTCGTCGGAGTCCGTCACCCGGCTTTCGTCCCACGGGCGCACCGGCGGCGGGGCGTCGAAGGCGTCCCAATGGTCGAGGATATGCGCCGCGCAGGATTCGCCGAACACGAAGCATTCCAGCAGCGAGTTCGAGGCGAGGCGGTTGGCGCCGTGGAGGCCGCTCTCGGTGCACTCGCCCGCCGCGTAGAGGCCGGGCAGATCGGTCTTACCGTCGAGGTCGATGAGAATGCCGCCGCAAGTATAGTGCTGCGCAGGCACGACCGGGATCGGCTCCTTCGTCATGTCGATGCCGAGGCCCAGCAGCTTCTCGTAGATGTTCGGGAAGTGCTCGCGGATGAACGCCTCGGGCTGGTGGCTGATATCGAGGTGGACGTAGTCGAGACCGTAGCGCTTGATCTGGTCGTCGATGGCGCGGGCCACGACATCGCGCGGCGCGAGTTCGGCGCGGGCGTCATAGTCGGGCATGAAGCGGTGGCCGGTGACCGGATGGAGCAGCCGCCCGCCCTCGCCGCGCACCGCCTCGGTGATGAGGAAGTTCTTGACCTCCAGGTTGTAGAGGCAAGTCGGGTGGAACTGCATCATTTCCATGTTGGAGACGCGCGCGCCGGCGCGCCAGGCCATGGCGATGCCGTCGCCGGTGGCGCCGCGCGGCGCGGTGGAGAACTGGTAGACGCGCCCCGCCCCGCCGGTGGCGAGGATGGTCGCGCGGGCGGTGTGCGCCGAAACCCGGCCGGTCTTCTCGTCGAGCGCGTAGACGCCCCAGACCCGGCCCGATCCCGAATAGCGCAGTTCATGCCGCCCGGTGATGAGATCGATGCAGGACTGCCCCGGCAGCAGGGTAATGTTGGGATGCTCCTCGGCCGCCTTGAGCAAGGCGCTCTGCACCGCCCATCCGGTCGCGTCGGCGACGTGGACGATGCGGCGGTGGGAATGGCCGCCCTCGCGGGTGAGGTGCAGTTCGCTGCCCTCGGTGTTGAACGGCACGCCCAATTCGACCAGCCGCTCGATCGCATGGGGGGCACGCTCGATCACGAACTCCACGGTGTCGCGCCGGTTCAGCCCCGCGCCCGCGACCATGGTGTCGGAAATATGCTCCTCGAAGGTATCGCCCGCATCGAGCACCGCCGCGATCCCGCCTTGCGCCCAGGCGGTCGAGCCGCCGGTCAGGGTGCCCTTGGCGAGGACGAGCACCTTGAGCTTGTCCGCCAGCGCCAGCGCGGCGGTGAGACCGGCGGCACCGGAGCCGACAACGATTACATCATGCGCGGGAACGGGATCGATATGCGTAGCCATCGCGGCTCCATGCCGGGACTATGACGATGACGCAATAATTAGCTTTGCCTGCTGACATGCCCTGCAATCATGTTGCAGTGCAGCGTCACACTCGGTAAGGTTGCCCTGCATTCATAACAAGATACAAGCACCAAAGCTGCCGGGCGGTCGCATGCAGGAAAACAGGCGAAACTGTTTTCCAACTGAACCCATCAGGGAGCCTGCCGTGCTGTCCGCTTTGTCCAGACGCCCATTTCAGGCCGTGTTCTGCCGTTTCGACCGGCATGACCCCGACCGCGACAGTGTGCACTGGGAGGGCGCTCACTATGCCGGCATTTGCCGTGCTTGCCAGGCGCCGATCCGCCGTCATGCCCATCGTATCTGGAAAAGGATTCCCGGCGAACAATAAGCCGTCAGTGTCCCGCCACCTTGGAGAACAGGTTCATCACCAGCACCCCGGCCATGATGAGCGCGATGCCGATCATGGCGGGCAGGTCCAGCTTCTGCCCCTGGAACAGCCAGGCGATTCCCGCAATCAGGACGATCCCCACCCCCGACCAGATCGCATAGGCGACCCCCGTGGGAATTCCGCGCAATGCCAGCGAAAGGCAGTAGAAGGCGACGATATAGCCCGCCGCCATGATCGCTGTCGGCACCGGCCGCGCGAAACCTTCCGATTGCTTGAGGAAGGACGTGGCAATCACCTCGGCCACGATGGCAATCGCGAGGTAGAGGTAATTCACGCCGCGACGGAACTCGTCAGGCTGACGAAGACGTCCTCCAGGTCCGCCTCGCGCGTCGTCACATCGACCACTGCAAAGCCCTGGGCCTGCACCGCCGAGAGAATCTCGCCCGCATTGCTGCGGTCCTTGTCGTAAGTGATCTGGAGCACGCGCTCGCCGGTCTTCTCGCACTTCACGAAGCCGGGATGGCTGGGCAGTGCGGTCACGTCGCGGTCGAGCGTGAGGACGAGGATCTTTTCGCGCGCCATGCCGACCAGTTCGCGGGTCGGCTTGTTGGCGATCAGTTCGCCGTGGTTGATGATGGCGATGCGGTCGCAGAGTTCCTCGGCTTCTTCGAGGTAGTGCGTGGTCAGCACGATCGTCGCGCCTTCGCGGTTCAGTTCGCTGACGAGTTCCCAGAGCTGGCGGCGCAGTTCCACGTCGACACCTGCGGTGGGTTCGTCGAGCACCAGCACCGGCGGCTGGTGGACCAGCGCCTTGGCGATCAGCAGGCGGCGCTTCATCCCGCCCGAGAGCGTGCGCGCATAAGCGTCGCGCTTGTCGGAAAGGTGGACGGCGCGCAGCAGGTCTTCCGAGCGGCGCAGCGCCTTGGTGATGCCGTAGAGACCGGCCTGGTTCTCCAGCACTTCGAAAGGCGTGAAGAACGGGTCGAACACGATCTCCTGCGGGACGATGCCGATCGAGCGCTTGGCGTTGCGCTGGTCGCGGTCGATGTCGAAGCCCCAGATATCGATCGAACCCGAAGTCTTGCGGACAAGCCCCGCCATGATGTTGATGAGCGTGGACTTGCCCGCGCCGTTCGGGCCGAGCAGGCCGAAGATGCCGCCTTCCGGCACGTCGAAGGATACGCCCTTGAGTGCAAGCTTGCCTTCACCGCTTCCGGCGGGGGCATAGCGCTTCTTGAGGTCGCGGATCGAGATGGCGGCAGAAGTCGAGCTGGTCATGGCCCGCATGTGGGGCAGGACGGCGCGCCAGTAAAGGGCGTCTATCCGTCCGTCATCGAAAGCGCCGTCCGGTCAGCCGGTCCTACAGCCCCTCGCGGCTGTCGAACACAGAGCGGCTCGCCTCGATCGCGGGGCGGTTGGCAAAGGCCCAGGCGCCGAGTTCCTTCACCGGCAACGACAGCGAATGGCCGAGATCACTGAGCGCATATTCGACACGCACCGGCACGCTGGCATGGACGGTGCGCACCACCAGCCCGTCGCGCTCCAGCGCGCGCAGGGTGCGCGAGAGCATCTGCTGCGAAATCCCGTCGATCGCGCGCTTCAGCTCGTTGAAGTGGAGGTCGCCCTCCAACAGGGTCATGACCACCAGCATCGACCACTTGTCGCCAACCCGGCTGAGAATATCGCCGATCACGCGGCATGCGCCCGCCGAATGCACAACTTGCGGTGCGGTCGGAACCGCTGCTTCCCGCTCCTTCGCGACTAGGGCGGTCACGTTCATGTTACCTGGTCCTGAAAAAATGCGCTCTTGGCGTCCGTCGCAGTGCAACATAGCTATGGCCGGTCACATTTTCAAACCAAGACCCTTTTCCAGACCAGCATAGAGGTTCTCTCCCCATGAAGCTTCTCCATCTCGATTCCAGCATCCTCGGCGAAAACTCGGTCAGCCGTGCCGTTTCGGCCGCGATCGTCGAAAGCCTGACCAAGGCCGATCCCTCGCTCGAAGTCAGCTATCACGACCTCGCCGCCGAAGCCCTCCCGCACCTGACGCTCGAGGTCCTCGGCAACCCGGACGGCACCCCCGAACTCGCCGAATTCCTCGCCTCCGACGTGATCGTGATCGGCGCGGGCATGTACAACTTCACCATCCCCAGCCAGCTCAAGGCCTGGTTCGACCGCGTTCTCGTGGCCGGCAAGACCTTCCAGTATACCGCCGAAGGCCCGCAGGGTCTGGCCGGCGGCAAGAAGGTCTACATCGCCCTGTCGCGCGGCGGCTACTACGGTGAAGGCCAGCCCGGCGCCGCCATCGAGCACGCCGAAACCTACCTGCGCGCCGTGCTCGGCTTCGTGGGCATCACCGATCCCATCTTCGTGCTGGCCGAAGGCATCGCCATCGGTCCGGAAGTCCGCGAAAAGGCCGTTGCCGACGCTCTGGCCGAAGCTGGCGCCCTCGCCGTCCCGGCCTGATAGAAGCATAGCGAATGGCCCCGGCGCGCCTCGATACGCGCCGGGGCCATTTGCATGCTGGAAATTCCCGTGAAGGCTTGGTAATCGGCCGATCCATGAGCACGCAGCCCGAAACCGTCTTCACCGATTCCCACCGCGTTTCCTGCGACGGGGCCACCGAAATCCGCTCGAACGGCACCTACAAGGCTGCCGCACTCGGCCACCCGCGCGTGTGGCTGGAGATCGACGAGAAGGGCTATGTCGATTGCGGTTACTGCGACCGCCACTTCGTCCTCAAGGGCGGCCCGGCCGACCAGCAGGCGGCCTGATTTCCTTCCCTCTGCGCGCCGGGCTTTAGCGGCCCGGCTCCCATAACCGCATTTCCTCCGACGGCCTTATCAAAGGCCCTGAAATCCATGCCCCGCGCCCAATGCTTGCACATTTGTCATAAATTGGGCAGCATCCCCGTCCGGGAACAGCATGGAGAAAGCCATGGACGACCTGAATCGCCCGAATACGGGTTCCGGCACCACTTCCGGCTTCGAATTCAATCACCCGACGATCATCAGCCTGCTCTATCTCGCGTCCTATTTCACCGGGATCACGGCGATCGTGGGCATCGTTCTGGCTTTCGTCTGGCGCGGTGAGCCCAAGGAAGCCTGGGAAGAATCCCACTACCAGTACCTGATCAACACGTTCTGGATCGGACTTGCCGGAGCCGTGGTCGGCTTCCTGCTGCTGATCGTCGCGATCGGCCTGCTCGTGCTTGCCGCCGTCTCCATTCTGGTGATCGTGCGCAGCGTGATGAGCCTGCTCAACGCGCAGAAGCATGCGCCGATGCCGAATCCGGGCAGCTGGCTGGTCTGAACCGCGGTAACCGGATGCTAAGGCCGGTGCCGTAAAGTCGATTTCAGGGAAGGATGCCGGGGGCCGCTGCCTGTGAACACGCTGAGAATACGCGCGCACCAGCGCTACGCCGTCCGCCGCGAGACGCACATCCTGCGCGGCTCGCGCTACGTCGGCACCGGCCTGCTGGTGGAAGTGTCGCAGGAAGGCTGCCGGATCGGCTGCGTCGTGCCCGCCGACCTCCTCTCCGATCCCATCGCCAACGGTGACGTGCTCGTCATCGCTCCCGAAGGCGCCGAGCCGTTCGAGGCCCTCGTGCGCTGGAGCGGCAACGGTACCCTGGGTTTCCGTCTCGCCCAACCCTTCCACCATCACGAACTGGACCGGCTGATTCGCACTTGCCGGGGAGAATTCGACGCGCCAGAGGCACGCGACTACGGAACCTGAGGACTTTTCTCCCCCCATGCCAAATCGTACCCGTCGGCGCTCGATTTTCGCGCCGATCTGGATCCTGCTCCCCCTCGTGCTCGTCGCGGCCCTCTATTACTGGCATGGCGCGAAGACCGGCGCTCCCGGCAGCGGCCTGTTCACGGCACCAGACAGCGAAAGCGCCCGCTTCGCTCGCTGCTCCGGCCCGGTGCGCAAGACCTGCGTCGTCGACGGCGACACCTTCTGGTATCACGGCACCAAGATCCGCATCGCCGACATCAACACGCCGGAAACCAGCAAGCCGGAATGCAGCTATGAAGCACGGCTCGGCGCCCAGGCGACCGAGCGGCTTATCGCCCTCCTGAACGAGGGGCCATTCTCGCTCCAGCCGGGCGGCGACGGCCGTGACCAAGACCGCTACGGCCGTGCCCTGCGCATCGTCACCCGCGACGGCCGCAGCCTCGGCACGACCCTGGTAGACGAGGGCCTTGCCGAACGATGGAAAGGCCGCCGCGGCACCTGGTGCTGATACGAGAAAGGCCCGGAAGCGATGCTTCCGGGCCTTTCTCGTTTAAACCAAGCTTCCGCTTACTCGGCCGCTTCCGTCGCGCCGAACATGTCCGGCTCGGTGCCTTCCACGACCAGCACGTCGTCGTTGGTCTTCACCTTGCGGCGCGAATCGAAGTTCGACCAGACGTCGTTCCAGTTGCCGCGCGTCGCGCCCTTCGAATATTCGGTGGCGCGGGTCTCGAAGAAGTTGGCATGCTCGACACCGTTGAGCAGCGGCTGGAGCCACGGCAGCGGGTGGTCCTCGATCAGGTAGATCGGGTTGAGGCCGAGCTGGCCCATGCGCCAGTCGGCGATGTAGCGGATGTACTTCTTGATGTCCTTGGCGGTCATGCCGGGGACCGGGCCCATCTCGAAGGCGAGATCGATGAAGGCGTCTTCCAGGCGAACCGTGGTCTGGCACTGGTCGGCGATGTCGTCCTTCACGGCCTTGGTAAGGCAGCCACGCTCCTGCACGAAGGCGTGGAACAGGCGGGTGATGCCCTCGCAGTGCAGCGATTCGTCGCGCACCGACCACGAGACGATCTGGCCCATGCCCTTCATCTTGTTGAAGCGCGGGAAGTTCATCAGCATCGCGAAGCTGGCGAAGAGCTGCACGCCCTCGGTAAAGCCGCCGAACATGGCGAGAGTGCGCGCGATGTCCTCGTCGTTGTCGACGCCGAACTTCTGGAGGTAGTCGTGCTTGGCCTTCAGTTCCTCATATTCGAGGAACATGCCGTATTCGCTCTCGGGCATGCCGATGGTGTCGAGCAGGTGCGAATAGGCGGCGATATGCACCGTCTCCATGTTGGAGAAGGCGGTGAGCATCATCTTGATCTCGGTCGGCTTGAAGACGCGCGCGTACTTCTCGTGGTAGCAGTCCTGCACTTCCACGTCGGCCTGGGTGAAGAAGCGGAAGATCTGGGTGAGCAGGTTGCGCTCATGCTCCGAGATGTTCTGCGCCCAGTCGCGGCAATCCTCGCCCAGCGGCACTTCCTCGGGCAGCCAGTGGATCTGCTGCTGCGTCTTCCAGAAGTCGTAGGCCCAGGGGTATTCGAAGGGCTTGTAGGTCTTGCGGGCTTCGAGAAGGGACATGGGCGGACAACTCCGGGGGTTCGATTCGTAGGGGGCGCCGGGCGATTCGAAAGGCCATAAAGCGGCCTTTCGCGCCATTCCCGGCACATGATTTCAGGGGCGCGGGGCAAGCCCCGGTGCCGATGCGCTGCACGATACCCAAATTCGATCGCTTTTGGAGCGGGTTGGGCAAAACTTCCCACAGCTTAGAAAAGCACATCTAGCGCCTTCCCCGGTATAGGGACGCTAGGGGTTGTAGGCCAGTCCCTGGGCGGGCGATTTCGCGCAAATCGTGGAACCACGTCGGTTCGCAGGCTATTCCTGTCATGACCGGGCCGCACCTCGGCCCCCAACAGGAGGACCTGCCATGTCGTCTTCACCATCCCCCTTCGATCCCGTCCAGACCTCCTGGCCCACCGAATCGGGTGTGATCCGCAAGGGCATGACGGTCATCGACGCGGACGGCTTCGCGATCGGCACGGTCGACCACCTCGACGGCCAGGAAGTCGTGCTGGAAGGCGAAGGCTCGTCGTTCATCGCGGTCTCGGAAATCGATGGGGTGGACGGTGATAGAGTCCTGCTCTCGCCGCGCGGAGACGCCACTTTCGGACTCGGCGCGCAGCCCTGATCCGCATGAGCCGCGCCGTTGCCACGGTGGGACCAATGCAGGAACGAAGCATCGAGGCGGGCCGTTACAGAAGCATTCGAACCCTCTGAACGCCAACCCACCTTAACCGGAGAAATCGCATGTTCGAGAAGCTTCGCATCCGTGAGCACATGGAAGTCACCGACCATACCGGCCAGCACGTCGGCACCATCGACGAAGTGAAGGACGACCAGATCAAGCTGACCCGCTCCGACAGTTCCGACGGCGCCCACCACTTCATCGCCTTCGACAACGTGGACCGCATCGAGGACAACCGGGTCTACCTGAAGCAGGGCAGCCCTATCCCGTCGGGTGCCGGCGCGAACTGACGCCGCAACCGTTACCGGCCGGGCGCCAATCGCCGCCCGCGCTGCAGGAACCCCGGTCTCCTGCCCCTTGGAGGCCGGGGTTCTTGCGTCCGGTGCAGCGGATCAATCCCCCGCGACCGTCATCCCGTCGATCCGCAGGGTCGGCACGTTGATCGCGCGGTGCCATTCGAGGTCGCTCGCCGCCGTCAGCCCGGCGAACATCGCCAGCAGGTTGCCTGCGACGGTGAACTCGGCGACCGGCCCGGCGATCTCGCCATTGACGATGCGGAAGCCGGAGGCACCCCGGCTGTAATCACCGGTCACACCGTTGACGCCGTGGCCGATCAGTTCGGTGATGTAGACGCCGTCGGCGATGTCGGCGATCAGTTCGGCCGGGCTTGCCGTGCCGGGCTCAAGATGCAGGTTGCCCACCGAGACGCCCGGCGCGCCGCCGCCGCCGCGCGCGGCATGGCCGGTCGGCTCCAGGGCGAGCTGCCGCGCCGAGGCGCTGTCGAGCAGCCAGGTGGTCGGGCGACCGTCCTCGATCAGGTTGCGCGCGCGGGTCGGCAGGCCCTCGCCGTCGAAGGGGCGCGAGCGCAGGCCGCGCGGCGTATGCGGTTCCTCCACCAGCACGATTCCCGGCGCGAAGATCTGCTCGCCCAGCTTGTCCAGCAGGAAGCTGGAGCGGCGGGCGATGGCGCTGCCGGAAATGGCCCCGGTGAAGTGCCCGATCAGCGAACCGCCGACGCGCGGATCGAAGACCACCGGCATCGCCCCGCTCGCCATGCGGCCCGGTTCGAGCCGGGCCACCGCGCGCTCGGCCGCCAGCACGCCGATCTCGGCAGGCGGCGGCAGGTCGGCACGGTGATGGGTAGAACGCCAGGCATAGTCGCGCTGCTTGGCCGCACCCTCGCCCGCAACGATCGAAACGCTGAGCGAATGGCTGGTCGAGCCGTAGGCCCCGGCGAAACCGTGGCTGGTGGCGAGCGCGAAGACCCCGGTTCCGGCACTGGCGGTGGCGCCGTCGGAATTGCTGACGCGGGCCACCGCGCGCGCGGCATCCTCGGCCTCCAGCGCGGCGGCGCGCAGATCGTGCGGGCTGGGTTCGGCGGGATCAAGCTGGTCGAGTTCGGGCCAGGGTCCCCGGCTCAGCAATTCCTCGGGCGCGAGACCGGCATAGGCGTCGTCCGGCGCGGCCCCGGCCATGGCGATGGCGCGGGCGGCAAGTTCGTCCAGTGCCTGCGGAGAAAGGTCGGAGGAACCGATGCTGGCCGAACGCCGGCCGAGGAACACCCGCAGCGAGATATGCTCGCTTTCGGAGCGTTCGACATCTTCAAGTTTGCCCAGACGGACCTGGATGCCCTCCGACGAACTGGCGCCGAACACGGCATCGGCGGCATCGGCGCCGGCCTTGCGCGCGCGGTCGACGAGGTCCTGTGCGCGGCCGAGCGCTTCCTGTGGGCTGAGCATCTTCTTGCGGTCTCCAGATCCCCGAAAGGGCGGGGGAGCGCAGCCCTAACCGCCGCGGGGGCGGAGCGCAAATCCCGCGTGGAATCCGCTCATGCCATGAGCAGGGAAAGCCCCTTGAACAGGCCGGCAATGGCGAAGGGCAGACCGATCGCCAGCAGCCACAGCATCAGGCGATCGCGGCGGTAGTAAGGGGCCATCGCGGGATCGTGGGCCTGCCGGTCGTCGAGCCGGTTCCAGCGCGCCTCGAACCGGCGGCAGGCCGGAATGATCGCGACCACCAGGATCACCAGCGCCAGATAGGGCAGCAGCGACTCGCCGTGCGTCTTGAGCGCTCCGACGGTGACGAAGATCTGCAAGGCGGTGTAGACCAACAGGGCATAGGCGATGTTGTCGCTCATCTTGCGGCGCCAGTCGGCCTTGGCCCAGTCCTTCGCGGACCCGCCCTCGGGCGCCACCGGTTTGTCCGACAGGCCGCCGGGCGCGCCCCAACCGGGTCCCAGATTGGTGGGTCCCCGATCATTTGGCATCACGTCATGCTTGCCGGTCCTGTCCATCGCTGTTTCCCGTCCGTTTGCGACTCTGATTCTTTCGGGCCGTTTTCCGCTACCCGAACTTGGGCGACCGCCCCGGTCGCCGTCCCCGAAATCCAATAGATCACTTGATGCAGAGGATTTCAAGTTCACCCCTTCAACCCGCAAGATTGTTACCCGGTTCCAGAGCCGTCCGGTTCCGGGCACGGTCGATCCCGGTTCGATGCCTACGCCACCGGGCGCCGGACCATGCAGGAAACCTGCCAATCGGCTCGATATCCGTCGAATGCCGACTTGCCGAGGCACCGGCGGATGCTTAAACCGCTCTGAAGATGACCGGAACCACCGAACTTCCCGCACAGGCTGACCCTTCCCAGGCAGGCCATCACGTGCCCACCGTCGCCGAAGCGGGTGGGCTCGAAGTGATCTCGATCGCCAAGAGCTACGACAAGCGCGCCGTCCTCACCGACATCTCGCTTTCCGTCGCCAAGGGCGAGGTTCTCGGCCTGCTCGGCCCGAACGGCGCGGGCAAGACCACCTGCTTCTATTCGATCATGGGTCTGGTACGTCCCGACTCCGGCCGCATCCTGATGGACGGCGTCGACGTGACGCGCCTGCCGATGTACCGCCGCGCGATCCTCGGCCTCGGCTACCTGCCGCAGGAAACCTCGATCTTCCGCGGCCTCACGGTGGAACAGAACATCGGCGCCGTGCTCGAACTCAACGAACCGGACAAGGACGTGCGCGCCAGCGAACTGGAGCGCCTGCTTGACGAATTCGGCCTCACCCGCCTGCGCTCCAGCCCGGCCATGGCCTTGTCCGGCGGTGAGCGTCGCCGCTGCGAGATCGCCCGCGCGCTGGCCGCCAAGCCCTCGATCATGCTGCTGGACGAACCCTTCGCCGGTATCGACCCGCTCTCGATCTCCGATATTCGCGACCTCGTGAAGGACCTCAAGACACGCGGCATCGGCGTGCTCATCACCGACCATAACGTGCGCGAGACGCTCGACATCGTCGACCGCGCCTGCATCATCTACGGCGGCCAGGTGCTCTTCGCGGGCAGTCCGGAAGCCCTCGTCGCCGACGAGAACGTGCGCCGCCTCTACCTCGGCGAAGGCTTCACGCTGTGATGCTCGCGGCAGGCTTACGCCTGTCGAAAGGCTCCTGTTCGCAGGTCCGCTAGACCATGGCGCTGGGGCCTCGCCTGGATCTCAGGCAAAATCAGTCGCTGGTCATGACGCCGCAGCTCCAGCAGGCGATCAAGCTGCTGGCGCTGTCCAACCTCGAAATCGAGGCTTTCATCGGCGAGTCGCTGGAAGCCAACCCGCTGCTCGACCTGGGCGGCGAACCGGCGTCCCCGGCACCCGAAGCGGGCGAAGTACCAGAAGAAGCCCGCCGCACCACGCTTGAAGATTCGCCGGTGGACCGGCTGATCGGCGAAGGGCGCGGCGAGGACGACCGGCCGCTCGATATCGACGCCACCACGCTCGATCGCGACCGCGACACCGGCGAATGGTCCGCCGACCTGCGATCCGGTTCCGGCGAGGACCTGCCCGGCATCGACGAACGCGGCAGCGGCGAAAGCTCGCTCACCGCCCATCTGGAAGCCCAGGTCGGCACCGCCACCGCCGACCCGCTGATCGCCGCCATCGCCCGTTACATCATCGGCCAGCTCGACGACGCGGGCTACCTGCCGATCACCCTCCTCGAAGTAGCGCAGGACCTCGGCGTCGAGCGCGAAAAGGCCGAAGCCGCGCTCGCCGTCGTGCAGATGCTCGATCCCACCGGCGTCGGCGCCCGCACTCTGTCCGAATGCATCGCCCTCCAGGCCCGCGAGGCCGACCGCCACGACCCCTGCATGGCCCGCCTGATCGAGAACCTCGACCTCCTGGCCCGCGGCGATCTTGCCCGGCTCAAGCGGATGTGCGGCGTGGACGACGAGGACTTCGCCGACATGCTGGCCGAACTGCGCGGCTACGATCCCAAGCCCGGACTTCGTTTCGGCGGCGAGACGAGCGCGGCGGTGACGCCCGACATCCTCGTCACCGCCCGCAGTGACGGCGGCTGGAACGTGGCAGTCAACCAGGCCAGCCTGCCGCGCCTGATCGTCAACCGCAGCTATTACGTCGAACTCAAGGGCAATTGCCCCGACAAGACCTCGCGCGCCTGGCTTTCCGACAAGCTGGCCGACGCCAACTGGCTGATCAAGGCGCTGGACCAGCGGCAGAAGACCATCCTCAAGGTCGCCAGCGAACTGGTGAAGCAGCAGGAAGCCTTCTTCCGCCAGGGCGTGTCGCAGCTTCGCCCGCTCACCCTGCGCACCGTGGCCGAGGCCATCGGCATGCACGAATCGACCGTCAGCCGGGTGACCTCCAACAAGTACCTCAACTGCCCGCGCGGCACGTACGAGCTGAAGTTCTTCTTCACCTCCGGCGTGGCGGCGGCGAGCGGCGAAGGTGCGTCGGCAGAGGCGGTGAAGGCGGCGATACGCCAGCTGATCGATGCCGAAGACCCCAAGGCGATCCTCTCCGACGATACGCTGGTGGACTTGCTCAAGGGCAAGGGCTTCGAACTCGCCCGCCGCACGGTGGCGAAATACCGCGAAGCCATTGGCCTCGGCAGTTCGGTGCAGCGCCGCCGGCAGAAGGCCATCGCCGCGGTTCGTTGAGCGAGACACTAACCAGGACGATGATCACCTAGCTTGGTTAAATAGATGTCCCGCTTAATATAAATTCGTTTGAATCGGACCGGTTCGTGATAATCTTCTATCCATGAAGTGCACCGGACTTGCGATGAACCGCAAGCAGGCGTCGCAAGAACGCGGTGTACCCATGGGAAAGGATTGCCGATGTCCTACGCCGATCGACATTCCACAGAAAGCTACGGGGCCAACGCCAATCAAAAGGCCCTGACCGGCGGCATAGTGGCCTTGATTCAGGGCGGGCTTGTGCTTGCTCTCGTCAACGGTTTTGCCGTCACCATGTTCAAGAGCGATCCGCCCAAGCATACCGAAGCCACGCAGATCAAGCTCGAACCCATTCCCATGCCGCCGCCGCCCGAACCCAAAGTTCAGCCCGATCAGCCGGTGGACCAGCCGCTGCTGACCGCGCCCGCACCGCGCATTCCGATCCCGGTGAACGATCCGGTCCAGGTCGCGACGACCGTGCCCACCGCCACGCCGACCGCGTTCGAGACCGAAAGGGTGGCGCTCGCCCTCCCAACGCCAACCGAGACTCCGACCCGGTTCCAGCCCAAGGGCGCCCTGCCGCGCAACGCGGCCTCCGGCTGGGTGACGACGCAGGACTATCCCACCGCCGACTTGCGCGCCGAACACCAGGGCAGCGTCCGTTTCCGGCTCGACATCGATGCGAACGGCCGCGTCGGCCAGTGCAGCATCGTCGCGTCGAGCGGCTTTACCGGCCTCGACGAGGCCACCTGCAAATATGTCAGCAGGCGTGCCCGGTTCGAACCGGCCACCAATGCCGACGGCCAGCCGGTCGCCGGCAATTACCTGGGGACGATCCGTTGGATCATCCCGCGGGACTGACCTCGAAACCCCCGGAGGTCGCCCGCCCGGAGCGGCACACTTCCGCACTTGCGTGCCGCTCCGGCTGATCGCTTCTCCCTCTCCCAGAGGGGGATGGGCCTGCTCCGTTCCCCCGTGAGCAGGCCCATTTACGCGCGAATGCCTAGCCCGCTTTCGGACTTGCTTCACTCTGTCGCCTTAGCCCCGGAAAGGACGATCCTCGTCCACCGGGAACCACCGCGATGATTCCGAAATGCTTCCATTTCATCTGGGTCGGCGACGAAACCCGCCGCCCCGACAATTGCATCCGGACCTGGCAGGATGCCCATCCCGACTGGGAGTTCCGCCTTTGGGGCAATGCCGAACTGGAAGGGCGCGACTGGATCAACGGCCCCCACATGGCCGCGATGGCGCCGCGCGAACTCAACGGCGTGGCCGACATGATGCGCTGGGAAATCCTGCTCGAACACGGCGGGCTGGTCTTCGATGCCGATTCCATCTGCCTGCGCCCGCTGGACGATGACCTGCTGGACTGCGAGGCCTTCGCCTGCTGGGAAAGCGAGATCGCCCGGCCGGGCCTGATCGCCGCGGGTTATTTCGGCTGCGAGGCAGGCAATGCTTTCGTGAAGCGGATCGTCGAGGACATCGCCGCCAGCCCTTCGGTGATCGAGGGCATGGCGTGGAAAACCGTGGGACCGCAGCGCCTGACCGACTGCTACCGCAAGTTCGCCTATACCCCGCTGCGGATCTACCCCAGCCACACGTTCATCCCGCGCCACTTCACCGGTGTCACCTACGAAGGCCGCGATCCGGTCTATGCACACCAGCTCTGGGGCTCGACGCTGCGGACTTACGACGACATGCACAAGGCCGATGTGCGCGAGATCGCCCCCTCGACACCATCGCCCCCGCCCGCCCCGCCGCCCGCGCCCGAACCGCCTGCAAGCTCGCCCCTCGAACGCATCCACGCGCCCTATTTCCTCCAGCGCGTGCCGGTGGGATCGGAACTGGCCTCGCTGGACCGGATGGATGTCTTCGCCAGCTTGCTATCCGACCAGCGCGTGCTCCACGTCGGCTGCGCGGACTGGCCGATCACCGATCCGCGCACCTCCCTCCACGTTCGCCTCGAAGCGCACTGCGCCCGGCTCGACGGACTCGATCCCCACGGCGAGGCGCTCGAACAGCTGCGACCCTTCGTGAAAGGGCAGCTCTTCACCGATTTCGCGCAAGTAACCGATCGCTACGACGTGGTGCTCGTCCCCGAAGTCATGGAGCACGTCCCCGACGTTTCCGACTTCCTCGGCCGGATCGAGGCGGTGGACGCGGGCCTCTTCCTCATTTCCGTGCCCGACGCCTTCCAGTGCCGCGCCCGGCATTTCGACTACGTGCCGGAAACCGAAACCTTCCTCGAAGGCGTCCACCCCGACCACAACGTCTGGTACACGCCCTATACTTTCGCCAATACCCTGAGAAAATACAGCGGCCTCGAACTGCAACGCATGTGGTTCTTCAACCGTATCTCGCTGCTGGCTCTGCTGAGCAAGCCTTCGGCGGCTCTAGCGGCTTGAAGGGGTGGAAAGAGAAAAGCAGGGGAGCTTAGCCCCCCTGCACCCCAAGACTGTCAGCCTTGCGCGCGCAGCAACGGCAGTGCGCTCCTTGCGGAAAATAGCTGCATGGCCTGCGGCGCTGCACGCTCCGCTCCGACGCGACCATCCCGACCAGCCACCCCGTCATGCTGAACTTGGTTCAGCATCCATTCCACCGGTTAGACCGGGGCTGGAGCGGCAAGAAACGCCCTCCCCGCGAAAATCAGGCGTAAGGCGGCTTGTGCAGGCCCTTGAGGCTGGTCGTGAAAATCTCGCAGCCGGTCTCGGTAATGCCGATCGAGTGCTCGAACTGCGCAGAAAGCGACTTGTCGCGCGTCACCGCCGTCCAGCCGTCAGCCAGCAGCTTCACCGGCGGCTTTCCGAGGTTGATCATCGGCTCGATCGTCATGAACATGCCGGGCTTCAGCAGCGGCCCGGTGCCGGGGCGACCGGCATGGACCACTTCGGGCGCATCATGGAACAGGCGGCCGAGACCATGACCGCAGAACTCGCGCACGACGCCGTAGCGGAACGATTCGGCATAGGCCTGAATCGCCGCGCCGATGTCGCCCACGCGGTTGCCGGGCTTGGCCTGCTCGATGCCGATCATCAGGCATTCATAGGTCACATCGACCAGACGGCGCGCCTTCAGCGAGACGTCGCCTGCCAGATACATGCGGCTGGTGTCGCCGTGCCAGCCGTCGAGCAGCGGGGTCACGTCGATATTGACGATATCGCCGTCCTTGATCGTCTTTTCCGACGGGATGCCGTGGCAGACGACATGGTTGATCGAGATGCAGCACGAATGCGCATAGCCCCGGTAGCCGAGCGTGGCAGGCACCGCGCCGCCGTCGAGCGTCAGTTCGCGAACCTTGTCGTCGATGGCGGCGGTGGTGACACCGGGCTGCACCATCGGTGCGATCTCGTCGAGGATCATCGCGGCAAGGCGGCCTGCCTTGCGCATGCCCTCGAAGCCTTCGGGGCCGTGCAGCTTGATGGTGCCGTCACGCAGGACGGTTTCGCTTCCGGGTTCGACGATCTGGTATTCGGTCATGGAGCCTACATAACGATTGTGTGCGCAAATTGCGAGATCAGGAGTAGCCGGATTTTGGCGGCACCGGCCCACGCCCCAACCCTACCACCTAACGGTAGTATCCTGCGGGTGGTAGGGTTGGGGCGTGGGCCGGTGCCGCGCAAAAATGCCCCTCGGGCATTTTTCAAACGACCTCTTACTTACCCACCGAGAAACTCGACCGATACTGCGGCTTCAAGGCAGCCATGACCGCGGCGGTCACCGGCACCGTCACTTCGTAGCTGCCCTCGGCATAAGGCCCGGCATTGTACGGCGACACCAGCAGGCCGATACGGTCGAACGTCTGCTTGTTGGTCGACCCCAGGATCACCACCTGCTCGACCGGATCGATGCATTCGGAGAACATCTCGTCGCTCTTGTCGATGGGGCCGCCGCGCTTCTTGACCCGCTCCCTGTCTAGCGCCGCGCAGAACGAGGTCCGGATCGCCTTCGACAGCGCTTCCTTGCTGGTGAAGAGGTCGATGGGCCGGCGCGCCGTCTCGGCATGGCGGTCCCACAGCAGGGCATCGAACGTGGTCATGCCATGCGCACCGCCCGAATAGGTATAGGTCTCCGAGGAAAGCGAGAGCCAGCCGGGCAGGTTGGTAACGACCTTCCATTCCTCGCCGTAGCTGTAGGCGTGATAGGGATAGTCGTTCTCCTTCGCGTCGGCCTGCCCCTTCTTCGCGTCGCTGACCAGACCCGCACGCGATGCCTCAAGCTGCTTGTCGAGGTTTGCTTTCAGCCCCGGAATCGCGCCTGCGGCATCGGGATAAGCGTAGCTGAACTCGTAAGTGTCGTTCTCTACCTTTTCCACGCGTCCACCGCCTACGGGGACTTCGCTGGCTTCCGGAGCAGGCTCCGTAGCGGCCTCGCTCGCGGTCTCCACCCTGCTCGCGGCGGTTTCCGACGCCGCAGAAGCGGGCTTCTCACCCTTGCAGCCGCTCACCAGCAAGGCCGCGCTTGCAATGGAGACAAGATACCAGGCACCAGATCGCATCATTTTCCCTCTCGGCTCATGCTTGCGGCAAGGCTAGAGAATGGAACCATGACCGACAAGAACGCATTGATTCAGCCCGATCGCGGCCAGAAGGCCGTCGCCATCCACCTCGTCGCGAAAGACGGACTGGATCAATTCATCAAGGGCCTGTCGGTTCCCCAGCGCGCCGCGCTCGAAGCGCATAAATTCACCGGCAGCGCGGGCACTCACGCGATCCTGCCCGAGGGCGACGGCTGGTTCGTCGTTGCGGGCGTGGCGGATCCCGCCGCGCTTTCCACCTGGTGCCTGGCGAAGCTGGCCGATGTCCTGCCCGCCGGAACCTACCGCCGTGCTTCCGGAGAACCCGGAAGGGCCGCCCTCGGCTGGATCGCCGGTCAGTACAGTTTCGACCGCTACCTTTCCGACCCCCCCGAGGAAGGCCCGCGCATTCTCCTCACCACCGAGGTCAAGGCGATCGACGCGGTGATCGCCGAGGCCGAGGCGATCGAGCTCGTCCGCGATCTGGTCAACACGCCCGCCGAGGACATGGGTCCGGGCCAGCTCGAATCCGAAGCGGAATCGCTGGCCAAGGCCTTCCGCGCGGAAGTGAAGATCACCCGCGGCGAAATGCTCGAACGCGAATATCCGATGGTCCACGCGGTCGGCCGCGCGGCGGGCCGCGCCCATGCGCCGCGCCTGATCGAACTGGAATGGGGCGATCCGGGGCATCCAAGGATCGCCGTCGTCGGCAAGGGCGTCTGCTTCGATTCGGGCGGGCTGGACATCAAGCCCGGCGCGGGCATGCTGCTGATGAAGAAGGACATGGGCGGCGCCGCTCATGCCCTCGCTCTCGCCCGCCTCATCATGGGCGCGAAGCTGCCGGTGCGCCTCCACCTCGTGATCCCGGCAGTGGAGAATGCGATCTCGGGCAATTCCTTCCGCCCCGGCGACGTCCTGCGCAGCCGCGCGGGCATCACCGTCGAGATCGGCAACACCGATGCCGAAGGCCGCCTGATCCTGGGCGATGCACTGACCCGCGCGGGCGAGAAGGAACCGGAACTGCTGATCGACTTCGCCACCCTGACCGGCGCCGCCCGCGTCGCCGTCGGCCCGGACCTGCCCGCGCTGTTCACCCGCGAGGACAGGACCGCGCAGGACATCCTCGATGCCGGTCTCGCGGTGGACGACCCCTGCTGGCGCCTGCCGCTCTATGACGGCTACCGCGAATACCTGAAGTCGGACGTGGCCGACATCAACAATGCCGGGTCCAGCGGCTTCGCCGGGGCGAGCACGGCAGCGCTGTTCATGGACCGCTTCGTGCCCAAGGGCCTCGACTGGGCGCACTTCGATACCTTCGCCTGGCGCCCCGCCGCCAAGCCCGGTCGGCCCAAGGGCGGCGACGCGCTCGGCCTGCGCGCGGCATGGCGGATGTTGCAGCGGCGCTACACCGGCGAACATGGCTGAACTTGCGTCTTGGCCATGCCCCCGCTAAGCGCGCGCATCTTTGCATTTGGAGAAGCACCCGCGTTGGCCACTGAGGATTCCTATACCCGCCCTCCCCGGATCGATGGACTCCTGGCCATGACCGGACCGAGCGTGACCGCGGATCCCGGATGCCTTCCCGTGCGCGGCGATCTGGCGCATATCAAGCTGGCCGGTCTCTACTTCGTGCCGCACTATGCGGTGCCGATGCCGCACAAGGTCATGCCCGGCGCCGTGCTGCGCGCGATGAGCCGCGCCGACGCCGAGGCGATTCGCGAGCTTCCGGCAGGCGAGACGTTCAACGTGCTCGACATCGCGGGCAACTGGGCCTGGGGCCAGCTCGGCGAAGACGGCCAGGTCGGCTATGCCCTGCTCGACACTCTGGAGGCTGAGGCCTGATGACGAAGACGGTCTTCATCGACGGCGCCGCCGGGACCACCGGCCTGGAAATCGCCGAACGGCTCGCGGGCCGCGCCGAGTTCGAGCTGATCGTCCTCGACGATGCCCGCCGCAAGGACGACGCCGCCCGCGCCGAAGCCCTGAACGCGGCGGACTTCGTGATCCTCTGCCTGCCCGACGATGCCGCCAAGGCCGCCGTCGGCATGATCCGCAACCAGACCACCCGCGTGATCGACGCCTCCTCGGCACACCGCGTTGCGCCGGACTGGACTTACGGCTTCCCCGAAGTCGTGGGCCGTGAAAAGGTCGCCGCTGCGCGCTTCGTCAGCAATCCCGGCTGCTACCCGACCGGCTTCATCGCCCTCGTCGCGCCGCTGGTGAAGGCTGGCCTGCTGCCCGCCGACTGGCCTTACGTCTGCCACGCCGTCTCGGGCTATTCGGGCGGCGGCAAGGCCTTGATCGCGCACTTCGAGGAAGACCGCGACATCGCCTTCCGCGCCTATGGCCTGGCCCTCGGCCACAAGCATGTGCCGGAAATGACCGCCCATGTCGGCCTGACCCATGCCCCGATCTTCGCCCCCGCCGTGGTCCCCGCGCATCGCGGCATGCTGGTGGAAGTGCCGCTGCACCTCTCGATGATGCCGCAGGCGGGTGATCCGGCCGCGCTGCGCGCCGCGCTCGCCGCATTCTATGCGGGCAGCGAGATCGTCACCGTGGTCGACGACCAGCCCGACGAACTGCTGCTGCGCGCTTCGATGGCGCCGGTCGATACGCTGACCCTGCGGGTGCTCGGCGCGAAGGACGGTTCGCAGGCGCGCATGGTCGCCATGCTCGACAACCTCGGCAAGGGCGCCAGCGGCGCGGCGGTGCAGAATCTCAACCTCATGGCCGGTCTCCCCGAGACCGCCGGCCTGCGGCTGTAACAGCAGCGACATTTCGTCAGCGCAAAGAAGGCGCCGGAGACCAGGCGGTTTCCGGCGCCTTCTTGCGTTAGCTTACGGCGACCCGATTCTGCCGCCTCTTCGTCATTGCAAGCGAAGCGAAGCAATCCAGAGTTTCGCAGAGCCGCCGTGGATTGCTTCGCTTCGCTCGCAATGATGAGGTTAGGGAGTTAGGTTCCAAGAGTCCCTCCGCATCCACCTGCACAATTTTAAGGCAGGGCGTGCCCGAATCTTGAACACATAATGTCGCCAATTGGGGTGTCGCCCGCATGACTCAGTGCGTTCACCCTGTCGAAAGCGACGATTACCGTCTTTTCGCGGCTGCACACTTGGCCTACGAGGGGGCCATCCGCACTGGCACGATTCTTGATAGGAATCGCGCGCGAGGCATCTGGTTCCCGGACCGGAATTGTCTTCGGAAAAAATCCGGGACCATGCAGGGGTCAACACTGGCGTGAAAAAGATCGAAGCTATCATCAAGCCGTTCAAGCTGGACGAAGTGAAGGAAGCACTGCACGAAGTTGGCGTCTCCGGCATCACCGTCACCGAAGCCAAGGGCTTCGGCCGCCAGAAGGGCCATACCGAGCTCTATCGCGGCGCCGAATACGTCGTCGACTTCCTGCCCAAGGTGAAACTCGAAGTGGTCGTTCCCGACGCTCTGGCCGAACGCGTGGTCGAAGCCATTGCCGACGCCGCGCAGACCGGCCGCATCGGTGACGGCAAGATCTTCGTCGTTCCCATCGAGACCGCCGTGCGCATCCGCACCGGCGAGCGCGACGACGACGCTCTGTAATATCCATCCGGCCTGCGCCGGAAATCGGCCCACGTCGGAAATAGATTGCCCGGCTGCGGCCGGATCGGGAAGAAACGGCGAGAAAGCCCGAAACGTCCCGTGGTCAATGCAACATCAAAGTCTCTTTCGGGATCGGAAGAGCATCACTGGAGACTACTCTAATGGCGAGTGCAAAGGACGTCCTCAAGCGCATCAAGGACGAAGAGATCGAGTGGGTTGACCTGCGTTTCACCGACCCCAAGGGCAAGTGGCAGCACCTCACCATGGTCGCTTCGATCCTCGGCGAGGACGAGCTGGAAGACGGCCTGATGTTCGACGGTTCGTCGATCGAGGGCTGGAAGGCCATCAACGAGTCGGACATGATCCTCAAGCCCGACCTTGACGCCGTCTACGTCGATCCGTTCTCGGCCACCCCGATGCTCATCCTGTTCTGCGACATCGTGGAACCCTCGACCGGCGACCTCTACGCCCGCGACCCGCGCTCGACCGCGAAGCGCGCCGAGTCCTTCGTCAAGTCGGCCGGTTTCGGCGACACCGTCTACGTCGGCCCCGAAGCCGAATTCTTCATGTTCGACGACGTGAAGTTCTACGACGGCTACGAAGGCAACGGCTTCAAGATCGACGACATCGAGCTGCCCGGCAACTCGAACCGCGACTACGACACCGGCAACCTCGCCCACCGTCCGCGCGCCAAGGGCGGCTACTTCCCGGTCGCGCCGGTCGACTCGGCCGTCGACATCCGCGGCGAGATGGTCACCACCATGCTCGAAATGGGCCTGCCCTGCGACAAGCACCACCACGAAGTGGCCGCTGCCCAGCACGAACTCGGCCTGACCTTCGGCACGCTGGTCCAGACCGCCGACCGCATGCAGATCTACAAGTACGTCGTGCACATGGTCGCGCAGGCCTATGGCAAGACCGCCACGTTCATGCCGAAGCCGATCATGAAGGACAACGGCTCGGGCATGCACACCCACATCTCGATCTGGGACAAGGGCAATCCGCTGTTCGCCGGTAACGGCTATGCCGGTCTTTCCGACATGTGCCTGTACTTCATCGGCGGCGTCATCAAGCACGCCAAGGCCCTGAACGCCTTCACCAACCCGACCACCAACAGCTACAAGCGCCTGGTGCCGGGCTACGAAGCCCCGGTTCTGCTGGCCTACTCGGCCCGCAACCGCTCGGCCTCGTGCCGCATCCCCTACGGTGCGGGCGACAAGGCGAAGCGCGTGGAATTCCGCTTCCCCGACGCGATGGCCAATCCCTACCTCTGCTACGCCGCGCTGCTCATGGCCGGTCTCGACGGGATCAAGAACAAGATCCACCCGGGCGAAGCCATGGACAAGAACCTCTACGATCTGCCGCCGGCCGAACTCGCCGAAGTGCCGACCGTCTGTGGTTCGCTGCGTGAAGCGCTCGATTCGCTCCAGGCCGACCATGCCTTCCTTCTCGAAGGCGGCGTGTTCACCGTGGACCAGATCGAATCCTACCTCGAACTGAAGTGGCCGGAAGTGCTGCGTTGGGAAACCACGCCGTCGGCCGTCGAGTTCGACATGTACTACAGCGCCTGATCGCGCTTCCTTCCTTTCGGGGAAGGAGCATCAGTTCGCCGAGTGGGGCGCCCGGAGCAATCCGGGCGCCCTTTTCGTTGGCTAACATGCTCTTAACGCGCGACGGCCCGCTGCGACGCCTGGCGACAAATTGCGCGGGAACGGCTATCGTCCCGCCGCGTTGCGCCCCTCGAAGGAGAAGCAGCGATGCCGAGAACGTGGACATTTCTCGCCGGGATGACCGGCCTGACCCTGATCGCCCCGCTGGCGATCGGCATCGCGGCGGCCGAGCAATCCGGCGCGCAACAATCCGAGCAGGCCAAAGCGCAAAACCGCGTCACTGCCGCGCGCGAGCAGCGCCAGCAGGAAAAGGCCCGCGAAGACGCAGCCGTAACCACATTCAAGGATTCGGGCGGTCGCGAGTTCCGCGTGCCCACCAGCGACCGCGTGCATGTGCTCACCCGCGAGCAGGACATCGCCTGGAACCCGCCCGCTGCTGCTCCGACCTTCACCGGCTGCCCCGCCGCGATCGCGGGGAAATATCCCGGCTGCGCCCTGCCGCCGCGCACCCATCCGCCGGAAAAGGCCTGGCACGATCCCGGCTGGTTCTCCCCCGCCTGGGCCGACGACACCCAGGCTCGCTTCGAGGGCGGCTACCTGCTGCGCCTCGGTGCAGCGCCCCCCCCTGCCGGAAGCGGGACGGAAAGCGGCAACGGCGTGGTCGGCTACCTGCCGCTGCTCGGCGGCGGGCTGGCGGTGGGGCAGGCCTGGCCCGGCGCCTACAAGCCGGTCGCCCTGCCCGGCTACTACACCCGCTACTACGGTCTCGGCGGCGAGGGCGCCTGGCGCTATTACGACAGGACAATCTACCGGATGAAGCCCGATGGCAGCGCGATCTCCGGGGTGGCTGCAATCCTGCTCGGCGCCCCGATCCGGATCGGCCAGACCATGCCGCCAGGCCATGACGTCTACAACCTCCCCGCCGCCTGGCGCGACCAGTACCGCGACGGGCCGGACGCGCTCTACCGCTACAGCGACGGCTACATCTATCAGCTCGACCCCGCTTCCCGCCGCGTGCGGGCGGCCATCGAACTGCTCTCCTGAAAGGGCCAGTGAGGACACATGCGCAAGGACCATCTCGCTCTCACGCTTCTGGCGACCCTCGGCCTCTCGCTCGGCGCCTGTTCGGACAAGGACAGTTCGGGAGGGCAAACCGAAACCGCCACCCCGGCCGCGTCCGAGACCCTGCCGCAGGCGCTCGACAATGCCTCCGGCCTCCAGACCGTGGCCGAGGCGCTCAAGGAAACCGGCATCGAGGGCGTGTTCCGCGACAATGCCAGCTACACCCTGATCGCGCCGGAGGACGCCGCTTTCGCGCAGCTCGGCGATCCGGCGAAGCAGCTGACCGAGGCGGACGACCACGCCGCGCTGGCCGCGCTCATCAAGGACCACATGCTGACCGGCTACATGACCCCGCAGGACATCCTGGCTGCGATCAAGGCCAACAGGGACGGCAAAGTGGCCATCCCGACGCTCGGCGGCGGCACGCTTACTTTCACCCAATCCGGCGGCACCGTGAACGTCGCAGCGGAAGACGGCACCCAGGCCAGCTTCGACGGCGAGGCGGTCACCGGCGGTGCCAGCATCGCCATTCCCGTGACCGGCGTGCTCAAAAAGCTGTGAAATTCACACGGTCGTCCCCAGCATGACGGCGTTTTTCACGCCCAGCACCGCTGACAAGCCCGACCCGCTGCCTTAGCGTCTCCCCCAAGGCAACGGGGAATATCATGACGAACTTCGCACGCGCGGCCCGGCTCCGCGCGACTCTTCTCGCCGCACTGGCCCTGGCCGCCGTGCCGCAGGCCGCACTGGCGCGCAAGGATATCGGCGAGACGGCCGCCGCCGCGCTGCCGCAGGCGCAGACCTACATGGCCACCGACAATTGCGAAGGCGCGCTCAGGCAGGTCTCTCCGGTCGTTGCCGACAAGGCCTTCGCGACGCTGGAAGACCGCGTACGCGTGCCCTTCCTGATGATCGCCACTTTGTGCGAGGCGCGCGGTGACCGGATCGAACCGGCCCTGCTCCATGCCCGCGAGATGACCGCGATCACCGGCGCACCGGGCGTCGCCTGGAGCCTGCGCTTCGGCCTGGAACTCGACGGCGGCAGGCCCGCCGATGCGGTCGCCACGCTCGAAACCATGCAGAAGGACCTGCCGGACGGGATCGACCCGATCCAGACCGACTGGCTGATGGCGCTGGGCCGCAAGTTCGCGGGCGATCAGGCCAACCCGGCCTATCGCCGCTATCTGGCGCTGCTCTCCGCCTCGCCCCGCGCGCAGGACGATCCCCGCTTCGAAGGCATTCGCCGCGCCTATGCCCGCGTGCTCAAGGACTCGGGCGACGATGCCGGGGCTTCCGCCCAGATCGCCGCGATCGGCAACGCGCGCCTGCTGCGCGATATCAGCCTGGACCCGGCCTTGCGCAGCCTGCTGCCCGAGACTTTCGACCTGCGTGCCGCTTACCAGCGAGAGATCGCCGACCTCGAACGCCGCAGCATTCTCCGCCCCGGCCTGCTTACCCTTCCGATCCAGCTCGCCACCGCCCAGCGCGCGATCGGCGAGGCGGACAAGGCGCGCGTCACGCTCGAAGCCGCCCGCCCCTACGGCGTGCTCGAAAAGCAGTTCTCCGACCGCGACAGCCAGCTCAACTGGTGGTGGGACGGCCTCGCCCGCACCTACGAACAGCTCGGCCGCTACGAGGACGGGGTCGCCGCCTACCGGCAGGCCATCGCCTCTGGCGAGAGCGGCAGGGTCAATGTCAGCCAGACCATCAACCTCGCCTATCTGCAAAGCCGCTTCGGCCACCACGATGCGGCGCTGGAAACCCTCGCCCCGCTCGGCGCGACCATCGACACGAGTGCCAGCCCCTACGGCACCATGGAGTACCGCCTCGCCCACGGCTGCGCGGCGCAAGGCGCCGGCCAGACCGACCTCGCCGAGGCCGACCTCGCCTATGCGGAGGCCCATGCCGAGGATCACGCCGAGGCCGTCACCGACCTGCAGATCTGCCTGAACCGGGTGGACGCCGCCGCCGCCTCGATGATCGCGCGCCTGGGCGATCCCGATCGCCGGGTCGATGCCCTCGCGCAGCTCAGCGACTATGCACCGCCGCCCGCGAACCTGCCGCCCATGCCCTTCGCCGCAGGCCTCGCCGCCCTGAAGCAGCGCGCCGACGTGCAGGCCGCCGTGGCCCGCGCGGGCGGGACGCGAAAGTTCGACGTCCAGGTCTCGGGCCTTTAGGCACTCTTGCACCCGGCCATGGCCGCGACCATAAGTCGCGGCCATGCGTATACTTCTTGCCGCCGCGCTGCTCGCCGGAACCACCGCCCCCGCTTTCGCCCAGACGGCACCAGCCCCGATCCTGACCACGCCCGATGCGAAGGACGTCTGGACCCACGCCCAGCCGCAAGTCGCCCGCGTGACCCATGTGTCGCTCGACCTCGATGTCGATTTCACCGGCAAGACCCTGTCCGGCAGCGCCCTGCTCGACATCCTCGCCGCGCCGGGGGCCACGCAAGTCGTGCTCGACGTCAACGACATGGACATCTCGGCCGTCACCGACGCCGCGGGCAAGCCGCTCCAGTGGACGCTCGGCCCCAAGGACACCGCGAACGCCGATATCGGCTCGGCCCTCACCGTCGACCTCGCAGGCGCGACCAAGATCAGGATCGCCTACCGTTCAAAGCCCGGCGCCACCGCGCTGCAATGGCTGCCGCCGGAAATGACGTTCGGCAAGAAGAAGCCCTTCCTGTTCAGCCAGGGCCAGGCGATCCTCAACCGTTCGTGGGTGCCGACGCAGGACAGCCCGGGCATCCGCCAGACCTGGGAAGCCACCCTGCGCGTACCGGGCGACATGGTCGCGGTGATGAGCGCCGAAAAGCTCTCCGGCGACAAGGGCGAGGCCCTGCCCGACGGCCGCCGCCAATTCCGTTTCCGCATGGACAAGCCGGTGCCGCCCTATCTGATCGCCTTCGCGGTGGGAGACCTGAAGTTCAAGTCGCTCGGCCCCCGCTCCGGCGTCTGGACCGAGGCGCCGATGCTGGACAAGGCGGCGAAGGAATTCGTCGATGTCGAAAAGATGATCGACGCCGCCAGCAAGCTCTACGGCCCCTATCGCTGGGGCCGCTACGACATGCTCGTGCTGCCGCCCGCCTTCCCTTACGGCGGCATGGAAAATCCCATGCTGACCTTCCTGACGCCGACCATCGTCACCGGCGACCGCTCGAACACCGATGTCGTCGCGCATGAACTGGCGCATTCGTGGTCGGGCAACCTCGTCACCAATGCCACCTGGTCGGATTCGTGGCTGAACGAGGGCTTCACCACCTATTTCGAAAACCGCATCATGGAATCGCTCTACGGCAAGGAGCAGGCCGCGACATATGCCGATCTCGACTGGGACGTGCTCCAGCGCGAGATCGCCGCAGGCGGCGGCCAGACCGGCGCCGCCACCCGCCTCAACGGCGAACCGGGCGCGGGCGAGGTGGACTATACCAAGGGCTCCAACTTCCTGCGCATGATCGAATATACCGTGGGCCGCGACAAGTGGGACGCCTACCTCACCTCCTACTTCGACCGCCACGCCTTCCAGCCCCAGACCACCGCCGGATTCCTTAGCGACCTGCGCGAGCGCCTGCTCAAGGGCCAGCCCGATCTCGAACTGAAACTCCAGTTGGACCGCTGGTCCTACGGCGCGGGGCTGCCCGACAATGCCGTTCGCGTCCACAGTGCAACGCTGGCGAAAGTCGATACCAAACTGGCGGCCTTCAATGCGGGCGGCCCGGCCAGCGCGGTGCAGCCGCAGGGCTGGACCACGCAGGAATGGCTGCGCTTCCTCAACGGCATCGATCGGCAGCAGACGCCCGCGCGCCTCAAGGAACTGGACACGGCGCTGGGGCTCTCGGCCTCGAGCAATGCCTATATCCAGTCGGCCTGGTTCGAACTCGCCATCGCCAACCGCTACGATCCGGCGGTGCCCTACTTGCGCACCTATCTCTCGCGGATCGGGCGCGGACTGCTGGTCTATCCGCTCTACAAGGGGCTGATGAAGCAGGGCGACTGGGGCACCGGCAAGGCGCGGGACTTCTTCGCCGAGGCCAAGCCCACCTACCACCCCTCCACCGCCGCCGGGATCGCGCGCATCGTCGCCCCGGAAGCACCGCAGGAGTAACCGCGATATGACCCGTTTCGGCAATGCCCCCGGCCCGGACGTGTTCGAGGCCCTCGCCCACGCCGCCTTCGCGCGCATTCCCGAACCTTTCGCGCAGCACCTCGCCGGGGTGACCGTCCACGTCGAGGAATTCGCCGACGCGGAGACCCTGCACGCGGTCGGCCTGGAGGACGCCTGGGAACTGACCGGCCTCTACCACGGCCGCCCGCTCGACGAGGAATCGGTCTGGGTGGCGGGCGAATTCCGTCCGCGCATCACCCTCTACCGCCAGCCCCTGCTTGCCGAATGGTGCGAGACGGACGTGACGCTGGAGGACCTCGTCACCCATGTCGTGGTCCACGAGGTCGGCCACCACTTTGGCCTGTCGGACGATGACATGCATGCGCTGGAGGACGACGCGGACTGACGTTTCGCGCGGAGGCTATCTCCCTTTGGCGCCTCCGTGCGAATCCGTTTCCGCCCCCCGACTTCCCGGAAACACCCGAAGCGAAACCCTATCGTCATCCCCGCGCAGGCGGGGACCCCGCTTTCTTCTTCAACTTCCGCGCCAAACCGCAAGACAAGCGGGATCCCCGCCTACGCGGGGACGACGGGAATGTCGGGGGAAGCGGACGTTGCTGCGGTTCCTTCCGACACGCTATACTGAAGAAATGAGCACAGACTTCCTAATCGACGGCAATCTATCCGGCACTGGCATTCGCAACGCGGCGGAAGGAGGCTATCTTCTTCCCCATGCGATTGGCTTGTCGGCTCAACTGGCTTCGGACGTTGTTGAATGGCTTCGAAAATACGAAGACGCGCATTTCGCCGGTTTTCCTGAAAGCGCCGTGGGGGAATTAGACAATGAAGGCCTATCTCTCTTGTCGAGGGCGAAGTTAGAACTGCCCCACAAGCATATAGGCTATTTTTCTCATGGCTTGATGAAACGACTGGCCTGAAGTTCGCCATGTCGGCGCAACCGGAAAGTCCGCTTTCCTACAATCACCCCGCACGCTATTCTCTTCCCCATGCCTCACACCGCCCTCCCCCACAGCCCATCACAAGGTGACACTCCCACAACAAGGCGACACTTTTTCTTCCTCTGGACCGTGTAAACCGTGTCAACCAAACCGTCACCTTACACCTCCAACAGGCACGAAAAATCGTTGCCGCCCCGCGCAATGATCCGATAGGACGAGCGCCATGACTCTCCCCCTCCATCGCGGTCTACCGCTGCTTTCCACCTCGCTGATGGCCGCCCTTCTCGCAGGCTGCGCGACGACGCCGACCTCCCGCCAGGCAAGCGCCCCCATCGAAGTCGGGGTGATCGCGATCAACGACTTCCACGGCGCGCTCGAACCGCCCAGCCAGTCGGTCGAGACGCCGGACGGTCACGGCGGCGAAGTCGCGGTTCCGGCGGGCGGCGGGGCATGGCTGGCCTCGGCGGTGGATTCGCTGAAGGCCCGGCATGCCAACAATGTCGTGGTGGCGGCGGGCGACCTGACCAGCGCCTCGCAGCTCGCCTCCTCGCTCTATCTCGACGAGCCTTCTGTCGGCGTGATGAACCGCGTCGGCGTAGAGTTCAACGCGGTGGGCAACCATGAGTTCGACCGGGGCTGGCAGGAACTGCGCCGCCTCCAGAACGGCGGCTGCGAGAAGAACACGCGCGGGCAGCCCTGCCAGCTCGAACCGTTCAAGGGTGCCGACTACAAATACCTCGCCGCCAGCACCACGCTGGCCGACGGTACGCCGCTGTTCCCCGGCACCGGACTCAAGACTTTCGGCACTGGCATGGACCGGATCACGATCGGCTTCGTCGGCCTTTCGCTGAGCAGCGTGCCCACTCTCGTGGCGCCGGACCGGGTTGCCGGCCTGAAATTCGCGGACGAGGCGGAAACGATCAACCGCTCGGTGCCGCAGCTGAAAGCCGCGGGCGCCGATGCCGTCGTCGTGCTGATCCATCAGGGCCTGCGCACCAACGGCGCCGCCGATCCCAACGGCTGCGATCAGGCGGTGGGCGATATCCAGCCGATCCTCGCCCGCCTGCACCCCGGTGTCGACGTGGTGGTCTCGGGCCATACCCACTGGGCCTATGTCTGCAACTATACCGAGAACCCGCAGGCAGGCCCGATTCTGCTGACGAGCGCGGGCGTCTACGGCAAGCTGGTGACGGACATCACTCTGAAGTTCGATCCCGCAACGCACAAGCTGCTGGGCAAGCAGGCCAGCAACCTGATCGTCCAGTCGCCCGCCTACACGTCGGCCAAGGGCGTGGTGCCGAACCAGCCCGCCTTCCCGCAGTTCCAGCCGCGCGCCGACGTCGCCGCCTATATCCAGCGTTACAAGGACGCCTCGCTGCACCTCGTCGCGCGGCCGGTGGGCAAGCTTTCCGGAGCGGCGGGCAAAGTCGAGGAAAAGGGCGTCGGCAAGGGCGGCGAACTCGGCAATCTGATCGCGGATTCGCAGCTTGCCGCCAGCCGCAAGGCCGGGGCCGAGATCGCCTTCGTCAATCCCTATGGCATCCGCACCTCGCTGATCCCGGCGGCGGACGGCACCGTTACCTTCGGCCAGATCTACGCGGTCGAGCCGTTCAACAACGAGATCGTCACGCTGTCGCTGACCGGCGCCCAGCTTCGCGCCACTCTGGAGCAGGGGCTGGACGACAGCGGCGACAAGCAGATCCTCGCGCCCAGCCAGGGCCTGCAGGTGGCCTTCGACATGCGCCGCCCCTCGGGTTCGCGGATCACCGCGCTGACGCTGGACGGCAAGCCGCTCGATTTGGCGCGGACCTACCGCGTCAGCGTGGTGAACTTCCTGGCCGAAGGCGGCGACGGCTTCAGCGGCTTCATCGCGGGCACCGACCGCGTCCATGGCGCCATCGACCTCGACGCTCTGGAAGACTGGCTCTCGGCGGTGCCGGTTCGCCAGCTGCCGGAAGAGGACCGGACGCCGGAAGCGCGCTGACTCTTGTTCGAGGGGGCGATTGCCGCCCTCTCACGGTGATCAGCCAAACAGCCAGTGGCCGAGCAGGCGGTCGAACGGGAACGTGAAGAAGCCCGCAATCAGCAGGGCGCCGATGATGAGGCCGCGCACGGTGCGGCGGTGACGGGCGGCATTGTGCCGCCGCGCCGCCAGCACCAGCACCGGCACCATGACCAGCGTGAACAGCGAGAGGACATGGATGAGGCTGAACTTTCCCGGCCCGCCCATGTGGATGAACAGGCTGTCCAGCGCGGTCAGCATCATCGCCCCGCTCCAGATATAGCCGTAGACCCGGTGCCGGGTATCGCCGCGGCGGCGCCAGAGCAGCACCGGCGTCAAGACCAGCGCGGTCAGGATCGTCGCGAGATGGAGCCAGATGACCACGGGCACACGCGCCCATTCGTTCATCCCGCGCAGCAGGGCGGCGAAAATGAAGGCCAGCATCACCACGGCCAGAAAACCGAGCGCCCGTTCCAGCCTGTCCGGCCCGCGCAAGTCCTGCGCCGTGACACCCCGCACTGCCGTCGCCCCCGACGGCGCTACCGCTGCTTCGCTCATTCTGCCCCCTGTCGTCTCGTCAGAACCCCGCGCCTTGCGGCCATTGCGGCCCGGTCACGCCCATGACCTTGAACAGGGTTCCCATCTGATCGTCGTTGATAAGCCGATCTTTTGCCCGCTGGATAGTCTCCGCGTGATGCGGCGCAGTGGCGACGAGATGGGCGGCACGCATCTCGATGCCCAGCGCGCGCAGGAACTCGCCCTGCGTCACCGTGCCCTGCCATGTCGCGCCTTCGTTCGCCGCGATCTCCGCCAGGATCGCGAAATCGACGAGGCAGGTGAGGTCCGCCTCGCCCGGCATCGCAAAGGGATCGACCTTGGTATGCGCGCGCAGCGCCTGCAAGGTCGAGCCGGTCTGCGGCGCGGCATAGCCGTAGTCGATCAGCAACGCCGCGCCGCCCTGCGCCGCGAGCCTTGCGGCCAGTTCGTGCATGACCGCGGCGGCGCCGGGGCAGGTTTCCAGCAGCGTGCTTTCCGGCGCATCCTTCAGCGCATCGGGCACGGCGGCGTCCATCGGCTTGTCCCCGGCGACGGGGCGGAAGCGATCCTCGACCCAGTCCACCATGCGCTCGCGCCAGCCCTTGGCCGTCTTCACCAGCTGGCGCACCGGCAGCGCATCGAGGAATTCGTTGCCGACCACCAGCAGCGGCGCGTCGGTGGGCACGCTGCCGAGATCGTGGTGCCACTGCGCCTGCGGCACCGCCTCGGCCTGGAGCGCCCGCAGCGCCTGCGAGCCTTCCACGAAGTGCACGTGCGGCTCCAGCCCCACCCGCTTCATCGAACGCAGCGCATCGCGCGCCAGAGTGCCGCGCCCCGGCCCCATCTCGACGTAGTGGACCGGCTGCGGGCTCCCAGCCCGCACCCAGATATCCGCCAGCCACAGCCCGACGAGTTCGCCGAACATCTGGCTGATCTCGGGGGCAGTGATGAAGTCGCCTTCCGCGCCGAACGGGTCCTTGTCGGCATAGTAGCGAGCGTTCGATTCGCCCATGTAGTGCAGCAGCGAGATCGGCCCGTAATTGGCTATCAGCCGCTGGAACACGGCCGAGAGCGGTTCGGCATCGGACATGGGATTACGCAGTGATCGGGCGGACGGTGGCCAGCGCCGGCTTGGCAAGCGCGCGGGCGATCAGCACCAGGCCGAGCAGGATCAGCGGGATCGTCAGCCACTGGCCCATCGACAGGCCGGTGCGGGCGGCGAAGTCCTGCAGCTGGGCGTCCGGCTCGCGGAAGAACTCCACGGTGAAGCGCGCGCAGGCGATTCCGGTGGTGAAGACGCCGACCAGCAGGCCCGGACGGAACCGCGAACGGGTCTTCCAGAACAGGCTGAGCATCACGACGATCATCAGCAGGCCTTCGAGGCCGGCTTCGTAGAGCTGGCTCGGGTGGCGCGGCAGCGGTCCGGCGTCGGGGAAGACCATGGCCCAGGGCAGATTCGGATCGGTGACGACCCGGCCCCACAGCTCGCCGTTCACGAAGTTGGCGAGGCGGCCGAACAGCATGCCGAAGGGCACGCAGACCGAAACATAGTCCGCCACCCGCAGGAAATCGAGATTCCCGCGCCACGAGACCCAGATCATCGCCAGCAGCACGCCGATCAGCCCCCCGTGGAAGCTCATGCCGCCGTGCCAGAGCGAAACCAGCGCGCCCGGATCGCTCCAGAGGCTGGGAATGCCGGTATCGCCGCCGGTGTAGAACGTCGCATAGCCCAGGCGCCCGCCCAGGATGATGCCGATCGTGCAATAAAAGAACAGGTCGTCGGCATGGCGCTGCGCCAGCGGCGCGCCGGGCGCCTTGATCATGCGCGAGAGGTGCCAGTAGCCGAGCATGATGCCCGCCAGATAGGCCAGCGAATACCAGCGCAGTTCGAAGCTGCCGATCCGGAACAGGTAGTTCTTGAGGCCCAGATTGACCCAGTAGATCGGCTGGTGCGCCTCTGCGGCGGCGGCTGCGGCAAGTGCTGTCAGGGACAAGTGCTCGACCTCGTAAATTCTCGTAAGGTCGCCGGGCCGGACGGCTCAGCGGGGCTTTGCGGGCCTTCTGGCATAGGCTGCGGGGCGATGGTAGGCCGGATTTTGCCAAGGCCCCGCAAAATCGGCGGGCGGAAGCAAGCGCGCTGTTCCCCTCAAGCCTTTGAATGTCTAGATATCGCTCGACATGAGCGTGATCCGCATCCCTTCGCCCCGTTCCGTGATCGACCGCCGCGCGCTGGTCGAGGCCATCGAAGCCGTCGTCGCAGAGACCGGCGCCGCCAAGGGCCGCAAGCGGGTGGTCGAACTCCTGCGCGAAGCGCTGGAACAGGGCCGCGCCGAAATCGCCCGCCGCCTCGTGGAAAAGCCTTCTGCCGGGCACGAAGTGGCGGAAGCGCAGGCCTATCTGGTCGACCAGTTGCTGCGGATCATTCACGATCACGTCTCCACCCACGTCTATCCGGCGATGAACCGATCAAAGGGCGAGCGTCTTTCGATCATCGCCGTCGGCGGTTACGGGCGCGGCGAGATGGCGCCCCATTCCGACGTCGACCTCGCCTTCCTCACCCCGATCAAGCAGACCGCCTGGTGCGAGCAGGTGATCGAGGCGATGCTCTATTTCCTCTGGGACCTCGGCCTCAAGATCGGCCATTCCAGCCGCTCGGTGGACGACATGGTCCGCATGAGCCGCTCAGATCTCACCATTCGCACCGCCATGCTGGAGGGCCGCTACGTCTGGGGCGACCAGGATCTCTACGAGGAAGTCCGCGCGCGCTTCTGGAAGGACGTCGTCGCCGGGACCGAGCGTCAGTTCGTGGTCGAGAAGCTGGCCGAGCGGGAGGAACGCCACAAGCGGATGGGCGACAGTCGCTACGTGGTCGAACCCAATGTGAAAGAGGGCAAGGGCGGCCTGCGCGACCTGCACACGCTCTACTGGATCGGCAAATATATCCACAAGGTGCGCGATCCCAGCGAACTGGTGGACGTGGGCCTGCTGACCCACAAGGAATACCGCGCCTTCCGCCGGGCGGAGAACTTCTTCTGGGCAGTGCGCTGCCACCTCCACACGATCACCCGCCGCGCCGAGGACCGCCTGACTTTCGACCTCCAGCGCGAAGTGGCGGCGCGGATGAACTATTCCGACCGCCCCGGAAAGAGCGCGGTCGAGCGGTTCATGCAGATGTTCTTCCTCCAGGCGAAGATGGTCGGCACCCTGACCGGCGTGTTCCTCGCCCAGCTCGACGACCAGTTCGCCAAGCGCCAGCCGCGCGGGCTGCTGGCGGGCTTCCGCGCCCGTCCGCGCTCGGTCAAGGGCTACAAGGTGTTCGGGGGACGTATCATGGCGCCCGGCGAAACCTGGTTCGAGGCCGATCCGGTACGCCTGATCGAGATCTTCGTCATCGCCGACCGCGAAGGGCTGGAAATCCACCCCGAGACCATGCGCCTCGTCTCCCGCGACGCCGCCCTCATCCGCGAGGACGTGCGCCGCGACCCGCGCGCCAACGAGCTGTTCATGGAACTGCTCACCAGCCGCAACAACCCGGAAACGGCGCTGCGCTCGTTCAACGAGGCGGGGGTGTTCGGGCGCTTCGTCACCGAATTCGGCCGCGTCAACGCGCAGATGCAGTTCGACATGTACCACCACTACACGGTGGACGAGCACACCATCCGCGCCATCGGCCTGATCTCCCGCATCGAGAAGGGCGAGCTGAAGCAGGACCATCCGCTCAGCCACGAGATCATCCACAAGGTCCGCTCGCGCCGGGCGCTCTATGCCGCGGTGCTGCTGCACGACATCGCCAAGGGCCGCGGCGGCGACCATTCCGAGATCGGTGCCGAAATCGCCCTGAAGCTCTGCCCGCGTTTCGGGCTGGATGAGGAAGAGACCGAACTCGTCTCGTGGCTGGTGCTGCACCACCTCGTGCTCTCCGCCACCGCCTTCAAGCGCGACCTGTCGGATGCCAAGACGATCACCGATTTCGTCGAACTCGTGCAATCGGTGGACCGCCTGCGGCAACTGACGCTGCTGACCATCGTCGATATCCGCGCGGTCGGCCCCGGCACCTGGAACTCGTGGAAGCGCCAGCTCATCGGCGAACTCTACGGCGCCTCCGAGGAGCGCCTGCGGCTCGGCCATGTCGAATTCGGGCGCGAGAAGCGCGTCGCCGCGAAGAAGGCCATCGTTGCCGGCAGCGCCGAGGAGAATGCCGCGCTTGTCGAGGAGCTGGCAGCGCAATTCGCCGATTCCTACTGGATCGCCGAGCAGGAAGACGTCATCGCCAAGAACCTGGCGCAATTCCATGCCTCACAGGACGAACCCCTCTCGATCGCGACCGAGTACTATCCGGCGCGCGGGGCCACGCTCGTCACCGTAATCGCCTCGGACCACCCCGGCCTGTTCTACCGCATCGCCGGGGGCATCCATCTCGCGGGTGGCAACATCATCGACGCGCGCATCCATACGAGTCGCACCGGCCGCGCGGTGGACAACTTCCTGGTGCAGGACCCGCTCGGACGGCCCTTCATGGAGGAAACCCAGCTTGCCCGCCTGCGCTCCTCGATCGAGAATGCGCTGGCCAACCGCATCAAGATCCTGCCCCAGCTCGTCGCCCGCCCCGATGCCCGCCCCCGCGCCGATGCCTTCGAAGTACGGCCCCGCGTGCTGGTGGACAACAAGGCCTCGAATCGCCTCACCGTCGTCGAGGTCAATGCCCGCGACCGCCCGGCGCTGCTCAACCGGCTGGCCCATGCGCTGTTCGAATCGAAGCTCATGGTCCACTCCGCCCATATCGCGACGTATGGCGAACGCGCGGCGGATACCTTCTACGTCACCGATCTGCTGGGCGAGAAGCTGACCTCATCCAGCCGGATCAAGGCTCTGGAACGCCGCCTGCTGGAAGCGGCCAGCGAGGGCAGCCTGACGGAAGTAGCGGCGTAACACGTATTCCGTGCAAGGCCTGCCGCACACTACGCGTCACAATACACATGTCATCCTGAACTCGTTTCAGGATGACGAGGGTAAGACCGCGAGAAAAGTTCCCGCAAAATCTCGCCAATAAACAGTTGAAAGCGCGCGCCAACGGTCCCACTTGTTGCATCGCAACATCCACCATGCGCAGGACCCTGCCCATGAACGCCGATAGCGCCGCCGTTTCGTCCCCGTTTTCGAACGCACCGCAGTCGGTGCTCGTGCTTCAGGGCGGAGGCGCGCTCGGCGCCTACCAGGCCGGAGTCTACGAAGCCCTCACCGCCGAAGGCCACGCGCCGGACTGGGTGGCCGGCATCTCGATCGGCGCGATCAATGCCGCGATCATCGCCGGCAATGCGCCCGAGGAACGCGTCGGGAAGCTGCGCGCCTTCTGGGACGGGGTCAGCCACGAACTGCTCTACCGGCTCGACGCCGGAAACGGCTTCGCCCGCCGCGCCTTCAACGAGACTTCCGCCGCCCTTGCCGCGACCTTCGGCGTGCCGGGCTTCTTCACCCCGCGCCTGCCGGTGCCGCTGCCCGAATGGCCGGACGAACTCGGCCGCCTGAGCTTCTACGACACCGCCCCGCTACGCCAGACCCTGCTGAACCTCGTCGATTTCGATCGCATCAACCGGGGCGAAACCCGCTTCTCGGTCGGCGCGGTCAACATGATGACCGGCAATTTCGTCTATTTCGACAACCAGAGCGAAAACGGGCAGAGCGAGCGCAGGATCGGTCCCGAGCACATCATGGCCAGCGGCGCCCTGCCCCCCGGCTTCCCGCCGGTCGAGATCGACGGCGAGTGGTACTGGGACGGCGGCCTCGTCTCCAACACCCCGCTGCAATACGTGCTCGACAACCGCAGCCCTTGCGAGATGACGGTGTTCCAGGTGGACCTGTTCCCCTCGCGCGGGGCCGTACCCAAGACCATGGCCGACATCGCCCAGCGGGAAAAGGACATCCGCTTCTCCAGCCGCACGCGCCTCAACACCGACTTGTCCAAGCGCCTCCAGGACATGCGCGCCGCCGCCCAGCGGCTCTCCCACAAGCTGCCGCCCGAACTGCGGGACGATCCCGACCTGCACCAGTTGCTCGGCTGCCGCCCGGCAGGCGCCGTGGCGGTGATGCACCTCATCAACCGCCCGCGCGGCTACGAGACCATGTCGAAGGACTACGAGTTCTCCCGCATGACCGTAACCGAGCACTGGAAAGCCGGAAAGGCCGACGCGCACTCTTCGCTGCGCGATGCACGCTGGACCGATCGTCAACTCAAACCCGACGAAATCATGACGTTCGACCTCGCGGGCACGCGCGCGAAGAGGCCGAACAACGAGGAGTAGGTGAATGAAACTGAAGGACAAGGCCTGCATCGTCACCGGCGCCGCCAGCGGCATCGGCAACGCCATCGCCCATAAATATGCCTCCGCGGGGGGCAAGGTGGCCATCGCCGACCTCAACCTCGAAGCCGCCCAGAAGGCCGCCGACGACATCAAGGCCAAGTACGGCACCGAGGCCATCGCCGTCGCCATGGACGTGACCAGCGAGGACCAGGTGAATGCGGGCGTCGCTCAGGTCGTCGAGGCCTGGGGCACGGTGGACGTGCTCGTATCCAACGCCGGCATCCAGATCGTCAACCCGGTCGAGAATTTCGCCTATGCCGACTGGAAGAAGATGCTGGCGATCCACCTCGACGGCGCCTTCCTCACGTCCAAGGCCGTGCTGCCGCACATGTACGCGCAGAAATCCGGCTCGATCATCTTCATGGGCTCGGTCCATTCCAAGGAAGCCAGCCCGCTCAAGAGCGCCTACGTCACCGCCAAGCACGGCCTGCTCGGCCTGTCGCGCGTGATCGCCAAGGAAGGCGGCAGGAAGGGCGTGCGCTCCAACGTGATCTGCCCCGGCTTCGTGCGCACCCCGCTGGTGGACAAGCAGATTCCCGAACAGGCCAAGGAACTCGGCATTTCCGAAGAGGAAGTGGTGAGCCGCGTGATGCTCGGCCAGACCGTGGACGGCGAGTTCACCACCGTGGACGACATCGCCGAAGTGGCGCTATTCTTCGCCGGGTTCGAAACCAATGCGCTGACCGGGCAGTCGCTGGTGGCGAGCCATGGGTGGTTCATGGAGTAAGAACGGAAGGGATAAAAGCAGGGGAGCATAGCCCCCCTGCACCCCCATTACCGTCTAGATCACGCGGACCAACAGCGTCGGGCGCCCATGGCGGCGTCGGGAGACATATGGGCTGCGCCGCAAGGAGCGCAGAACCGATAGGTGGCGCGCAACGTCGACATTCCGAGGGTCCGGGGGATCTCCTGAGCTTGTCGAAGGGCCCCGGGTCTTCTCTGTTCTTATCCTGCCACGACCTTCAACCGCGCCAGAGCCTCATCCCGCCCGATCAGCGGCAGTAGCGCGCCCATATCCGGCCCGTGCTCCATCCCGGTAAGCGCCAGACGCAGCGGCAGGAACAGTGCCTTGCCCTTGCGCCCGGTAGCGTCCTTGAGCGCGCCGGTCAGCGCCTTCCACACGCCTTGGCTCCATTCGAGGCTCGCCAGAACCCCGACCGCCTGCGCCAGATAGGCCCGGTCCTCGTCGGCCTGCGCCGGAGCCTCGATCGGGCCGATGACCACGCGCCACCAGTCATGGGCCTCGTGGACGTGCGAAAGGTTGGGACGAATCGTTTCCCACGCGCCCTCGTCCATTTCCTCGGGCAGGCGTTCGGAAACCGCCGCAAACGGCAGGGCGTGGACCACGGCGGCATTGACGCGCTCCAGTTCCGCCTCGTCGAATCGCGCGGGCGCGCGGCCGAAGCGGGTGAGGTCGAACGCCGCCGCCAGCTCCTCGGCGTCCAGCGAGGGATCGACCGGGTCGCTGGTGCCGAGGCGTCCGAGCAGCGCGACGACGGCCTGCGGCTCGATGCCGATATCGCGGAAATGCGCAACGCCCAGCGAGCCGAGGCGCTTGGAGAGCTTGCCCTCGGTGCCGACCAGCAGCGCCTCGTGCGCGAAGGCGGGGACCGGCGCGCCGAGTGCGGTGAACATCTGGACCTGTGCGGCGGTGTTGGAAACGTGGTCCTCGCCGCGCAGGATCCGGGTCACGCCCATGTCCACGTCGTCGATGGCGGAAGGCAGCATGTAGAGCCACGAGCCGTCGGCGCGGCGAATCACCGGGTCGCTCATCTGGGCGGCGTCGAACTTCTGGGGGCCACGAATGCCGTCCTCCCAGGCGATCGGCTCGTCATGATCGAGCAGGAAGCGCCAGTGCGGCAAGTCTCCGGCGGCGATCTTCGCGGCCTTATCCTCTTCGGTGAGCCGCAGCGCGCCGCGATCGTAGATCGGCGGGAGGCCGCGCCCGAGCAGCACCTTGCGCTTCAGTTCCAGTTCCTGCGGCGTCTCCCAGCAGGGATAGACGCGGCCGGCCGCCTTCAGGCGCTCGAATTCGCGTTCGTAGAGCGCGAAGCGGGCCGACTGACGCTCCTCGCCGCTCCAGGCGATGCCGAGCCAGGCGAGGTCGGCATGGATGCCCGCGACATATTCCTCCTTCGAGCGCGCCGCGTCGGTGTCGTCGATGCGCAGCAGGAACGTGCCGCCCGCCTGTTTGGCGAGCAGCCAGTTGTGCAGCGCCGTGCGGATGTTGCCGACGTGAAGGTGCCCGGTGGGCGAGGGAGCGAAGCGCGTTACGGTCATGCCCCGCGCGTTACGGCGCACGGGGCATGAGGTCAATTTCGGCGCGCGAAAACCGCCTTGGCCGCCAGCGCCGCGAAGCCCGCCAGCAGGCCCCAGAAAGCGGAGCCGATGCCCAGCAGCGAAACGCCCGAAGCGGTCGCGGCGAACGTCAGGATCGCCGCGTCGCGCTCGGTCTTCTCGACCAGCATGTTCTCTACCGCGCCCGAGAGCGGCGCGATCAGCGCGATTCCGGTGAAGGCGGCGATGGCGGACTTGGGCATCGTCAGGAAGAATTGTACCAGCGGCGCCGAGAACAGCGCCAGCACCAGGTAGAACGCGGCATAGATCAGGCCGACCGTCCAGCGGCGCCCCTGATCGGGGTGCGCGTCGGAACTCGTACAGATCGCCGCCGTGATCGCCGCAAGATTGACCCCGTGCGCGCCGAAGGGTGCGAGCAGCATCGTCGCGAGACCGGTGCCCAGCAGCAGGGGCTGCGGCTTCGGCTCATAACCGGCGGTCCGCAGCACGACGAGGCCCGGCAGGTTCTGCGAGACCAGCGTGACGAGGAACAGCGGCACGCCGATGCTCACCACGGCTTTGAGGTCGAAAGTGGGCGTGACCGGCGCCAACCCGCCGAGCAACGCGGTGGGCGCGAATCCGGCCACGTCGCCGCGCAGGAGCACCACCGCCACGCCGGAGACCAGCACCAGCAGCAGCGCGTAGAGTGGGAAGCGTTGCCGGGCGATCACGAAGACCAGCAGCAGGACCACCACCAGCAGCGCGTCGGTCTGTAGCGTGCGGAACAGTTGCAGGCAGAACGGCAGCAGCACGCCTGCCAACATCGCCGAGGCAACCGAAGCAGGGATTCGCGCAGCGAGACGTCCCAGTGCGGGCACCAGCCCCAGCAGACACATAAGGCCCGCAGCCGCGAGGAAGGCGCCGATCGCGACCGGCCAGGTAACCGCGCCAGTGCTCGCGGCCAGCAGCGCTGCGCCGGGCGTCGACCATGCCAGCACGACCGGCATCCGCATCCACAGCGAGAGAATCGCTCCGGGCACGGCGATGCCGAGACAAAGTGCGGTGACGGCCGAACCGACTTGCCCAGCCTCGGCCCCGAGCGCCTGCATGGCCTGGACGACGAGAGCAACAGTTCCGCCGAACCCGATGAGGGCGGCAATCAGCGCGGAAGTCCAGGAGGCGAGCGGCGGAAGGCGAGACAGCATGGCCGCGCTATGGGGAGATTTGCCGCCGAAGGAAAGATGCCGCCGCAAGGAAGCAACAGCTCTGCCTTCGAACACCAAAGCTCTGAATTTTCGTGAGTTTGAAGGAGATGGTGGAGCCTAGCGGGATCGAACCGCTGACCTCCTGCATGCCATGCAGGCGCTCTCCCAGCTGAGCTAAGGCCCCGTCCATTTCAGCGGATCGCACCTGGGTGGGCGGTCCGGTCCCGCGCACTTCGGCGTGGGAGGCAGCCCTCTAGATCGCCTTTTTCGATCTGACAAGAGAAACATTCACGTCATTCGAAAGTTTATCGGGATACTGCGCGCGTGCGGAGATCGAGCGGCCCGGAAACGGCATTTCGCCGGGTTCATCGCAGCGAAATCTCCTCCGGCGCAGTCAAGCAAAAGAGGCAATGCAAAGGTGCTAAACGGGAGAGCGATCATGATTCGCAAGTTGATGGCCGTTGCCGCAGTCGCCGGGCTTCTGGCAGCTACCCCCTCGATGGCGGCACCCTGCCGCGATGCCAAGGGCAAGTTCATCCCCTGCAAGACCGTGACGACCAAGAAGACCACCACCAAGGTCACGACCATGACCGTAAAGGGCAAGGACGGCAAATGCCGCTTCACCTCCGGCCCGAAGAAGGGCCAGTTCACCAAGTGCCCCTGAACATGTGATGCGTCTCGGGGGCTTGCCCGGCGGGCTCCCGAAGCACTGGCCCCAAAAGCACTGAACGCGGAGTTCGGGCAATAAAAAACCCTCCCGGAGGGGAGGGCTTTTTCCGTCTCGGACGGACTTTCCGTGATTTCCCCGAAAGGGCGGAAAGCAACTGGGGGCCGGCAGACCTGAAAGGTCGGTGCGCAGCCCCCGGCCGGATTACTCGGCAGCCGCGGTGGCTTCTTCGGTAGCCGCTTCGGTGGTAGCAGCCAGAGTTTCCTCGGGCAGGGTCTCAACCGACTCGGTAGCAGCTTCGGTGGGCTTTTCGCCACCGCAAGCAGCGAGCGACAGAGCGGCAGCCGACGCGAACGCGGCAAAAGCAATCTTCTTCATGCGAATCCCCTTGCATTGTTTGGCGCATAGGCCAACGCTTGCAGGCAAGCCTGCGGTGCCATTCTTTAGACGAGACATTGGACCAACGCAAATGGGAAGTAAGGGGTCGTAAACCCCCGGAAATCCTAGGGCTTGCACACATATAAAGATATCTTTATATGCCAACCCATGCAAATCGACCCCCTCCTGAGGGCTCTCTCCGAGCCGACGCGACTGCGCATCATGCGCCTGCTCGCGCATATGGAACTCGCGGTCGGAGAGCTTGCCCAGGTGCTCGGACAGAGCCAGCCGCGAGTCTCCCGGCACGTGAAGATCCTGTGCGACGCAGGCCTTGCGCAGCGCCGCAAGGAAGGCAGCTGGGTCTTCCTGCGCAGCGCGGTGAAGGAAAAGAGCGAGCCACCGATGGGTGCCGCCGCCGCACAGCTCCTGACCGTGGCCGAGCGCGACGACCCCGCCTTTTCCGCCCGCTGCACCGAGGATCGCCGCCAGCTCGCCGCGATTCGCGAGGCGCGTGAGGCCAGCGCCCAGGCCTATTTCGCCAGCCACGCCGAGGAGTGGGACACCCTGCGCCAGCTTCACGGCGCCGACGGCCCGGTCGAATCGGCCCTGCTGGCGTCGTTCGGCCGCCAGAAGCTGGGCGCCCTGCTCGATGTCGGCACCGGCACCGGTCGTATGGCCGAACTGCTTGCTAGCAAGGCCGGGCATGTCACCGCGCTCGACAAGAGTCCGGACATGTTGCGGATCGCGCGCGCCCGCTTGCAATCTTTGCCTGCGGACAAAGTCGCGCTGCTCCAGGGCGACTTCACCGCGCTGCCCTTCGTGCCCGCCAGCTTCGACACCGTGCTGTTCCATCAGGTCCTGCACTATGCGCAGGACCCCGGCGTGGTGTTGGGCGAAGCCGCGCGCGTCACCCGTGAGGGCGGACGCATCGCCGTGGTCGACCTTGCCGCGCACGACCGCGAGGACTTGCGCGAACGCCATGCCCACGCCCGCCTCGGCTTTGCCGACGAGCAGATGGAATCGCTGCTGACGGAAGCCGGATTCGCCTCCGAACCGTCCGTTTCACTGCCCGGCGACCCGCTTACCGTGAAAATCTGGACGGGCCGCCGCCTGCCAGTCCCCGAGATTCCGGCCACCGAGATTCAAGACAGAAAGATCCAGCTCCCATGACTTTTGCCGAACGACCGGTCTCCGCCCCGCGCTTCGAGGACCTGCCGGGCGACATTTCCGTCTCCTTCGAGTTCTTCCCGCCCAAGACGGAGAAGATGGAGGAACAGCTCTGGGATGCGATCACCCAGCTTGCCCCGCTGGCGCCCAGCTTCGTCTCGGTGACTTACGGCGCGGGCGGTTCGACTCGCGAGCGCACCCATTCCACCGTGTCGCGGCTGGTGCGCGAGACCGATCTGGTTCCGGCCGCTCACCTTACTTGCGTCGGCGCCAGCAAAGGCGAGATCGCCGAGATCGCCGACCAGTACTGGGAAGCGGGCGTGCGCCACATCGTCGCCCTGCGCGGCGATCCGCCGCCGAGCAGCGGCGGCGTGTTCACCCCGCACCCGCAGGGCTATACCGGTGCCGCCGATCTCGTGGCCGGGCTGAAGGCGCGCCATGACTTCGACATCTCGGTAGCCGCCTATCCCGAAATCCACCCCGAAGCGGCCAGTCTGGAAGCCGACCTCGACAACCTGAAGCGCAAGCTCGATGCCGGTGCCAACCGCGCGATCACGCAGTTCTTCTTCTCGACCGACGCCTATTTCCGCTTCCTCGACAAAGTGCTCGCCGCCGGAATCACCGCGCCGATCCTGCCCGGCATCATGCCGGTGACGAGCTTCGCCGCGATCCGCCGCATGTCGGGCAATACCGAGATTCCGGGCTGGCTGGAGACGATGTTCGAGGGTCTCGACGAGCGCCCCGGCCCGCGCGCGCTGGTCGCCGCGGTCGCCGCCGCCGATCTCTGCCGCCGTCTCTACGAGGGCGGCGTGCGCGATTTCCACTTCTACACGCTCAACCGCGCCGAGCAGGCCTATGCGATCTGCCAGCTTCTGGGCCTGCGTCCGAAGCCGGACGCCTGAGCGGACTTGTATAACGACCGTTCGTGCAGCAAGGCGCGCGCGAACGGTCAGCCAAAATGACCTTTAGCCCTCGTCAGGGCTGATCGGGGATTACGACAATGAGTGCCAGAGAACAGTTCCTCGCCGAAGCGGCCAAGCGCATCCTCATCACGGACGGCGCTTTCGGCACCGAAATCCAGCGCTGGAAGCTCAGCGAAGCGGATTATGCGGGCGACCTCGGCCTCTCCCACGACCAGAAGGGCAACAACGATATTCTCGCGCTGACCAAGCCCGAAGTGCCCGAATCGATCCACCGCGCCTACTTCGAGGCCGGGGCCGACATCGCCGAGACCAACACTTTCTCGGCGAACCGCATCAGCCAGGCCGACTACGGCGCCGAGCACCTCGTACGCGAGATCAACCTCGAATCGGCGAAGCTCGCCCGCCGTCTCGCTGACGAATACCAAGCCAAGGATGGGCGCCCGCGCTTCGTGGCAGGCGCGATCGGACCGACCAACAAGACGCTCTCGCTCAGCCCCGACGTCAACGATCCGGGTTACCGCGAGATCGACTGGGACGAACTGGTCGATGTCTACAAGGAACAGGCCGCCGCCCTCGTCGAAGGCGGCGCCGACTTCATCCTGATCGAGACGGTGTTCGACACGCTCAACGCCAAGGCCGGGATCATGGCCGTGCGCCACCTCGAAGCCGAGCTGGGCCGCGAAGTGCCGATCATGATGTCGATGACACTGACCGACCTGTCGGGCCGCAATCTCTCCGGCCACACGGTCGAGGCGTTCTGGCACGCGGTGCGTCATGCCAAGCCGGTGACGATCGGGCTGAACTGCTCGTTCGGCGCCACCCAGCTGCGCCCGCATGTGAAGACGCTGTCCGAACTCGCCGACACGCTGATCATGATCTACCCGAACGCGGGCCTCCCCAACGAACTGGGCGCCTATGACGAAATGCCCGAGACCACGGCGGGCTTCGTCGGCGAATGGGCGGTCGCAGGACAGGTCAACGTGCTGGGCGGCTGCTGCGGCTCGACGCCGGACCACATCGCCGCCATGGCGCAGAAAGTCGCGGGCCTGTCGCCGCGCCATCTGCCCCGACTCGAACCCGTCACCCGCCTCGCCGGTCTCGAACCCTTCACGATGGTCGGCTGAAAGCCATGACCGAATTCCCCATCTGGCGCATCCGCCCCGCCACGGTCGACGATGCCGATGCGCTCTCGCTCGTGGCTTCCGCGACCTTCCTCGAAAGTTTCGCGGGGCTGGTCGACGGCGGCGGGATCGTCGCCCATTGCCTGAAGCAGCACTCGGCGGAAAACTACCGCAAGTACCTGACTAAAGGCGCGAAGGCCTGGCTGGCGGAAGTCGAGCCGGGCCATGCGCCGGTCGGCTATGCGCTGATCTGTGATCCCGAGCTGGAACTCGCGCAGGAGGGCGATCTCGAACTGAAGCGCATCTATCTGCTCTCGCGCTTCCAGGGCTCGATGATCGCGGGCACCATGATGCGAACCGTGCGCGACGCCGCGCTGGCCGCTGGCTGGAAGCGGCTGCTGCTCGGCGTGAAGAACGACAACCACCGCGCCCTCGCCTTCTACGCCAAGCACGGCTTCGAGACGATCGGTACCCGGACTTTCGACGTCGGCGGCAAGACCTATGACGACTATGTGCTCGCCCTGAGCCTCGCGAACTGATTCAACGAGAACGACAGACCATGACCTCGATTCATTCCGGCGCCCGTTTCGTCAATATCGGCGAGCGCACCAACGTCACCGGCTCGGCGAAGTTCAAGAAGCTCGTCATGGCGGGCGACTATCCCGCCGCCATCGAAGTCGCCCGCCAGCAGGTGGAGAACGGCGCGCAGGTGATCGACGTCAACATGGACGAAGGCCTGCTCGACGCCGTCCACGCGATGACAACCTATCTCAAGCTGATCACCGCCGAACCGGACATCGCCCGCGTGCCGGTGATGATCGACTCGTCCAAGTGGGAAGTCATCGAAGCGGGGCTAAAGTGCGTTTCGGGCAAGCCGATCGTCAACTCGATCTCGATGAAGGAAGGCGTCGAGCCGTTCCTGGCCCAGGCACGCAAGTGCATGGAATACGGCGCCGCCGTGGTCGTCATGGCCTTCGACGAGACCGGCCAGGCCGACACCCGCGAACGCAAGATCGAGATCTGCTCGCGCGCCTACCAGCTGCTGACCGGCATCGGCTTCCCGCCCGAGGACATCATCTTCGACCCCAACGTCTTCGCGGTCGCCACCGGCATCGAGGAGCACGACCGCTACGGGCTGGACTTCATCGAGGCGGTGGTGGAAATCCGCAAGGCCTGCCCGCACGTCCACTTCTCGGGCGGCCTCTCCAATCTTTCGTTCTCGTTCCGCGGCAACGAGACGGTGCGCCGGGCGATGCATTCGGTGTTCCTCTACCACGCGATCCCCGCCGGGCTGGACATGGCGATCGTCAATGCCGGCCAGCTCGACGTCTACGACCAGATCGACCCCGCCCTGCGCGAGGCCTGCGAAGACGTCATCATGATGCGCCGCCCCGGCGTCGGCGAGGACGGCAAGACCTCCACCGAACGCCTGATCGAGCTCGCCGAGAGCTTCAAGGGCAAGGACACCGTCGCCGAGAAGGCCGCCGAGGAATGGCGCGGCTGGGACGTGGTGAAGCGCATCGAACATGCGCTGGTGCGCGGCATCGATGCCTATGTGGTCGAGGATACCGAGGAAGCCCGCGCCGCGATCCAGGCGCGCGGCGGACGTCCCATCGAAGTGATCGAAGGTCCGCTGATGGGCGGCATGAACGTGGTCGGCGACCTGTTCGGCTCGGGCAAGATGTTCCTGCCCCAGGTCGTGAAGTCCGCGCGCGTGATGAAGAAGGCCGTCGCCCACCTGATTCCCTTCATCGAGGCGGAAAAGGACGCAGGCGCCAAGGCCAAGGGCCGCATCATCATGGCCACCGTCAAGGGCGACGTCCATGACATCGGCAAGAACATCGTCGGCGTCGTGCTCCAGTGCAACGGCTACGAAGTGATCGACCTCGGCGTCATGGTGCCGTGGTCGAAAATCCTCGAATCCGCGAACGAGAACGATGCCGACATCATCGGCCTCTCCGGCCTCATCACCCCTTCGCTGGACGAGATGGTGACCGTGGCCGAGGAAATGCAGCGCGCGGAGATGACCATCCCGCTGCTGATCGGCGGCGCCACCACCTCCAAGGTCCACACCGCCCTCCGCATCGATCCGGCTTACAAGGGACCGGTCGTCCATGTGCTCGACGCCAGCCGCGCGGTCGGCGTCGCCTCGCAGCTGCTGTCCGACACCCAGGCCGAGCCTTTCGTCGCCTCGGTGGCGAACGAATATGAGAAGGTCCGGGTTGCCCGCGAGGGCAAGGGCCAGAGCGAGCTGCTCGGCATCGCCGACGCCCGCGCCAATGCCTTCGCGCCCGACTTCGCGCAAAAGCCCGGCGCCCCGCTCCAGCCCGGTCTCCATGTCTTCGCGGACTGGGACCTCGAGGAACTGGTCGAGACCTTCGACTGGACTCCGTTCTTCCGCGCCTGGGAACTCGCGGGCAACTACCCCGCCATCCTCGACGACGAAGTGGTGGGCGAAAGCGCCCGCAGCCTCTTCGCCGATGCCAAGGCGATGCTTGCGAAGATCGTCGAGGAGAAGTGGCTGACCGCAAAGGGCGTCTGCGCCTTCTGGCCCGCTGCGGCCAAGGGTGACGACGTGATCGTGGGCACCGGCGCGATGGACCCACAGGTGGTCTACGACGCCATCCAGCAGGGCGTCCACGAAGGCCCGGACTTCGTCCAGCTGCCGTTCCTGCGCCAGCAGGTCAAGAAAAGCCGTGGTCGCGCCAACTTCTGCCTGTCCGACTTCGTCGATCCGGCCGGCGACTGGCTGGGCGGCTTCGCCGTGGGCATCCACGGCATCGAGCCGCACCTCGAACGCTTCCAGGCCGCGCATGACGACTATTCGGACATCCTGCTCAAAGCCCTGGCCGACCGCTTCGCCGAAGCCTTCGCCGAGCGCCTGCACCAGCATGTCCGCACGAAACTGTGGGGCTATGCGCCGGACGAGCAGTTCACCAATGTCGCCCTGATCCGCGAGGAATATCGCGGCATCCGCCCTGCTCCCGGCTATCCGGCCTGCCCGGACCACTCGCTGAAGCCGATCCTGTTCGACCTGCTCAAGGCCTCGGACAATGCCGGGATCACCCTGACCGAAAGCCAGGCCATGTTGCCCACGGCCGCCGTCTCGGGCTTCTACTTCGGCCACCCGGAAAGCCAGTACTTCGGCGTGGCACGCATCGGCCGCGACCAGCTGGAGGACTATGCCGAGCGCCGCGACGTGGACCTCGCCGAAGCCGAACGCTGGCTGCGACCCAACCTCGACTGATCGCGAGCGGAAACGACGCGAAACGACAACCATCTCGTGTCGCCCACGCAACCGCGGGGGCGTTACGAATGTGACTCGTTTCCCCAACATCCCATTCGATTACAATCCGGAAAACTCCCGGAAAAACCTTTCACCCCCGATTGCCCAACGCCATCGGGCAAGGCATTCCTGCGTCCAACGAACATAACGAATGGGGGCGGGGCACCCGATGGGGACGACCGAAATCTACCTGATTGCGCTGACGATCATCCTCGCGGCGCCTTATCTCGTGTGGCGGCTGCTGCGCACCGAGCACTGGGCGCCGCTGGTCGTCGTGCAGATCATCGGCGGCATCCTGCTCGGCCCCGGCGTGCTCGGCCATGCCGCGCCGCAGTTCCATGCCTTCGTCTTCAACCCCCAAGTCATGACCGCGCTGAACGGCGTGGCGTGGTGGGCGGTGATGATGTTCGTCTTCGTCGCCGGGGTCGAACTCGACCTCTCCGACGCCTGGAAGCACCGCGCCGAAACGACGCTGACGGCCGCCTGCGCGCTGCTGACACCGCTGGCATTCGGCGCCGTGGCCGCCGCCCTGCTGCTGCGCACGCCGGGATGGATCGGTCCGGAAGGCAGCTATCCGCAGGCCGTACTCGGCATCGGCATGGCCTGCGCGGTCACGGCCCTGCCGATCCTGGTCCTGCTGATGGAAAAGCTCGGCGTGTTCCGCGAACCGCTCGGCCAGCGCCTGCTGCGCTACGCCAGCCTCGACGATATCGCGATCTGGGGCGTGCTCGCATTGATCCTCGTCGACTGGGAGCGCGTCGGCCGCCAGGGCCTGTTCCTCGCCGCCTTTGCAGTGGCCTCGTTCGCCATCCGCGCCCTGTTCAAACGGCTCGGCGAGCAGGACCGCTGGTACGTGGCACTGATCTGGCTGGCGCTCGTCGGCTTTGCGGCAGACTGGTCGGGCCTGCACTTCATGGTCGGCGCCTTCCTGGCCGGAGTGGTGCTAGACGCCCGCTGGTTCACCCGCGAGAAGCTCGACGGCTTCCGCGAGTTCCTGCTGCTCACGGTGATGCCGGTGTTCTTCCTCAGCACCGGCCTGCGCACCAACTGGGGAATGGGCGGGGCCATGGTATTCGGCGCCGCGCTCCTGTTCCTGATCGCCTCCGTTTCCGGCAAGCTCGCGGGCATTCACCTCGCCGGAAAGCTGCTCGGCTGGAAGAAGGGCGAGGCGAACGTGATCGGCTGGATGCTCCAGACCAAGGCGCTAATCATGATCATCTTCGTCAACGTCCTGCTCGACAAGAAGATCATCACGCCTGAGACGTTCACCGCCCTGCTGCTGATGGCGGTGATGAGCACGATGCTGACCGTGCCCATCGTCAAGCCGCGCCTCGCCCGGCTGGGCAGCGAGGTCTAGATGCCGGCCCGCCCGGCCAGTTTTTCCGCCGCCTGCCAGAACGCCTCGACGAAAGCCCGATCCTCCACGAGAGGGTTGGGCTTTCGCGGCGCCCGCGCGAACCAGTAACCGCCGCTCGATCGGCCCGGCTCCCCGGCCGTCGCCAGCCAGATCACGGTCTCCGCACCCTGCTGCGGTGTGAGCTTGGGCGCATCGCCATAGGCCGCCTGCACGCTGTCCGGCGTATGCGAAAAGAAGTTGCTGCCGACGGTGCCGGGATGGACCGAATGGGCGACGATCCCGTCCGCCGCCAGCCGGGATGCCAGCGCGCGGGCATGAAGGACGTTGGCCAGCTTGCCGCTGCAATAGGCCGCACCGGGGTTCCAGTTGCCGAGGTTCTGCAAATCGGCAAGATCGATGCGGGGGATCATCTCGCTGCCGTCCGAGGCGGTATTGACGATTCTGACGCTGCCTTCCGGCGCATCCGCCGCCGCCTTGCGCAGCAGGGGCAACAGGCGCGCCGTCAGCGCGAAAGGCCCGACGAAGTTGGCCGCGTAATTGGCCTCGAAGCCTTCGGCGGTCAGCGTCTGCTCGCGCGCCATGCCGCCCGCATTGTTGACCAGCACGTCGATCCGATCGACCTTTCCGGCGATCTTCTCCGCCAGCCGGTCCACCTCGGCGAGCAGGGAAAGATCGGCGCGCAGCATCTCAACGTCACCGCCCTCGGCAGCAAGATCCGCTTCAGCCGCCGCACAGCGCGCCGGATCGCGGCCGACGCCGATCACCCGAAAGCCCTGCTGCGCCAAAGCCCTTGCCGTCTCCAGTCCTATCCCGGAACTCGCGCCCGTCACCACCCCCACGCTTGCCATATCGCTCTCCACACTCTTCTTGTTTCCGCCATTTCGACTACCTGCGCGGCCAAACCGCAAGCGATTGGGGCGGAAACGGAGGAAATCATCGGTTCAGCGGTTTTCAGACCCGTCTCCGTTCTGCCATAAGCGCGCCGTGCTTTCCGACGATCTCCTGCCTGACGCTCACGAAGCGCTCCACGCCACGTTCGGATTCAACGCCTTTCGCGGGGTGCAGGAGCAGGTCGTCACCCGCGCACTTTCGGGCCGCTCAACCCTGGCGATCATGCCGACCGGCGCGGGTAAGTCGCTGACCTATCAGCTTCCGGCGGTCATGCTGGAGGGGACTTGCGTGGTCGTCTCGCCGCTGATCGCGCTGATGCACGACCAGCTACGCTCGGCCACCGCCAACGGCATCCGTGCCGCCACGCTCACCAGCGCCGATGCCGATCGCGGCCAGACCATGGACCGTTTCCGCGCGGGCGACCTGGACTTGCTCTACATCGCTCCCGAACGCGCCAGCCAGCCGCATTTCCGCGAGCTGCTGGAACAGTCGCGCGTCGCCCTCTTCGCCATCGACGAAGCCCACTGCGTTTCCGAATGGGGTCACGACTTCCGGCCCGATTACCGGCTGCTGCGGCCGCTTCTCGATGCCTTCCCCGAAGTCCCGCGCCTCGCCCTCACCGCAACGGCGGACCGCCACACCCGCAGCGACATCCTCGCTCAGCTCGGCATTCCCGACGAAGGGCTGATCGTCGCCGGGTTCGACCGTCCCAACATCCGCTACACCATCCGCCCGCGCGACAGTGCGATGCGCCAGATCAAGGCGGTGATGGACGAGAACCCCGGCCCCGGCATCGTCTACGCCCCCACCCGCGCCCGCGTCGAGCAACTGGCGGAAACGCTCGCCTCGGCCACCGGACGGCGGGTACTGCCCTATCACGCCGGGCTCGATCCCGAAGTGCGCGCCCGCAACCAGGCGGCCTTCGTCGCCTCGGAAGACATGGTGATGGTGGCCACGGTCGCCTTCGGCATGGGCATCGACAAGCCGGACGTGCGCTTCGTCGCCCACGCCGGTATTCCCAAGTCGATCGAGGCCTATTACCAGGAAACCGGCCGCGCCGGGCGCGACGGCGATCCGTCGGTGGCGGTGATGTTCTGGGGTGCCGACGATTTCGCCCGCGCCCGCCAGCGCCTTTCCGAGATCGAGCCGCACCGCCTGCAAAGCGAACGCCAACGCCTCGATTCGCTGGCCGGTCTGGTCGAGACCGCCGAATGTCGCCGCGCCGTGCTGCTGCGCCACTTCGGCGAAACACCCGCCCCCTCCTGCGGCAATTGCGACAACTGCCTCGAACCGGCAGGGGTGATCGACGTCACCGAACTGGCCCGCAAGCTGCTCTCCACCGTCTATCGCACCGGCCAGAGCTACGGCCTCGGTCATCTCGAAAAAGTGCTGACCGGCACCAGCGACGACCGCGTGCTGCAACGCGGGCACGACCAGCTCTCCGTGTTCGGCATCCTCACCGCCGATGAACAGCCTTTGCTGAAACCGCTCGCCCGCGCGCTCCAGGCCCGCGGCAGCCTCTTGCCGACCGAGCACGGCGGCCTGTCGCTCGGCGGCGACGCCCGCGAAATCCTCAAGGGCGAGGCCTCGGTGCTGATCGTCGTGCCGCCCAAGCGCGAGAAGAAGCGCCGGGGCAAAGGCGCGGCGGACGGCGGCGCCAATCCGGTCGGCGATCCGCTGTTCGACGCCCTGCGCGCCCTGCGCCGCGACCTCGCGCAGGAGGCCGGCGTGCCGCCCTATGTCGTATTCCACGACGCCACCTTGCGCGAAATGGCCGCCGCTCGTCCCTCATCGCTGGAGGAACTGGGCGAGATCGGCGGCGTCGGCACCCGCAAGCTGGAAGCCTATGGCGAGGCGTTCCTGAACGTCCTGCGGCAGCACTGAGTACAGCATGATACGCATATTGATCGATGCCGACGCCTGCCCGGTGAAGGACGAAACCTACAAGGTCGCCGCGCGCTACAAGGTGCCGGTGGTGGTCGTGAGCAACAGCCCGATCCGCGTCCCGCAGTCGCCGCTGGTCTCGCGCAAACTGGTAAGCGACGCCTTCGATGCCGCCGACGACTGGATCGCCGAAAACACCGCGCCCGGCAGTGTCGTCATCACCGCCGACATCCTCCTGGCCGACCGCTGCCTCAAGCTTGGGGCCGAAGTCGTGGCGCCGAACGGCAAGCCGTTCACCATGGCCTCGATCGGCGGCGCCATCGCCACGCGGGCGATCATGGCCGACCTCAGGGCAGGCGGCGATGTCGTGGGAGGTCCGCCGCCGTTCAGCAAGACGGACCGTTCGCGCTTCCTCTCCAGCCTTGACGAGACGCTGGTGCGATTGCGGCGCCGATTTCCGGCCTAGAGCAGTTTCCGATCCGATCGCATCGGATAATCTTATCCCGCCTTTTGATTTGTCGTGTTTTCCGAGCCGTCGAGTAATTCCACCCGATTGGAAAATGCTCTAGCCCAGCCGATAGGGCGTCGGATCGCCGCGCTCCCGGATCAGCATCTGCCGTGCCTCCTTGCGCAGTCGCAGGCATACCGCCTCACGCGTTTCATCGCCCAGCCTGTCCGCGAAACCGTGCAGCGCCGCCTCGAAACCGTGTTCGACCAGAGCTTCCAGCACTGCCGCTTCGTCGACATCGAAAGCCCGTGCCATCAGCTTGAGCGTACGGACGGTCTCGCGAAATTCGAAATCGGTGAGCCGTCCTGATTCGAACTCCTCCTTGCGCAACAGCGCTCGCCGCAGATCCCAGACCATTCCTGCTCTCCCGCCGAGCGGAATGTTAGCCTTCGCGGCGCTCGAAGGAAACCGGCACGGCCAGCCGGAACGGCAGTTCGGGCGAGGCGATGCGCGATTCCGTGCCGTTGTCGTGGATCAGCACCGCACGACCCACGCCCGGCGTCGCCACGACCGCAACGACGCTTTCCACCCAGTCATGCAACAGAGCCTTCACCCGCGCCAGTTCGGCTTCGGCACGCGTGGTGGTGCCCGAGGCTTCGAGTTCGGCTTCGAGTTCGACGATCCGCGCGGTAGCCGCGCCGATGCGGTCGGTGTTCTCGCTCATGATCGGGTTTCCTCGGCTACCATCGTCAGCCTTGCTGGCATCGTTAGCCTTGCTGGCCGCCCCCGGCTCATGAGGCAAGGCCCCGGCAATCGCTCTCGCGTTAACCGGGGCCGAGACAGGAATTTAGAGCGGATTGTCGAGCTTGATGATCTCTTCCTCGCTCGCGCGCTGGGTGGTCTTGAGCTGGCGCGGGGCGGCGAAGCTGTCGAGCACCGGCTTGTCGCGCTCGTAGAGGTCGTTGAACGGCTTGAGCTGGCCGTCGATCGAGCGGGCATAGGTGAAATAGGTCAGGTAGACCGGGAAAGTCCGGGTCATCTCGACCTTGGTGTACTTGCCCGAGCGCGAGATGTCGGCAGCGTCGGCGGCGGTCTTCTGCGCGCCAAGGATCGCCATGGTCATGCCCAGTTCCACCGCGCGCTCGGTGCGGATGCAGCCGTGGCTGAACGCGCGCACGTCCGAGTTGAAATACTGCTTGGACGGGGTGTCGTGCAGATAGATCGCGTGGGGGTTGGGCATGTCGATCTTCATCAGGCCGAGCGAGTTCGTCGCGCCCGGCTGCTGGACGACGGTGATCGTGCCGTCGGCGTTCTTGGTCGCCTTGTAACCCGCCGACTTGGCCCAGCCGGGGTTGCTCAGAACCTTGGCGCCGAGACCTTCGCCCTTCACGATCGACTGCGGCACCGTCCAGGTCGGGTTGAACACCACGGCGCTGACCGTTTCGGCGAGCTGCGGCGTTGCCGTGCGGCCGGGCTTGCCAACCACGGTCTTGTAGCTGCGGATGATCTTGTTCCGGACCACCAGGCGCAGCTGGAATTCGGGAATGTTGGTCATCAGATAAACGTCGCCGAGGTCGCGGGCGAGCCAGCGCCAGCGGTCCATATTGGCCTGGATCAGCGCGCGGCGGGCCTTGTTCGCCATCGGCGTGGCATTGAGATCGGCCTTGAGCGCGGCATAGTCCGGATTGGTCGGCGCCAGCCTGGCGACCACGCCCGCCACGTCGTGCTCGGACAGGGCCTGCGCCATGATCTGCGCGGTGGGATTGAGGTCCTGGTCGGGATCGACCGCGAACCACTGCACGCGCGCCTTCATCGGCGTGCGGCCGTCGCGAAGGTCCTCGATCAGCCAGCCGAACAGGCGGCTCGCCAACGCGTCGAGTTCGTCGCCCTCGCCCTTGGCGATGGCGGCGCGCAGGGCCGCAGGCTGATAGTCGCCCGGGATCAGGCCTTCCTTGCCGATATATTCGATCGTGCCGAGCAGCGCCTTGGCATCGGCCACCGACCACGACATCACCGGCTCGGCCAGCAGGACATCCTGCACGACCGGCTTCGAGACCGTGGGAATGGCGGTCGGCACGGCACTGGGCTGGACCACGGGCTGAACGGCGGGACGCCCAGAGGTTTGGGCAGGCTTCGAAGCGGGCTTGGAAGAAGCCTGCGCCGTCGGCGTTGCCGGCAAGATCGACGTCGGCGTGGACACCGTCTTAGCCTTCTTCGCAGCCTCGGTTTTCGTCGCGTCCGTCTTCTGGGCGAGAACCGGCTGCGCCGCGAGACCTGTTGCTGCCACGACCGCCAGCATGCTGCAACCGAACCTCATGAAACCTGCCATCTTAGTCTGGACCTGCCCTTGGTAATGCACCGCAGTGCCTGGAATTCGTTCCGGGAGGAAACGCAGCCGCGGAAAATCGGCTGCCGGTGATGCCCCGCTTTGCCCCCATATAGCGCCTGTTTCAAGGATTTCGCCTGTCCCTGCGATGAATTGCCCGCATTCCCGCTTGCACGGGCAGGCGCGGACGGCGAGAGCCATGGCCTGATGAGCACTGCTGCCGCCCCCCAAACGGACTCTTCCCCAGCGATGCTGCCGATCCTCGCGGTGGTGGCCGGGATCGCGACGTTCAGCGCCATGGATGCGACGATCAAGGGCGCCGGACTCGCAGTGGGCGTCTATACGGCGCTGCTGCTTCGCAATCTCTTCGGCACGCTGCTGACGCTGCCGCTCTGGCTCATGGCGGGCCGCCCGGTGCCCTCGCGCGCCGTGCTCAAGGTCCATGCCCTGCGCGCGGCGATCACTTCGGCCATGGCCGCGCTGTTTTTCTATGGCCTCGTACGAATTCCTATGGCCGAGGGAATCGCGATTTCCTTCATCTCCCCGATCATCGCGCTTTATTTCGCGGCGCTCCTGCTGGGTGAAACGATCCGCCCCCGCGCCGTCGCCGCCTCGCTGCTCGGCATTCTCGGCGTGCTGGTGATCGCCGCCGGACGCTTCGGATCGGGCGCCTATTCGGAACAGGCGATCGAGGGCACCGCGGCCGTCCTGCTCTCCGCGGTATTCTATGCGATCAATCTCGTGCTCCAGCGCAAGCAGGCGCTGCTGGCCCGCCCGGTCGAGATCGCGCAGTTCCAGAACCTGCTGGTCACGCTGATTTTCCTGGCTTTTTCGCCATGGCTCGCGGTCATGCCGGATCGCGGCAGCCTGCTGCTGATCCTCGCCGGCGCGGCACTGGCGACCGCCGCCCTGCTGTTCCTGTCCTGGGGCTATGCCCGCGCCGAGACCCAGGTGCTGCTGCCGATCGAATATACCGGCTTCCTCTGGGCCGCGCTGCTGGGCTGGCTGATGTTCGCCGAGCGGCTCGATCTCGCCACTGTTGCTGGCGCGATACTGATCGTTATCGGCTGCTGGGCCGGTGCAAGAAACGCAAAAGCCGAGTCCTAGTCACCACGCATGCCCCCCTTGACCTGAGGCCCGCGAGCGCGCATCGGCGGGGCCGAAGAATCCGCTTGTCGCGATGCAGCACGGCGATAATTTCCGGGACCAGGGCTAGACGGTTTCGGAATAGCCGCGCTTCCTTCGTTTCAGGCTCATACAGAAGGGGATAATACCCAAAATGACCCAGGTCGGACAGGATACGCTCGGTACCCGCAGCACCATGACCGTCGGCGGCAAGAACGTCGCCTACTACTCCCTCAAGAAGGCTTCCGAGAAGCTCGGCGACATCAGCCGCCTGCCTTTCTCGATGAAGGTGCTGCTGGAAAACCTGCTGCGCTTCGAAGACGGCGGCTTCACCGTCTCGACCGACCACGTCCAGGCGGTGGTCGATTGGCAGAAGAACCCCACCACCGGTGAGGAAATCCAGTACCGCCCGGCGCGCGTTCTGCTTCAGGACTTCACCGGCGTGCCCTGCGTGGTCGACCTTGCCGCGATGCGCGACGCGATCGCCAAGCTCGGCGGCGACACCAGCAAGATCAACCCGCTGGTCCCCGTGAACCTCGTCATCGACCACTCGGTCATGGTCGACGAATTCGGTCACCCCAAGGCGTTCGAAGAGAACGTGGAGATCGAATACCAGCGCAACATGGAGCGTTACGACTTCCTCAAGTGGGGCTCCAAGTCGCTCGCCAACTTCTACGCGGTTCCCCCGGGCACCGGCATCTGCCACCAGGTGAACCTGGAAAACATCGCCAAGTCGGTGTGGACCAGCGAGGACCAGAACGGTGAACTGGTTGCCTATCCCGACACTTGCGTCGGCACCGACAGCCACACCACCATGGTCAACGGCCTGGGCGTGCTGGGCTGGGGCGTCGGCGGCATCGAGGCGGAAGCCGCGATGCTCGGCCAGCCGGTTTCGATGCTGATCCCCGAAGTCGTCGGCTTCAAGTTCACCGGCGAACTGAAGGAAGGCGTCACCGCTACCGACCTCGTGCTCACCTGCACCTCGATGCTGCGCAAGCACGGCGTGGTCGGCCGCTTCGTCGAATATTTCGGCCCCGGCCTTGCCTCGCTGTCGCTGGCCGACCGTGCGACGCTGGCCAACATGGCTCCCGAATACGGCGCCACCTGCGGCTTCTTCGGCATCGACGACAAGACGCTCGACTACCTGCGCCTCACCGGCCGTGAAGAAGAGCAGATCGCCCTCGTCGAAGCCTATGCCAAGGAACAGGGCTTCTGGATGGAAGCCGGCGCTGCCGATCCGATCTTCTCGTCGACCCTCGAACTCGACATCTCGACCGTCGTGCCGTCGCTCGCCGGCCCGAAGCGTCCGCAGGACTGGGTTGCCCTTCCCGACGTCGACGACGTGTTCAACAAGGACATGGCCGAGACCTACAAGAAGTCGGCCCAGCGCGTCCCCGTCGAAGGCAAGGACTTCGACATCGGTGACGGCGACGTCATGATCGCCGCCATCACCAGCTGCACCAACACCTCGAACCCGAGCGTGCTGGTTGCTGCCGGTCTCGTCGCCAAGAAGGCCGACGAGCTGGGCCTGAAGCCCAAGCCCTGGGTCAAGACCTCGCTCGCCCCCGGTTCGCAGGTCGTCACCGACTACCTGAACAAGGCCGGTCTGCAGTCGCACCTCGACAACATCGGCTTCAACCTCGTCGGTTACGGCTGCACCACCTGCATCGGCAACTCGGGCCCGCTCGCGGAACCGATCTCGAAGGCGATCAACGAGAACGGCCTGGTCGCCAGCGCCGTCATCTCGGGCAACCGCAACTTCGAAGGCCGCGTCTCGCCGGACGTGCGCGCCAACTTCCTGGCCTCGCCGCCGCTGGTCGTTGCCTACGCTCTGAAGGGCACCGTGGTGGAAGACTTCACCACCACCCCGATCGGCGTCAGCAAGGACGGCAACGACGTGTTCCTCAAGGACATCTGGCCGACCAACAACGAAGTGGCCGAAACCATGGCCACCTGCATGGACCGCCCGATGTTCCAGGCCCGCTATGCCGACGTCTACAAGGGCGACAAGCACTGGCAGGCGATCAACGTCACCGGTTCGGAAACCTACTCGTGGCGCGCCGGTTCGACTTATGTCGCCAACCCGCCGTACTTCGAAGGCCTGGAAATGACCCCGGCGCCGGTGAACGACATCATCGAGGCGAAGCCCCTGCTGATCCTCGGCGATTCGATTACCACCGACCACATCTCGCCGGCCGGTTCGATCAAGGCCGACAGCCCGGCGGGCCAGTGGCTGATGGAGCATCAGGTCGCCAAGGCGGACTTCAACTCCTACGGTTCGCGCCGTGGTCACCACGAAGTCATGATGCGCGGCACTTTCGCCAACATCCGCATCCGCAACGAAATGGTCCCCGGCATCGAAGGCGGCATGAGCCGCTTCGGTGAAGAGGTTCTGCCGGTCTACGACGTCGCGCAGAAGTACAAGGCCGAAGGCACGCCGATGGTGGTCGTGGCCGGCAAGGAATACGGTACCGGTTCGTCGCGCGACTGGGCGGCCAAGGGCACCAACCTGCTCGGCGTCCGCGCCGTGATCGTCGAGAGCTTCGAGCGTATCCACCGTTCGAACCTGGTCGGCATGGGCGTGCTGCCGCTGCAGTTCAAGGATGGCGACACCCGCCAGACCCTGGGCCTGACCGGCGACGACGCCTTCACGATCAAGGGCGTCGCCAGCCTCAAGCCGCGCCAGGACGTGGAAGTCGAAGTGACCCGTCCGGACGGTTCGACCTTCACCTTCACCGCGCTGTGCCGCATCGATACCGCCAACGAAGTGGAATACTTCAACAACGGCGGCATCCTGCAGTACGTGCTGCGCAAGCTGGCCGCCTGAGCGACCAGCCGTAACGGCTAACGAAGACCCCGTCCCGCCTAGCGCGGGGCGGGGTTTTTCCTTGCGCGGGGCCGACGAAAATGAGGCCTTTTGCAGTCACAAACGAAAAAGGGGTGAGCGCCCCCCGACGCTCACCCCTTTCTCCAGCCCGGCCGCCATGCGCGGCCCGCGGGCTGGTGCGTGCCTAGACGGACTTCTTGCGGGCCAGCCGCTGGCGACCGACCACCGCCGCAGCCGCGGCGCCGAACAGGATCAGCATCGGCGGCGCCGGAACGTCGGTCGGCGGATCGGTCGGCGGCGGATGCCCCCCGCCCGAGGATGTCGAAGTCGAGGAGGAACTCGACGTCGAGGATGATGTCGAACTCGACGAGGAGGTGCTCGACGAGGTCGAGGAAGAGGACGAAGTGGAACTCGACGAACTCGTGCTCGTCGAAACGTCGCCCGAGCTGGAGGACGTCGTCGTCGAGGTGATGCCGCCCGTGCTCGTCGTGGTGGTCAGGCCGCCCGTCGAACTGGAAGTCGAGGTGGAACCACCGGTGGTGGTCGTCGTCAGACCGCCCGTGGAGCTGGACGTGGAGGTCGATCCGCCCGTGGTGGTCAGCCCGCCGGTCGAGGACGAGGTGGAGCCGCCGCTGGACGTCGAGGAAATGATGACATTGCCGCCGCCCGAACCGCCGCCGCCGAAGAACCCTCCGAAGAAGCCCCCGCCGAAACCGCCGAAACCACCGCCGCCCCCGCCGATCACCGCCGGCGCACCGCCGCCGCCACCGGCATAGACCGGGGCCGGTGCAGGCGGGACATAGGCGGGCGGCAGCGGCACATAGGCCGTCTGCGGGACGTCGGGACGCTGGATGATGCGGCGCGCGCGCTTTACCTCACGCGGCGGATCCTTGGGGATCAGCCGCTTGGCCGGGCGCACCGGCTTGGCGACTTTGGCCACCTTGACCTTGCGGTATTCGACCGTCGTGTTCTGCGTCTCGGCGACATGGACCGCGCCGCCGCCGATGATGGCGCAGCCGGCTGCACAGGCAGACAATTTAGCGAGGGCCATCCGAACCGACATGATCGTCTCTCTCTTCGTTCTGCTCGGCCAATTCCCGGTTGGAAACATCGGAGCCGACTTGAATCGAACAAACGCAGAGAGCGGTTAAAGGAACAATGGCTTTTCCCGGAATTCGACAGCTCCGACGCAGAAAAAACGCCGGTTTTCGAAGGGCAAACACAAGCTGTACCGAAGCGGGACTATCGGGCGGGCCATCTGTAAACGCGCCCGACAGTTTGTTGCGCGAAAATCACGCCCGTTCAGTCGCCGTCCGAATCGAAAAGTCCGCCCTGGGGACCGCCGTTCGGCGGTGTCATGCCGAGGTGTTGCCAGCCGTGATCGTTGAGGCAACGCCCCCGTGCCGTGCGGGCGATCAGGCCGAGCTGGATCAGGTAGGGTTCGATCACTTCCTCGATCGTATCGCGCGGTTCGGAAAGACCGGCGGCCAGCGTCTCCACGCCCACGGGGCCGCCCTTGTAGATCCCGGCGATCATCTTGAGGTAACGCCGGTCCTGCGCGTCGAGACCGATGGAATCGACTTCCAGCCGCGTCAGGGCATCGTCGGCGATCTCGCGAGTGATGACATCGCTGCCCGCGACATGAGCAAAGTCGCGCACGCGGCGCATCAGGCGCCCCGCGACGCGCGGAGTACCGCGCGCGCGGCGGGCGATCTCGGTCGCTCCGCCCTTGTCCATACCGATACCGAGCAGCCCGGCACCGCGCGTGACGACCTTTTCCAGCTCCTCCACGGTGTAGAACTGAAGCCGCACGGGAATGCCGAAACGGTCGCGCAGCGGGGTCTGGAGCAGGCCCTGCCGCGTCGTCGCACCGACCAGCGTGAATGGCGGCAAATCGATCCGCACCGAGCGCGCCGAAGGGCCTTCGCCGATGATGAGGTCCAGCGCGCGGTCCTCCATTGCCGGATAGAGCACTTCCTCGACCACCGGATTGAGGCGGTGAATCTCGTCGATGAACAGCACGTCGCCGTGTTCGAGGTTGGTCAGCAGCGCCGCAAGGTCGCCCGCCTTGGCGATCACCGGCCCGCTGGTGGCGCGGAAACCCACGCCAAGCTCACGTGCGACGATCTGCGCCAGCGTGGTCTTGCCGAGGCCGGGAGGGCCGAAGAACAGCGTATGATCCATCGCCTCGCGCCGCGACTTGGCGCTTTCGATGAACACGCGAAGATTGTCCTTCGCCGCCGCCTGCCCGACGAATTCGGCCAGCGTCTTGGGGCGCAGCGCCGCATCGGCGTCCTCCGGCTGGCGGGTGGAGGTGAGGATAGGGTTATCGGTCATCGGCTCGGCGTCTGACGAGAAATGGACCCTGAAACGAGTTCAGGATGACGTTGTGTTTGGGTGAAAGCGAAATTCATCCCGCGGCCTTCTTCAGCGCCACGCGGACAAGGTCGTTCAGACCCGCATCCTCGCCCAGTTCTTCCACCGCTTTGCCCACCGCCATGGTGGCGACCGCGGGCTTGAAGCCGAGGTTCTGGAGCGCGGAGACGGCATCGGCGCTGGAGAAACCGGCGGGCGCCGCCACCGCTCCGAGGCCGGGCGCTCCCGGCACGGTCGGCATGCCGCCCGCCTTGTCCTTGAGTTCGTTGACGATACGGCTGGCCAGCTTCGGCCCGACGCCGTTGGCGCGCGCGACCATGGCGCTGTCGCCGCCAGCGCAGGCGCGCTGCAATTCCTCGGTGGTTAGCGCCGAAAGGATCGCCAGCGCGACTTTCGAACCGACGCCCTGCACCGCCGTCAGCAGGCGGAACCAGTTGCGCTCCGCCCCGCTGGTGAAGCCGATCAGGCGCTGGTCGGTCTCGGAAACCTGCATCTCGGTATGGACGACGACCTTGTCCCCCCGGATGCCGAGATGGTCGAGCGTGCGCGCCGAACAATGGACGAGATAACCGACGCCGTTCACGTCGATGATCGCCCAGTCGGGGCCGGTGTCGTCGAGCAGACCTGTAAGCTTGGCGATCATGGTTTGTTCCTATGGCAGGAACAATTGCACCGCGCCAGCCCCGTTAGGCGCGGGCCTGTTGATCCGCGAAAACGATCAGCGATGGCTTCCCAGCATGTTCGCATGGGTAATGGCGACAGCCAGTGCATCCGAAGCATCCTCGCCCGCCAGCTTCACGCCGGGCAGCAGCACCTTGAGCATGTGCTGAATCTGCTTCTTGTCGGCGCCGCCGGTGCCGACCAGCGCCTTCTTGATGACCTTGGTGGAATATTCCGCCACCGGCAGCCCGGCCCGCGCGATCGACAGCATGGCGACGCCGCGCGCCTGCCCGAGCTTCAGGGTCGATTGCGGGTTCACGTTGACGAAGACTTCCTCCACCGCGCCCGCATCGGGGCGATGGAGGAGGATCACGTCGGTCAGCGCCGCGTCAAGCTCGACCAGACGCTCGGCCATTCCGGCCTTGGCATCAGTGCGGATCTGCCCGTTGGCGACGTGGCTGAGGCGGCTGCCGCTCTTGGCGACAATGCCCCAGCCCGTGCAGGTCAGGCCCGGATCGAGCCCGATGATGATCATGGCTTCAGCTCAGCCGAGCTTGGCCATAACTTCGTCGGAGATCTCGTAGTTGCCCCAGACGGTCTGGACGTCGTCGTCGTCTTCGAGAGTATCGACCAGCTTCATCAGCGTGCCGGCGGTGTCGGCATCGACATCGACGCTGAGGTTGGGCTTCCACGCCAGCTTCACGCCCTCGGCTTCGCCAAGAACCTTTTCCAGCTCGCGGGCAACTTCGTGCAGCGAATCGACCGAAACCCAGATCTGGTGGCTACCGGGGTTCTCGTCGCCGTCGCCCATGTCGCTCTCGACATCGTCGGCACCGGCTTCGATGGCAGCTTCGAGGACCTTGTCCTCGTCACCCACGCTGGCGGGGTACTCGATCAGGCCGAGGCGCTCGAACCCGTGCGAGACCGCGCCAGAGGCGCCTAGGTTGCCGCCGTTCTTGGAGAACGCCGTGCGCACGTTGGTCGCGGTGCGGTTGCGGTTGTCGGTCAGCGCCTCGACGATGAGAGCGACGCCGCCGGGGCCGTAACCCTCGTAGCGCACTTCCTCGTAGTTCTCGGCATCGCCCTTGCTCGCCTTGTCGATGGCGCGCTGGATGTTGTCCTTGGGCATCGACTGCGCCTTGGCCGCGTTGACGGCGGCGCGCAGGCGCGGGTTCATGTCGGGATCGGGCATGCCCATCTTGGCGGCCACGGTGATTTCGCGGCTGAGCTTGCTGAACTGCGCCGAGCGCTTCTTATCCTGTGCACCCTTGCGGTGCATGATGTTCTTGAATTTGGAATGGCCTGCCATGGGTCCGCTCTTGCTCCGCTCGTGCGCCTGCGCCGCAGGTTCGCGAGTCCGGGTGAATGATATGCGCCAAGTAGTGCGGAGGGCGCCTTACAACAGCGCGGCACCCCAGGGCAACCGCCCGGTGACGGGCAGTCAGGCGCCGGGAAATGCCCCGAAAGGCATTTCCCGAAACGCGTCCTCAGTCGATGCCGAGAGCGGTCTTGTAGGTGTCGAGCAGCATGTCCATTTCGCGGCGGTCGTCCGGCTTCATCTTACGGATGCGGACGATCTGGCGCATGATCTTGACGTCGTAGCCGACCGCCTTGCCCTCGTTGTAGACGTCGCGGATGTCGTCCGAGATGCCCTTCTTTTCTTCTTCGAGGCGCTCGACGCGCTCGATCAGCAGGCGCAGGCGATCGTCGGTGGTTTCGGCCATCGGGTAATGCTCCGGAAAAATATCGTGTGAATCGGTATGGCGGGCGCTGATAGCGGCAGTCCCGGATTCGGGCAAAGCGGCAGCCTGTGGAAATCCTGTGCGTAGAACGGGAAAAGTCGCCGGATTGCCTCTTTCGCCCCCTTTGCCTATGACGCTCCGGCGGCGACCACGTTCCCGCCTCCGCCTCAGGATCGAAGTGCGGCGGAGCTTCAAGACCGGGACGGCCCGGCAACCCGCTTGAAGAAGAAGGTTGCCCCGAATGCCTGCCGCCCCACCTGCTGCCATACCCTGGATCGTTCTCGTCATCGCCGGACTGTTTGAAGTCGTCTGGGCTTCGGCGATGAAGCAGTCGGAAGGCTTCACACGGCTCTGGCCGAGCGTCATCACGCTCCTGGCGATGCTGGCCAGCTTCGGCCTGCTGTCCTGGTCGATGCGCGTGCTGCCGCTGGGCACTGCCTACATGGTCTGGACCGGGATCGGCGCGCTGGGCGCTTTTCTGTTCGGAATCGTCGTGCTGGGCGAGACGGCCAGCGCCATGCGCCTCGCCGCCGCCGGACTGATCCTCGCCGGACTTGTCATCATGAAGCTCGCGAGTTCCTGATACCCGCGAGCTTCGCAGCGGGTCTTCAATGCCCGTCGCCGTTCTTCTTCAGGCTTTCCTCCATCCGCGCCAGCTGTTCCGGCGTCGCCTCGGTCTGGTAGGCCCGCTTCCATGCGTCGAACGGCATACCGTGGATCACTTCGCGCGCAGCCGCCCTGTCGCCTTCGAAGCCCGCATCGCGAATCCAGTCGGCCAGGCAATTGCGGCAGAAACCGGCCAGCCCCATGAGGTCGATGTTCTGCGCATCGTGACGGTGCTGGAGGTGACGCACGAGCCTGCGGAACGCGGCGGCGGCCACGGCGTCGTCAAGCTGATCGATCTGATCGTTTTCGTTCATATTTCTGCCAATCGTCCTTGGTTTGTCATGATGCCTTTGCCATACGACTCCAAAATATCGAAAGAGAGGCAGACAGATTTTGGCAACCACCCCTCCGTTTCGCCGTTCGCCGCACCATCGCGGGATCAAGCGCCAGCGCAAGGTGAAGATTCTCGCCACGCTCGGCCCCGCCAGTCGCGACAAGGAGACGATCGCCAAGCTGCTCAAGGCCGGGGCCGACGCCTTCCGCGTCAACATGAGCCACGGCGACCACGATACCCACCGCGAAACCATCGCCAACATCCGCGCGGTCGAGAAGGACCTGATGCGCCCGGTCGCGATCCTCTGCGATCTGCAAGGCCCGAAGCTGCGCGTCGGCACTTTCGCGGAAGGCAAGGTCTTCATCCGCCACGGCGCCCACTTCACGCTCGACCGCGATCCCGCGCCCGGTGACGAAAATCGCGTCTGCCTGCCGCATCCGGAACTCTTCGGCATCTTGCAGAAGGGCCAGCGCCTGCTGATCGACGACGGCAAGCTGCGCCTCGTGGTCATCAAGCCGGAAGCCGATTCGATCCTCTGCACCGCCGAAGTCGGCGGCTTCATTTCCGACCGCAAGGGCGTGAACGTGCCCGACGCCATCGTGCCAGTGCCTGCGCTGACCGACAAGGACCGCCGCGATCTCGCCTTCTCGGTAGAGCAGGGCGCGGACTGGATCGGCCTGTCGTTCGTCCAGCGTCCCGAGGACGTGGCCGAGGCCCGCCGCCTGATCGGCGGGGCCTGCGCGCTGATGTCGAAGATCGAGAAGCCCGCCGCGGTGGATGCCATCGACGGGATCATCGAGCTCTCGGACGGCATCATGGTCGCGCGTGGCGATCTCGGCGTGGAACTGCTGCCCGAGGAAGTGCCGCCGATCCAGAAGCACATCATCGCCAAGACGCGCGCCATCGGCAAGCCGGTCGTGGTCGCCACGCAGATGCTGGAATCGATGATCACCAGCCCCTCCCCGACCCGCGCCGAGGTCTCCGACGTTGCCAATGCCGTCTATGACGGCGCCGACGCGGTGATGCTCTCGGCCGAGACGGCGGCAGGCCAGTGGCCGGTCGAAGCGGTGACGATCATGGACCGCATCGCCGTGAAAGTGGAGACCGACTCCACCTACCGCGAGCGCATCCACCTCACCCAGACCCCGCCCGACGCCACGACCGCCGACGCGCTCTCGGCCTCCTGCGCGACGATTGCCGATACTCTGCCGATCGAGGGCATCATCGTCTTCACCGGCTCGGGCGGCTCGGCCCGCCGCGTCGCCCGCGAGCGGCCCGCCGCGCCAATGCTGGTGCTCACCCCCTCGCAGAAGACCGCCCGCCGCCTCGCCCTGCTGTGGGGCGCGCACAATGTCATCACCAAGGACATCGGCAGCTTCGAGGAGATGATCGCCAAGGGCAAGCGCATGGCGCTGCGCCACGGCTTCGGCGCTGCGGGCACCCGTCTGGTGGCGCTGGCAGGCGTGCCCTTCGGTGTGCCGGGTTCGACTAACCTGCTCCATGTCGTGACCTTGACCGGCAACGAACTGGATACGCCGAACTGAGGGTAGGGGCGCGGCCGGGGATACCGGCTGCGCCCTTTTCTTTTCACGCCCAGCGGGCGAGATCCTCGATGTCCTGGGTGCGCGGCTCGATCCAGCGCCATTCCCCGGCGACTTTCTCGCGCTTCCAGAACCACGATTCGCTCTTGAGATGGTCCATCGCGTAATCGGCGGCGGCAAAGGCGTCGCGCCGATGCCGAGCGGCAGCGGCGACCAGCACGATCGGCTCGCCCGGCACCATCACGCCACTGCGGTGGATCACCAGCAGCCCGTCGAGCGACCAGCGCTCGCGCACGCGCCCGGCCAGTTCCTGCATCGCCGGCAAGGTCAGCGGCGCATAGTGGCTGAGTTCGAGCGCCTCCACCCCGCCGCCCTCACGCACCTGCCCCAAAAAACTGACGATGCCGCCCGCTTGCGGCAGGTCCACGGTAAAACGCCGCAGGGCTTCGGCGGGGTCGAACGGTTCGGTGAGCAGCAGGGCGTCGCCGGACACTTCAGCCTCCCGAAACCGGTGGGAGGAACGCGATCTCATCGCCATCGGCAAGCGGTGCCTCGCCCTGCACGAGGGTTCCGTTCACCGCATAACGAATGCGCGGCCCGCGCAGGGCCTCGGCAAGCTCAGGCTCCAGCCCGGCGATGACCGCCGCCAGCGAAGGGACAAGCGCCACTTCGCGCGAGCCCGCTCCGGCAAGGTCTTCCAGCCTGCCCAGAAAAACGAGAGTGAGCGCCATGGATCAGCCGCCGGTCATCGACATGTGGCGCGCCAGCGCAGGCTGCGCCCCGGCGCGGTCGATGGCGAAATGGTGGCGTTCGGGCTTGATCCGCATCGCCGTGTCCAGCGCCCGGTCGAGCGCCGCCTCAGGGTCGTCGCTACGCAGAGCGGCGCGCAAGTCCACCTGCTCGTCACCGCCGAGGCAGGCATAGAGCCGCCCCGTCGCCGTCACCCGGATACGATTGCAGCCCTCGCAGAAGTTCTGCGTGAGCGGGGTGATGAGGCCCAGTCTGCCGCCGGTCTCGGCCACGTCGAAGTAGCGCGCGGGGCCGCCGGTGCGATGCCCGCTCGGCGTCAGTTGCCAGCGCCTTTCGAGATCCTTGCGCACCGCCGAGAGCGGCAGGTAATGATCGAAGCGATCTTCCTCGACTTCGCCCAGCGGCATGACCTCGATCAGCGTGGCATCGAAGCCCTGCGCATGGGTCCAGGCGACGATCTCGGGAATTTCGCTCTCGTTGATGCCTTTCAGGGCGACGGTGTTGATCTTGACCTTCAGCCCCGCCGCCTTGGCCGCCGCCAGCCCGTCCAGCACCTGCGGCAGCGAATCGCGGCGGGCCAGCGTCTCGAAGCGGCCGCGATCGAGCGTATCGAGCGAGACGTTGATGCGCCGGACTCCGGCGGCGAACAGGTCGTCGGCAAATTCGGCAAGCCGGGTGCCATTGGTGGTGAGAGTTAGTTCTTCGAGACCATCACCTAACTTACGGCCAAGCGCGCGGACCAGTTCGATCATGTCCCGCCGGACCAGCGGCTCCCCGCCGGTGAGGCGCAGCTTGGTAATGCCGCGCGCGATGAAGCCCAGCGACAGCCGGTGCAGTTCGTCCAGCGTGAGCACGTCCTTCCTCGGCAGGAAGGTCATGCGTTCGGGCATGCAATAGGCACAGCGCAGATCGCACCGATCGGTCACCGAAAGCCGCAAGTAGGTGATGCGACGCCGGAACTGGTCCACGAGGGGCGATGCAGTGCTCATTGCTGCCGCTATAGCACGCTCCCCGCGTCCTGCCCATCAAGCCGAAGGTATTGGCCGGTTATGCCTTGGGCCAGGGTCAGCCAGTCGGCGGCAGCGACAACGGCTTGCTCGGACGCCCCTGCAACGGCATTGACGCGGCGCGGCGCATGGTCTCGCGCGAGCGCCTGAACCACGGCCAGACGCCAGCCATGGTGCTCGTGGCCGCCCGGCGCGAACACCAGCGTCAGATCATCGTCCTGTCTCAACAGCGCGCGCGCCTGCGGCAGGATGTCGGCATGGAACTGCGCGGCGGCATCGAGCGGATCGTCCGCCAGAGGTCCGACGCGCAGGATCATGGCTCAGCGGCGCTGCCGGGTGAGCGTGATGCCGATCTTCTCGCCCGCCTCGGCGATGGCGAGCTTGACGATCTTCACCGTCACCGCCGTAATCCGCGCGTCCTGCAGGAACAGCGTCTCGCAGACGTGATCGGCCACCGCCTCGATCAGCTTGAAATGGACGCCCTGCGGCAGCGCATCACTGGCCGCGAACTTGAGGTCCATATAGTTCTTGCTCTCGGTCAGCGGCGTATCGGGCGTGTAGCGGTCGATCGGCTTCATCGAGACCTGAATGGTAAAGCGCAGCGGCTGCGGCTTGCCGGTCTCTTCCGAGTAGATCCCGGTGAGAACATCGTGTTCGAAATCGGCGACTTCGAGAGTGAGCGAATCGGTCATGGAGCGCGCCTTTAGCCGTTATTGCGCCAGCGCGCGAAAATTGCTGTCGGCAGCAGGCGGCCTTCCCGCTCATCCTGAGCTTGTCGAAGGACGTCTTCCCGCACCGAGAGGTCGCCGTGCTCGATGGTGCCGGGCAGATCCCGGAACAGTTCTTCCATCAGCCCGGCCAGCGCCAGCGAGGACATGCGCACGGCATAGACGGTCAGGAACAGGAACTTGCTGTCGCCATCCAGAAGCTGGCGGCAATCGGCGAGCAGGCCGGGCAGGTTCTCCTCCAGACGCCATGTCTCGCCCGTGGGGCCGCGACCGAACTTCGGCGGATCGAGGATGATGCCGTCGTAACGCTTGCCCCGGCGCACTTCGCGCGCGGTGAACTTGGCGGCATCGTCGATCAGCCAGCGGACCGGGCGATCCTCCAGCCCCGCCAGCGCCGCGTTCTCTCGCGCCTGACCGACCGACTTCTTCGAGGCATCGACATGCGTGACCGGGCCATGCGCCGACAGCGCCAGCGTGCCGACCCCGGTATAGCCGAACAGGTTCAGCGTATTGGCGTCGGCCTTGTCCGCGAGCATTTCGCGCATCCAGTCCCACACCGGCGCCATGTCCGGGAAGAAACCGAGATGGCGGAACGGGGTGCACTGCGCGGTGAAGCTGACTTCGTTCCACGCCAGCGGCCAGCCTTCGCGCGGCACCGGCTTGTCGAACAGCCACCTGCCGCCGCCGTCCTCGTCCGAGCCGGGCACGAATTCGCCGTGCGCGTCCCAGTTTTCGAGGCGCGGGGTCCACATCGCCTGTGGTTCGGGGCGCACGAAGCGGTAGTCGCCATAGCGCTCCAGCTTGCGGCCATGGCCCGAGTCGACAAGGCCGTAATCGTCCCAGCCCTCTCCGGCGAGAATGACGGGTTGGGTTTCCAGGCGTGCCATCAGATCTTCGGGCTCGCATGCTGGGCCACGAAGGTGGCGATCGAATCGTAGTCGCCAGTCAGTTCGACGCACTTCTCTTCACGCTCGAACAGGTCGCCGACGCGCGCGGGCAGGCCCGAGCGCTGGCCGGTGGCGCGTTCGACCGCGTCGGGGAACTTCGCGGGATGCGCAGTCGCCAGCGTGACGACCGGAATGCTCGCATTGATCCCGGCAGTGCGGGCTGCGAAGAGGCCGCAGGCGGTGTGCGGATCGATCAGCTCGCCGCAATTCTCCCAGGCCCAGCGGATGGCCTGCGCCATCTCGTCGGCATCGGTGCGCGCCGAGGTGAACAGTGCGGAAGCGCCTTCACGCTGCGCATTGGTGAGCTGCATGGCCTTGGTCGCCTCGAACCCGGCCATCTGCTCGGCCAGCGCCTTGCCGTCGCGACCGTTCAGGTCGAACAGCAGGCGTTCGAAGTTCGACGAGACCTGGATGTCCATCGACGGCGCGGCGGTCGGCGTGACGGTGCCCTGCGAATAGTCGCCCTCGGCCAATGCGCGGTGGAGGATGTCGTTGACGTTGGTGGCGACGATCAGCTTCTCGACCGGCAGGCCCATCTGCGCGGCGACATAGCCGGCGAAGACGTCGCCGAAGTTGCCGGTCGGCACGGAGAAGGCGACCTTGCGGTGCGGCGCGCCCAGCTGGAGCCCGGCGGCGAAGTAATAGACCACCTGCGCCATCAGACGCGCCCAGTTGATCGAGTTCACCGCGCCGATGGCGAAGCGATCGGTCATCGCCTTGTCGTTGAACATGCGCTTCACGGTGGCCTGCGCGTCGTCGAACGAGCCGTCGATGGCGATGTTGTGGACGTTGGGCGCCAGCACCGTGGTCATCTGGCGGCGCTGCACGTCGGACACGCGGCCCTTGGGGTGCAGCATGAAGATATCAACCTTGGCGCGGCCAGCCACGGCGTCGATCGCGGCCGAGCCGGTGTCGCCCGAGGTCGCGCCGACGATGGTCAGATTACGCTCCGAACGGCCGAGAAACTCCTCGAACAGCAGGCCCAGCAGTTGCAGCGCCACGTCCTTGAACGCCAGCGTCGGGCCGTGGAACAGTTCCAGCACCCACTGCTGCTCGTCGAGCTGCTTCAGCGGCGTCACCGCCTTGTGGGCGAAGCGACCGTAAGCCTGCGTGGTCAGTTCCAGCAGACGGTCATACGTCAGGCTGCCCTCGACGAAGGGGAACATGATCTTCGCGGCCAGCTCGGCATAAGGCAGGCCCGCCATGGCGGCGATCTCTTCGGCCGAGAAGCGCGGCCATTCACGCGGCACATAGAGGCCGCCGTCGGATGCGAGACCGGCGAGCGTGGCGCCTTCGAAGTCGAGCGCCGGTGCGCTGCCGCGGGTGCTGATGTAGTCCATGACCCGCGCGGTTAGCCGCAGGGGCGCGAAATGAAAAGCCTGTCGTTGGGGTTTGGCAAGAACAATTCCTAAAGCCCCGCGAAGTGAAATGCCGGAACACGGCTCAGGATGCGCGCCGCTTCCTCAGCGCCAACGCATAGATCACCAGCGCCGTAGCCGCGAAAACGAACCACTGGATCGCATAGGCGAAGTGATTGTTCGGAATGTCGGCGGGGTCGGGAACGGCGTTGGCGTCCAGCCCGGCGAGCGGCGGCGAGGCCACCAGCCGCGGCCCCGGCGCGATCACGCCGTGGACCTCGCCGCCCGACCAGCCCCCCGCCGCCGTCGGCAGCCGCGACCAGCCAAGGACGACGAGCGCCCGCGCACCGTCCGCGAGAGTGCAGTCGGCCGTCTGCGCGGCGCCCGATTCGCCTCTGGCGTTGCGTCCGGCAATGCTCGAATGACCGGCAACGGCCACGCAATCGAGCCGGGCATGGCGATAGAGCAGGTCCTCCTGCCCCCCGGCATCGCGCGGCCAGTCGACTTCGCGGGCAAGATTTTGCGCCGCCGCATAGTGCGCGAGCAGCGCCTTTTTCTCGCGGAGGCGATCGAGCTGCCAGAAGCCGAGCGCGATCATCAGGCCTACTGCGGCTAGGACCAGCAGCGTGGCGAGGACGGGAATTCGGCGCATCTCTCTTCCTCGACTCGTTGAAAGCGAAAGAGGGCAGACGCGGTTGGCCCGGCTGCCCTCTTTTCGAACGTCGATCGTGAACGCCTCAATGCGTCGGATAACCCCAGCCGCCCCAGACGTAGATGGCGACGAACAGGAACAGCCAGACCACGTCGACGAAATGCCAGTACCAGGCCGCCGCCTCGAAACCGAAGTGCTGGCGCGGGGTGAAGTCGCCGTTGTAGGCGCGCTTCAGGCAGACGATCAGCATGATGGTGCCGACGATGACGTGGAAGCCGTGGAAGCCGGTCGCCATGTAGAAGGCCGAACCGTAGGTGTTCTGGCCGAACGGGAACGGGGCGTGGATGTACTCGTAAGCCTGGATGCACGAGAACAGCAGGCCGAGCAGGATCGTCGCCCAGAGGCCCTTCTTCAGCCCCTCGCGGTCACCGTGGATAAGCGCGTGGTGCGCCCAGGTGACGGTTGTGCCAGAGCACAGCAGGATCAGCGTGTTGAGCAGCGGCAGGTCGAACGGGTCCATCACCGCCTCGATCGCCTTGGGCGGCCACTGCCCGCCGACCGCTTCCGCAAGGGTCGAGGGGAACAGCGAGAAATCGAAGAAGGCCCAGAACCAGCCGACGAAGAACATCACTTCGGAAGCGATGAACAGGATCATGCCATAGCGCTGGTGAAGCTGCACCACCGGCGTGTGGTCGCCCGCATGGGCTTCCTTGATGATCTTCGAGAACCACATGAACATCGAGGCCAGCAGGATCGCCAGGCCCAGCCAGGGCACGAACTTGCCGCCCGCCATGTCATGCATGAACAGGACCATGCCCGACGTGAATGTCAGGGCACCGATGGTGGTCGCCAGCGGCGCGATGTCCGGCGGAAGAATGTGATAATCGTGATTCTTTGTACCGGCCATGGTGCCTTCGTCCCCGTTCTCGACTTCCGTGTTCGATTCTTCCGGTGGGGTAATGCTCCCCCCGTGATTTGTATCCCGTACCGGGACTTAACCGCCCGTGCCGCCGTGGTCCAGCGTCTTTGCATCCGAGATGCTGGTGACGTGGAACGTATAGCTGAGGGTGATCTGCTCCACGTCCTTGTTGTCGGGATCGTTCAGGATCGCCGGATCGACGTAGTAGATCACCGGCATCTTTACCGCTTCGCCGGGCTGGAGCGTCTGCTCGGTGAAGCAGAAGCACTGGATCTTGTTAAAGTAGCGCGCGGCCTGCTCCGGCTCGACATTGAAGCTGGCGGTGCCGGTGATGACCTTGTCGGAATCGTTTTTGGCCCAGAAAAGCGCCATGTCACGCTCGCCGATGGTCACCGTGTCAGTGCGCTGGAGCGGCTTGAACTGCCACGGCATGCCGCGCTCGACATTGGCGTCGAAGCGGATCGACATGGTCTTGTCGGTCACCTTCACGCCCGCCGCCTTGGCTTCGTCGGCACGCTGGGTGGTCCCGCCGTAGCCGGTCACCTGGCAGAACATGCGGTAGAGCGGAACCGAGGCATAGCCGAGGCCCAGCATCAGCAGAGCCATCGACAGGGCGATGAAAGCGACGCGCCGGTTGCTGCGGCGCGAGATGGGCACAGCTAGGGCGGGGGCCTCGGCCATCAGCTCATCTTCGCGATCGAGATCAGGAACACCAGCACCACGAAGCCTGCCAGGCTGAGCGCCAGAACCCGATTGCGACTGCGGCGAATCTGCTCGGGGGTTCTGGGATCGGACGACTTGGCTTCGTTCATGCTGCGATCTTTCAAAGGACGATGAAGCGATCCACCACCAGCACCGCGAAAAGCGCGAAGAGGTAGAGCACCGAATAGGCGAAAAGCTGCTTTTCCGGCTTCATGGCGTCGTCCTCGCCGCTGCGCTCGCGCAGGCCGACACGGATGGAAAGCGCCAGGAACAGCGAGGACAGCACCAGGGCGGAAATTCCGTAGATCGCGCCGGTTCCGCCGATCCACCACGGCAGCACCGAAAGCGGCAGCAGCAGCACGGCGTAGATCAGGATCTGATGGCGCGTCGCCTTCTCGCCCGCGACGACCGGCATCATCGGAATGCCGACCTTGGCATAGTCGCTCTTCACGAACAGCGCGAGCGCCCAGAAGTGCGGCGGGGTCCAGAAGAAGATGATCGCGAAAAGCAGGACCGGCATCAGCGTGACATGGCCGGTCACCGCCACCCAGCCGATCAGCGGCGGGAAGGCCCCGGCACCGCCGCCGATGACGATGTTCTGCGGCGTCCGCGGCTTGAGCCAGATCGTGTAGATCACCGAATAGTAGATGATCGAGATCGCCAGGATCGCGGCGGGCAGCCAGCCGACCGCAAAGCCCATCAGGAAGACCGAGACCGCGCAGAGCACGCCCGCGAAGTCGCGCGCGGTAGTGCGGTCGAGTCGGCCCTGCGGCAGCGGGCGATTGGCCGTGCGCTTCATCCCGGCGTCGAGATCGGCCTCCCACCACTGGTTGAGCGCGGCGGCACCGCCCGCCCCCATGGCGATGCAGAGGATCGCGGTGAAAGCAATAACCGGATGAATTCGCTCAGGCGCGGCGAGCAATCCGCAGAGGCCGGTGAAGATCACCAGGCTCATCACACGCGGCTTGGTCAGCGCCAGTAGATCGCGCCAGTCGGCGGGCAGGAAAGCGGTTTGGGAGGGACTCGTTGTCGTCATGATGGTGGCCCCTTACACCCACGAGGCCCCGAAAAGCGAGGACCTTGCGAATCGGGCGCCGCCCCGGCGATCCGCCGGGACGGCGCATGGGATCAGTGGTGCGCGGCTTCCTCGATGACCGGAAGCGTCTCGAACTGGTGGTACGGCGGTGGGCTGGACAGCGTCCATTCCAGCGTCGTGGCACCTTCGCCCCAGTAGCTGTCCTCGGCCTTGCGGCCTGCCGTGTAGGCATAGATCATGTTGATCAGCCACACGACGAGGCTGGTCGCCATGACCATGTAGCCGATCGTCGCGACGTGGTTCCAGTGCTGGTAGGCCTCGGCATAGTCCGGATAGCGGCGCGGCATGCCTTGCAGCCCGAGGAAGTGCATCGGGAAGAAGATCATGTTCACGCCGATGAAGAAGATCCAGAAATGGACGTGCGCGAGGAACTCGGAGTGCATGCGGCCGCTCATCTTCGGGAACCAGTAGTAGAACCCGGCGAAGAGCGCCGTCACCGCACCCAGCGAAAGCACGTAGTGGAAGTGCGCCACGACGTAGTAGGTGTCGTGCAGCACGTCGTCGACGCCGCCGTTGGCCAGGACCACGCCGGTCACGCCGCCGACGGTGAAGAGGAAGATGAAGCCGATCGCCCAGACCATCGGGCTCTTGAACTCCACCGAACCGCCCCACATCGTCGCGATCCACGAAAAGATCTTGATGCCGGTCGGCACCGCGATGACCATGGTGGCGGCGGTGAAATACATCTTCGTGTTCACCGACATGCCGGTGGCGTACATGTGGTGCGCCCAGACGATGAAGCCGACCACGCCGATCGCGACCATCGCGTAAGCCATGCCGAGGTAACCGAACACCGGCTTCTTCGAGAAAGTCGAAACGATCTGCGAAATGATGCCGAAGCCCGGCAGGATCATGATGTAGACTTCGGGGTGGCCGAAGAACCAGAACAGGTGCTGGTAAAGCACCGGATCGCCGCCGCCCGAGGGGTCGAAGAAGGTGGTGCCGAAATTACGGTCGGTCAGCAGCATGGTAATCGCGGCGGCCAGGACCGGCAGCGAGAGCAGCAGCAGGAAGGCGGTGACGAGCACTGACCACACGAACAGCGGCATCTTGTGCATGGTCATGCCGGGGGCACGCATGTTGAAGATCGTGGTGATGAAGTTGATCGCGCCCATGATCGAGCCGGCACCGGCAAGGTGCAGCGCGAAGATGCCGAAGTCTACCGCGGGTCCGGGCGAGCCGCTGGTCGAGAGCGGGGCATAGACCGTCCAGCCGGTCCCCGCGCCGAGACCCGTGCCGCCGGGCACGAAGGCGGAGCACAACAGCGAGATGAAGCCCGCCACGGTCAGCCAGAACGAGATGTTGTTCATGCGCGGGAAAGCCATGTCCGGCGCGCCGATCATCAGTGGCACGAACCAGTTGCCGAACCCGCCGATCATCGCCGGCATGACCATGAAGAACACCATGATCAACCCATGGGCGGTGATGAGCACGTTCCAGACGTGCAGCGTCGAGTTGAAGTCCGGGTTGGTCGCACCGAACCAGCGGGCGAAGATATCCAGATACTGGATTCCCGGTTCGGCCAGCTCGACGCGCATCATGCCGGAGAAGGCACCGCCGATGATCCCCGCGAAGATCGCGAAGATCAGGTACATCGTGCCGATGTCCTTGTGGTTGGTGGACATGAACCAGCGCGCGAAGAAGCTCGGCTTATGGTCGTGATCGGTGTGGGCGTGGTGATCCACATTGCCCTGGAAATGCTCGGGAACGGTGGTTGCCATGGTAGAGGCCCTGTCCTTCGATTCGCGCTTATTCGGCGGTAGCTGCGGCAGTAGCATCGGCGGCCGGGGCCTCTGACGCTGCTTCCGTGGCGACTGCGGCAGGGGCCGCGACTGTTGCTGCTGCGGCAGCGGGCTTCTGGCCGTCGATCACGCCGCCGGCATGGGTCAGGACCCAGGCGTCATATTGCGCGCGGGGCAGCGCCTCGACCGCGATCGGCATGTAGCCGTGCTTTGCGCCGCAGAGTTCGGAGCACTGGCCGTAGTAGACGCCCGGCTTCTCGACCAGCAGCACCTTCTCGTTGATGCGGCCGGGCACGGCGTCGAGCTTGAACCACAGCGAGGGCACCGCGAACGAGTGGATCACGTCGGCGGCGGTGATCTGGAGCCGGATCGGCTCGCCCACCGGCACCACCATGCGGTTGTCCACCTCAAGGTGCGAGGGGCCGTCCCAGGGCTTGGAACCTACCTCGCGCACGCCGTTGTTGATGGTCGGCTGGCCGGGCAGGTTGAGCATGTTCGAGACGACCTCGAAGTCGCCGTTGTCGGGGTAGCCGTAAGTCCAGAACCACTGGTTGCCGGTGACCTTGATGGTCAGCGCACCCTTGGGAGCGGGCTTGTACTGCTTGGCGATGAGATCGATCGAGGGGACCGCGATGCCGATCAGGATCAGCACCGGAACCAGCGTCCACACCACTTCGAGAATGGTGTTGTGGCTGGTCTTCGAAGCCACCGGATTGGCCCGGCGGTTGAACCGCACCGCGATGATGATGATCAGCAGCAGCACGAAGAGCGTGATGACCGTGATGATCGGCATCAGCACGCCGTCGTGGATCCACTCGCCATATTCGCCAAGCTTGGAATATTGCTGCTGGAGGCCGATTCCGCCTTCCACCGGCATGCCGATGCCCGGCGTTGGCTTCATCGGCGTGTAGCCCGCTGCGGGAACGGCCTCGGCGGCGGGCGCCGCGATTGCGGAAGTGATTGCCAGACTTGACGAAAACGCCATGGCTGCAACGAAATACCGACCGACGGCCTTCGCAGACTCGCCCAAAGTAAGAACGGTTTTGCCCAATATCATGGTTACAGCGCTTCCGTTTTCTTATGATCGCGCAAGTGAGTCGCCTCCCAAGCGCGCACCCCTATTTCGGAGGCTTTTTGCCCCCGTTGACAAGGGGCTATACGCGGCCTTGCCGCCTGTCTCAAGCGCCTCTAGGGGATTTTTGACGCATGGGGTCCTCGCACCCCGCCAGAACACATGCAAATTGCACCAAAGGAATACCTCCGATGCAGGAAGAAGAAGTCCTCGCCGAGTTCCGCGCCAGCAAGGCCTTGCTTGAAGGGCATTTCCTGCTTTCCTCGGGTCGGCACAGCGCTTACTATCTCCAGTGCGCACGGGTTCTGATGAACCCCGACCGCGCCGGACGACTCGCTGTCGCGATCGCGGCAAAACTCCCGCACGATATTCGCAAGGCCATCACCAAGGTCGTCTCGCCCGCGATGGGCGGGGTCATCATCGGCCAGGAAATGGGCCGCGCCCTTCAGGTCGACGCGATGTTCGTCGAGCGCCCGACCGGCACGTTCGAACTGCGCCGCGGCTTCAGCCTGGAACCCGGCGACAAGGTGCTGATGGTCGAGGACGTAGTGACCACCGGTCTCTCCAGCCGCGAAGCCATAAAGGCGATCGAGGAAGCCGGCGGCGAAGTGATCGCGGCGGCCTCGCTGATCGACCGCTCCGCCGGTGCGGTGGACCTCGGCGTACCGTTCTTCCCGCTGGTGGCGCTCAACTTCCCGACGTACGCGCCAGACGAACTGCCGCCCGAACTGGCCGCCACCCCGGCGGTCAAGCCCGGCAGCCGCGCCCAGCCGTAAACGGCTTGAAGGCCCGATCCTCCGTTCTGTCCAGGATGAGCGCATGAACGTCCTCACCCCTTCCCGCCTGCGCCTCGGCGTCAATATCGACCATGTCGCCACCATCCGCAACGCACGCGGCGGCGAGCATCCCGATCCGGCCCGCGCCGCGCAGATCGTGGCGCAGGCCGGGGGTGACGGCATCACCGTGCACTTGCGCGAGGATCGGCGCCATATCCGCGACGAGGATCTGGAGCGGGTGGCCTCGGCCACCGGGCTGCCGATCAACCTCGAAATGGCCGCGACCGACGAGATGCTCGAAATCGCGCTGCGCCACCGCCCGCATGCCGCCTGCATCGTGCCCGAGCGGCGCGAGGAGCGCACGACCGAGGGCGGCCTCGACGCGGCGGGGCAGCACAACCGCCTCGCCCCGATCGTCGCGCGCCTGTCGGACGCGGGCATCCGGGTCAGCCTGTTCATCGCCCCCGAGCCGCGCCAGATCGAAGCGGCGATGAAGCTGGGCGCCCCGGTCGTGGAATTCCACACGGGCGAATATGCCCATGCCGAGGGCGAGCAGGTCGCGGTTGAACTGCGCCGCATCGTCGACATGGCCGCGCTGGCCGCCAAGAACGGCATCGAGCCGCATGCCGGACACGGCCTCACGTACGAGAACGTGCAGCCGATCGCCGCCATTCCACAACTGGCGGAACTCAACATCGGCCATTACCTTATCGGTGAGGCGATATTTTGCGGGCTGGAAACGAGCGTGAAGAAGATGCGCCAGTTGATGGACGAGGTTCGGTGAAAGGAGCCGGAATTTCATGATTATCGGCCTCGGCTCGGACCTCTGCAACATCGAGCGGATCCAGAACTCGCTCGATCGCTTCGGCGAACGCTTCCTCCAACGCGTCTTCACCGACCTCGAACAGGCCAAGGCCGCGCGCCGTCCGCATACCGTCGCGGGCACGCTGGCCAAGCGTTTCGCCGCCAAGGAAGCCTTTTCCAAAGCAGTCGGCACCGGCTTCAAGGCGGGCGTGTTCATGAAGGACATCGGCGTCGTCAACGCCCCCTCCGGCGCGCCGACCCTGGCCCTGACCGGCGGCGCGAAAACGCGGCTGGACGCCCTGACTCCGGCCGGACACGAACCCGTGGTTCACCTTACGCTCACGGACGATCATCCATGGGCGCAGGCCTTCGTGGTCATCGAAGCGCGCCCCCTTCCCCAATCCTGACGCCGAGTATTTCCGGGACATGATCCAACAGCCCAAGCCGACCATGAACCAGATGCCCGCCAAGGCCCCGCCCGCAGCGGAAAAGGTCAACTGGTTCCAGGAACTGCGCGGGCTTGCGCTGATGCTGCTGGGCGTGCTGGCGTTCCATTCGTTCATCGCCAAGCCGTTCTACATCCCTTCGATCTCGATGATGCCGGGACTGCTGGTGGGCGACCGGCTGGTGGTCTCGAAGTATCCCTATGGTTGGAACTGGTCCTCGATCAGCTTCCACCTGCTGCCGCGCAGCACCTGGCGTCTGCTCGGTCACACCCCGGAATACGGCGATATCGTCATCGTCGTGCCCGGCAACCGCAAGGCCGACCTCATCAAGCGCGTGGTCGCCCTGCCCGGAGACCGCATCGCCGTGATCGACGGCCGCATCCGCCTCAACGGCAAGTTCGTGCCGCGCGAGACGATTCCCCCGGTCCGCATCGCCGCCGACGATTCGCTGACCTGCGAGGGCGATGCCGAGCCGGGCCACTGCTACGACGGCTTCGAACAGTTCCGCACCCGCCTGCCGAGCGGCAAGGACGTCTACGAAATGCCGACCTACCGTGAAACATTGCCCAACGGCGCCAGTTATCAGGTTATCGACTACCTGAACCAGGAGCTGGACAATTACCCCGAGATCACGGTTCCAGAAGGTCATATCTTCCTGATGGGCGACGATCGCGACCGCTCGGCGGATAGCCGCGCCCCGTTCGAGACCGACATGTTCGGCCGTCCGGGCGGCGGCCTCGGCGGTCCGGTGCCCCTCTACGACGTCGGCGGGCGGGCGGAGTTCATCACTTTCTCGCTGGACGGCACCCAGAGCTGGAACCCGCTGACCTGGTGGGGCGCCCTGCGTCCGGGCCGCTCTTTCACCAGTCTGCGCCCACCGGTCGATCCCGCGAAAGCCTGGAACTGATGGCTTCGGGACCGGAGCGCAAGGAAGACCTCACCGGACGCGCCGGTCCCACCGACATTTCCGATCCGCTGATCCGCACCGAAGCGCGCAAGGCCTTCGTCTGGATCGGCATGGCGGCGCTGCTGGCGCTGGCCGTTTTCCTCTCGCAATCGCTGATCGTCATCTTCGGCGGGATCGTCTTCGGCGCCCTGATCGACGGCGGCGCGCGGGTGATCCGCAAGGTCCTGCCGCTGCCCCGCGGCGTCTGCGTCCTGCTCGTCCTGTTGCTGGCGGCGCTGTTCCTGCTCTGGGTCGCACGCTTCGCCGGCAGCCAGATCGCCATGCAGGCGGCGGAACTGCCCGCGACGATAGAAAGCCAGTTCCGCCACGGCCTGAGCTGGCTCCACGCTCATGGCATCCAGCCGCGCATCACCGATTTGCGCGGCATGGCGCAGGAGGCCGTCGGCGGGATCGGGCAAGTGACCCGCGTGGTCGGCGGACTGATCGGCGTGGTCACCACCCTGTTCCTGATCCTGGTGCTGGGCATCTACTTCGCGCTGGAGCCGCGCCTCTACCAGCGCGGCGTCGGCTGGATGCTGCCGATCGACCGCCGCGACCATTTCGAGAGCACCGTCACGATCATGGGCCAGGCTCTGCGGCGCCTGCTGTTCGGCCGCCTGATCGGGATGACCGTGGAAGGCCTGTTCACCTGGGGCATGCTGCAGTTCTACGGGGTGCCGATGGCCGCCCTGCTCGGCCTCATCACCGGCCTGCTCGCCTTCCTGCCCAATATCGGCGCGCCGATTTCCGGGATGATCATGATCCTCGTCGGCTTCTCCGGCGGCTACGAGATGGGCATCTACACGATCATCGTCTACGTGCTGATCCACCTGATCGACGGCTACCTGATCGTGCCGATGATCGCGCGCAAGACCGTGGACCTGCCCCCCGCGCTGGTGCTGGCGGCGCAGCTCATCATGGGCGTGCTGTTCGGCCTGCTCGGCCTCGCCCTTGCCGACCCATTGGTGGCGATGATCAAGATCTGGCTGGAGCGCGAGGCGGACCGCAACGGCGGCGGCGCCTCGGCCGATATCGCGGATAGCCCCGCTTGACCGGCGCTTGCGGGCAGGCGAGACCCTGAACCATGGCCCGCAAGTTCCTCTACATCATCGCCATTCTCGTGATCCTGGTCATCGGGGTCTTCGTGGCCCTGCGGATATGGTCGGAGGACCTGACAGAACTCGCCTTCGTTCCGAACGTCGAATATGCCCACAAGGATGCGCTCGGCCCCGAGGCCTGGCGCGATCAGAAGATGTGGCTGGCCCGGCCGGACATGCCGGACGATCCCTCGCGCTGGCTGCCGCCGGGCGTGGAGAAGCCGAGGACGCGATACAGGGTCGCGGTGTTCTTCGTCCACCCCACCAGCCTCGTCGCCCGCAGCGCCTGGAACGGGGACGTGACCGACGCCTTCTCGCAGGACCGCGCCGCGCTCTTCGTGAAAGGCATGGCCAGCCCGTTCAACCGCGCCGAAATCTGGGCGCCGCGCTACCGGCAGGCGGCGATCGGCGCCTTCCTCACCGCCGCGCCGGAAGCCAACCAGGCCATCGACCTCGCCTATTCCGACGTGCTCGCTGCCTTCGACCAGTTCGTGAAGAGCGTGCCGCGCGGCCGCCCGATCGTCGTGGCCGGGCACAGCCAGGGCGCCTTCCTGCTGCGCCGCGTGCTGCGCGACCGGGTGGCGGACAAGCCGCTCGCAAAGCGCATTATCGCCGCCTACGTGATCGGCTGGCCGGTCTCGCTCGCCCACGACCTGCCGAAGATGGGCCTGCCGGCCTGCACCGCCCCGAAGCAGACCGGCTGCGTCGTCTCCTGGCTCTCGGTCGCCGATCCCGCCGACACCAAGATGCTGCTCAGCGCTTATGGCCGCCGCACCGGGCTGGACGGGCAGGGCGTGGCCGAAAGCCCGTTCCTCTGCACCAATCCGCTGACCGGCAGCGAGGGCGGCAGCGCCGATGCCGCGACCAACCTCGGCACGCTGGTTCCCGAGTTCCGTCCCGATTCCCGCAGCGCCAGCGGCACTCTTGTGAAGGCGACGGTGCCAGCCAGCTGCGGTCCCGATCATTTTCTCCACATCGGACCACCTCCGGCGCTGAACATGGGGCCTTACGTGCTTCCCGGAAACAACTACCATCTCTATGACGTCACCCTTTTCTGGGCGAACCTTCGCGCGGATTTCGAAGGACGGGTTGCGACATGGCAGAAGGCACAGTGATCACCACCAGCGCGCTGGACTATCGCGATGCCTTGCCCGAATCCGGCGGAGCGCTGCTGGGGCTGGACCTCGGCACCCAGACCATCGGCACCGCCTTCTGCGACGCAGGCTGGCGCTTCGCCTCGCCCGGCAAGACGCTGAAGCGCGGCAAGTTCGGTGCCGACCGCGAACTGCTGCTGGAGCTTATCCGCGAGCGCTCGATCAAGGGTATCGTCATCGGCCTGCCGCTCAACATGGACGGTTCCGAAGGCCCGCGCTCACAGTCGAGCCGCGCCTATGCCCGCAATCTCGGCGCATTGGGCCTGCCGATCCTGCTCTGGGACGAGCGCTGGTCCACTTCCGGCGCCGAGCGGGGCCTGCTGGAACAGGACATGAGCCGCGCAAAACGCGCCACGCGGATCGATTCCGCCGCGGCGGCGGTGATCCTGCAAGGGGCCATCGATGCCCTGGCGGGCGGGATGTTCTAGGCTCCGGCCCGCCGTACCCGAGCTTCGGTCGAAACCAGCCGACTGCCGCAACCTTCCGCCTCGCGCCAGACCGCATCGCGCGCCTCGGCGCTTGTCGCCTGCGCCGCCAGCGCCTCCCAGGCGACCAGCCTCATGCGATCGCTGGGATGCCCTTTGCCGAAGCGCGCGGCGAGATCGCGCGCTTCCTCCCCGCCCAGTGCCACGGCGATGCGCAGGAAGCTCTCGCTGGGGCCATGGCCGTGCAGCCGGGTGACGGTGCCCTTCGCGATGTCGAAATCGTAGCGGTCCATCCAGCTCTGCACCGCCTGCGTATGCACGAGGTTCAGCGCCACCGAGAGCGAGGTCGGCGGATGCTGGACATGGACATCGCGCCGCGCCCGGTAGTGAACCAAGCACCCCGGTTCGAGCACGAGGCGTCCGCGAGGCACTAGATCAACCGCCTCGCCCGCATTGCCGACGACGGCCTCGTAGGCGTATTCGAATTCGTCGGAACGATAGCCCGGCCCGAAATAGCCCAGCGCCAGAATGTCGGCAGTGTGATCGTGCGCCAGCCCATAACCCAGCGCTTCCGGTCCCCCGGCCCGGTAGAGCGCGTCCTGCTCGGAAGGCCAGATGCGGGCATTCAGAAAGAAGCTGCCCTGTCCCGGCGTCACCAGCATGATCGACTGCGGCCCGACGCCTTCGAGCGCGTCGGCGCCGTCGGGAACCGGCGCCAGCCCCGAGATCAGGTCCACCAGCAGGTCGCCCAGAAAGTTCCGGTCGTTGCCGAGACGTTGCAGCCAGTTGGCCGCATGGGACAGGCTCACCTCGTCACGCGGGTCGAAGCCCCAGCTCGACAGGGCATCGACGAATTCCGCAAGCGAGGCGCTCGTCGGATCGCGCAAGGTCATTATCCGCGCCATTGCGCCACTCTTTCCAGTTCTGGCCACTGTGCGATCAGGGAACGATGAAGGTCCCGCGCGGGACCCGCCAGTTCCCTGTCTTCGCCCTCCGCCACCGTGCCCAGCAGCACCAGCCCGGCGCGCGTATCGATGGCGAGGATCGCGCGCAGCGCTTCCCAGCGCAGCGCTGCCGACCCCATGCCGTCGACGATCCGCGACAGCACCGGCACCGCATCCTGCCGCCCGAGACCGGCCAGTACCGCCATGGCCATTTCCAGCCGGTTGTACTCGGCGGTCAGCGCCGCCTGTCCCTGGAAGGCACCGTCCTCCAGAGCGAATGCGCGCACCGGACGATGCAGCGAGGCCAGTCGCTGCAACCGCAGCACGACGAGGCTCCCGTCAACCTCCTGGAGCTTGAACGCCTCCCGCGCGCCGTTGCGGTAAAGCGCGTCGCCGGGTTCGAGTGCAACCGGCTCGATATGCAGCGTGCCGGATGAATCACGTAAGATCCGGTCTCCCCGCCCGCGCCCGGCGAGCACGCGCGACCATGTCTGCTTGGGCGCGAACTCCACCGTCAGGGGAGGCGGATCACGCGCCAGCGCTTCCCCGTCGTAGACTGCCAGTGCCAGCGTGGCGGTTCCCGCATGGGCCAGCAACACAGTGTTCATCGTCTCGCGGTGGGCATGGCGGAACGGCAATTGCCCGAGGGGAAAGCTGCCGATCGCCTCGAGGCCGCGCCTGACCAGCTCCGAAACCAGCGCGCCCGCCGCGTCTCGATTGCCTTCGAACAGCGCCGCAAGCGGCCCGCAAGCCTCCAGTTCCGCCCCCCTGCCGAAGCGCTCCAACGCCGTGAGCACCGGTGCGACATGGGGTAAGGCACGCCAGTCGGCGACCGTCCTTGCCAGTTCGCGCTGCCCCAGCACCCATGCCTCTTCATCTTGCGCGAGCGCCTTCAGGTCCTCATGCACCTGCATCGGCGGTGTGCCTCAGGTGCCGGGATGGAGTTCGTAGAGGCAGGGCAGCAGCAACGCGTGGTTGTCCTCCAGGCACTGTCGCGGACCATGGAGCCCCGTCGGCTGCTCATGCGGAGAGAAACCGGCAAGGTCCGGAATGCTGGTAAATGCGATCTGCGGCAATTCCGGAGTCATCACGTCAGGTAGTTGCAAGACTTTCCCTTTCGGCCTTTCCCTCGCCGCCCGGGAAGATGATGCCGCACACCTGACTTTTGAATGAGTTAATTCCCTGAAACTTTAAACCCCAATTTAACCAGCGAAAACGGCCGACGGGGTTGTTGTATAATGCGCACAACCGTTCGTGGTTAATGGCACGGCGCCGCCCGCAGGATCACCAGCAGACCGCGCGGCTGTTCATAAGCCTCGCCGAGCACGCGGCGCCCCGCATCGGCGCGGGCGCGGTCCAGTATCGCCTCGGGCACATCGACCTCGTGGCAAATGAGGTCCGCCGAACCCAGCAGGCGCGCCTCCCGCAGGGTGAGGTCATCGGGATCCGAGCTGCGCAGCACGATCTCGACCGTCTCGCTCGCCGGATCGGCAGCCTCGGACAGCCACCCGGCGACACGCTCGGGCCCGGCGTCCGTGAGGGGATCGAGCGCCCCGCCCTGCCCCAGCGCCGCATCCAGCGCCTGCCGCCGCTCGCCCGGATCGGAAAAACGGGCGCGCAAGGCAGGCCGCGCCGCGAGCAGTGCGCGGGCCAGAGCGCCCAGCGTCTGCGGTAGCAGCGCCTCCAGCCGCAGGCGCAACTGCTTGGCCAACCCTGCCGAAGCCCCGCCCGTGCCGATGGCAAGGAGCACCGGGGTGCGGTCGAGAATCGAAGGCACGGTGAAATCGCAAAGCATCGGCCGGTCCGGCGCATTGACCAGCAGCCCCGCCGATTGCGCCTGCTCCACCCCGGCGCGGGCGGCACCCTCGTCTTCCTCGGCGATGAAGGCGATCCGCGCGCCCTGGGCAATGCCTTGCGCAAGATCGGCGACGACCTGCCCGCCCGCCCGCTCGACGAGGCGACGCTTGGCCTCGGCGGCCTCTCCGCTGCCGGTGACGACCACCGGGCGACCGGCGATGCGATGGAACAGCGGCAGGCTCTCGATCATGAAAACAGGACCTCAAACGAAAAGGAACGGCGAAGCGCGCCGTTCCTATCCATTCAATGCCTGCTTGTCGAAGCCCGACTCAGGCGAGCCAGTCCGGCACCGTTTCGGCAGCGAGGATCGCTTCCGGTTCGATGCGGGCGGCGACCACCGCCCACTTGTCGCCATCGACCATGACCTCGGGCACCAGCGCGCGGCTGTTGTAGGTGTTGGCCATCGTCGCGCCGTAGGCCCCGGCAGTGCGGAAGATCGCGAGATCGCCCGCCGCGACTTCGTCGATCTCGCGGCCCATCGCGAAAGTATCCGAGCTTTCGCAGATCGGGCCGACGATGTTGGCGGTCATCGTCTTCCCATTGGGCTTCACCGCCGCGAAATCGTGCCAGGCATCGTACATGGCCGGGCGGGCGAGGTCGTTCATCGCCGCATCGACGACGACGAAGGGATTCACCACGCCTTCTTTCAGGCGGACGACTTCGGTGACGAGCACGCCGGAATTGCCGGTGATCACGCGGCCCGGCTCGAACATCAGGGTGACGCCCCAGTCCTTCGCGACCGAGGCGACCATCGCGCCGTAGTCCTGCGGGGTCGGCAGCGAATCGCTTGCCTTGTAGGGGACGCCGAGACCGCCGCCGAGGTCCATGTGCGTCACCGAGTGGCCTTCGGCGCGGATCGCCGCCATCAGCTCGCCCATCTTGAGGAAAGCGAGGCGCGAGGGTTCGAGGTCGGAAATCTGGCTGCCGATGTGGACCGCAAGGCCCTTCATCTCCAGCCCCGGCAAGGCCGAGAGCCGGGCATAGATGCCGCCCGCGCGGTCGTAGGGGACGCCGAACTTGTTGTCCGCCTTGCCGGTGGAGATCTTGGCGTGGGTGCGGGCATCGACGTCCGGATTGACGCGAAGCGCGCAGGGCGCGCGCAGGCCGAGGGACGCGGCGATTTCCGCCAGTTCCACGCCCTCTTCCTCGCTTTCGAGGTTGAACTGGCCGATTCCCGCCTTGAGCGCGGCCGTCAGTTCGCGGCGGGTCTTGCCGACGCCCGAGAACACGATGTCACCGGCCGGAATGCCCCCTGCCAGCGCGCGGTTCATCTCGCCTTCGGAGACGACGTCGGCGCCGTAGCCCTCGTTCGCCAGCAGGCGCAGCACGGCAAGGTTGGGGTTGGACTTCACCGCGAAGGCGATGTGGACGCTGGGCAGTTCGGCCAGCGCTTCGCGGAAGACGCGGGCGTGGCGGCTGATCGTCGCGCGGGAATAGACGTAGACGGGGGTGCCGACTTCGCGGGCGATCGCGGCCAGCGGTACGTCTTCGGCGAAAAGCTCGCCGTCGGTCAGGGCAAAATGGTCCATGGGTTTCTCGGTATCTGGGAGGCCTGTTCGGCCTGAAAATTATTCGGGCGGCGGGAGATCGAAAGGATCGTCGTCCCGTGGTTCCGAGCGGGTGCGCAGTTCGACGCTGCGTTCGGGGATCGCCAGCGTCGGCGTCTGGAGCAGCTCGCCGCTGCCCGGTTTCTGCGCGCGGCCGTAAGGCGCGGGCGGAAGCTGCTGTCCCGGTTTCAATGCCAGCGCCGCCCTCTGGCCGCAGGCCGACAGCGCGAGAAGCAGGATCAGGGCGGCAGTCTTGCGCATCAAGCTCACTCCAGACCGAGCGCAAGCCGGGCTTCGGCCACGCGCAGGCGTACCTGATCGGGCGCGGTGCCGCCGTGCGACTTGCGCGCGGCGACCGAAGCCTCGACCGAGAGCGCCTTGAATACGCGCTCGTCGATGCGGCTGTCGATGGCCTTGAGGTCTTCCAGCGGCAATTGATCGAGCGCCAGCCCGCGCTGCTCGGCCAGCTTCACGGCCGAGCCGGTGATGTGGTGCGCCTCGCGGAAGGGAATGTTGCCCTCGCGCACCAGCCAGTCGGCGAGATCGGTGGCAGTGGCGAAGCCCAGTTCGGCAGCGCCGCGCATGCGATCGGTGCGGAAGCGGGTTTCCGCGACCATCCCGGTCATCGCCGCGATCGACAGCGCCAGCAGGCTGGCCGCCTCGAAGACCGGCGGCTTGTCGTCCTGCATGTCCTTCGAATAGGCGAGCGGCAGGCCCTTCATGGTGATCATCAGGCTGGTCAGGCAGCCGACGATCCGGCCGGAATGGCCGCGAACCAGCTCGGCGGCGTCGGGATTCTTCTTCTGCGGCATGATCGAGCTGCCGGTCGACAGCGAATCGGGCAGCGCCACGAAGCCGAAGGGCTGGCTCGCCCAGATGATGAACTCTTCGGCCAGGCGCGATAGGTGCAGCGAGCACTGCGCGGCGGCCATCAGGTAATCGAGCGCGAAGTCGCGATCCGACACCGAATCGAGGCTGTTGTCGGTCGGCGCGTCGAAGCCCAGCGCCTGCGCGGTCATCGTGCGGTCGATCGGGAAGCCGGTTCCGGCGAGCGCAGCGGCGCCGAGCGGGCTGCGGTTCATGCGCTTGCGGGCGTCGGCGAAGCGCGAACGGTCGCGGCCGATCATCTCGTAATAGGCCATCAGGTGATGGCCGAGCGTCACCGGCTGCGCGGTTTGCAAGTGGGTGAAGCCGGGCATGATCGAATCGGCATGCTCACCGGCGCGGATGACGAGCGCCTTTTGCAGCGCATCCAGCCCCGCCTCGGCCTGATCGACGGCATCGCGCACCCAAAGGCGGAAATCGGTCGCCACCTGGTCGTTGCGCGAACGGGCGGTGTGCAGGCGTCCGGCGTCCGGGCCGATCAGCTCGGCCAGACGGCCCTCGGTGGTCATGTGGATGTCTTCGAGGTCCCAGTTTTCCGGGACTCCCGAGACTTCGTACTCGGCCGCGACCTGATCCAGACCGTCGCGAATCGTGATCGCATCCTCGGCCGAAACCACGCCGCAGGCGCCCAGCATCGCGACGTGTGCCTTGCTGGCCGCGATGTCCTGCCGCCACAATGCCTTGTCGAAGGGGATCGAGGCATTTATCTCGCGCATGATCGCAGACGGTCCACCTTCGAACCGTCCACCCCACATCTGGTTGGAGCCCGCCGCCTTGCTGTCTTCCAAATCGCTCAAGTCGCTCGTCCTGTATTCCGTCGCGGGGGCCGGCGCCCTCCTGATCGCGGGCTGCGATAGGCAAAGCGGCAAGGACGCGCAACAAAAGGCTTCCGAAAGCGCCGCTCCGGCAACACCGGCCGCCGAAAAGCCGACCGGAAAGGTCGATCGCTCGCACAAGGGCGACCCGATGCCCGACGTCACCCTGGTGGACAACACCGGCGAGAGCCTTGATCTCATGTCGCTGAAGGGCAAGCCGCTGCTCATCAACCTCTGGGCGACCTGGTGCGCCCCCTGCATCGCTGAGATGCCCACGCTGGAGGCGCTGGCCAAGGACCCGAACGGCAAAGTCCAGATCCTGCCGATTTCCGAGGATACCGGCGACACCTACAAGGTCGTCGAGATCCTGCGCCGCCGCAAGCTCGACAATATCCAGCCCTGGGTGGACGAGAACGGCGACCTCGGCTTCCAGTACGGCGGCAACCTGCCGGTCACGGTGCTGTTCGACAGCCAGGGCCGCGAAGTCTGGCGCTATACCGGCGGCAACGACTGGTCCTCGCCCGAAGCCGCCAAGCTGCTGGCGGAAGCGAAGTAAGGCCCTTCCCTCTCCACGGGCAGCTTCGAAAAGTTTCCCGTGGAACAATGCACAGCGTCCGGCTCAGTAGGTTTCCGGTGCGCCCGTGCCCATGAACTTGGAGAGGTTCATGTGCAGCGATGCCACCGACCGCTCCATGTACGGATTGGGCTGCGCGCCCCGGAAACCCAGGTTCTTCATACCCTGCTGGACGGCCGCCATATTGGCGAAGTCCTGCTGGAGCACCGGCGGCCAGTCGGTGGGAGCAGTGTATTCCCACTCCGTCTCGGGCGCCTCGCCCTCGGGCCAGAGTTCGTAGACGGCGGCCTCGAAAATGCACTTGTCCGGATCGGTGCCGTAGGGCCGCGCCTGATAGCAGAGCATGTTGTTGACGGCGTGGCCGATCTGGAAGTTCGGGAAGATCTGCCAGGACGTGCCCGCCTGCGCGGTGTGCTTCGGGTCCACCGTCGGCCAGATCACGCCGCGCATCGCGTCTTCCTTGCGCGCGGTGCCGATCCAGTAGGCCGAAACTTCCGCCGCCGGGGTGCCTTCGGGCAATTCGTCCTTCAAGCGATTGGCAACGCCGACCAGCGTCATCGTCGTGTTGGTATTGGCGTTGGCCCATGTGAAGTTCTGCATGTCCGCCGTGGTCAGGCGCGGGTCTTCACCGGCGCCGAGGCGCAGCTTGCCGGAGTCCTCCTCCTGCCCCTTGGGCGCGTCGTAGCCGATGTTCGAATGGAGGCCCTGGTTGCGCGCCCAGCCGCGAAATTGCCCGAATTCCATGAATTCCGGATGCGTGGTGGCGACGTGGTAGGTCTCGCAAAAGGCCTCCATCGCGACCTTCCAGTTGCATTCGAACACCACCCACCTGCGCCAGCGCGGGCGCATGTTCTGGAGGCCGTAGGGATCGAGCATGCCCGCCGCCGGATGCAGATAGTCGGCCAGCGGCATCGAACCGGGGTCGAGATTGATCCAGATCCACCCGCCCCAGGTATCGACTTTGACCACGCCCAGATCGGCCCGGCCGCCGCAGAGATGCGCCTGCCAGTCTTCCTTGTGCTCAAGGTAGGTATTGGCGCCGTCGAGGCCGAAGGTCCAGCCGTGGTAACCGCAGATGAAGTTGCGGCGCGTGCCTCTGGCATTACGCTTTCCCGGCGGCGTGTCGACCAGCTTGCGGCCGCGATGCGGGCAGACGTTGTGGAAGGCATGGAGTTCGGTTTCGGAAGCGCGGACGACGATCACCGAATCGTCGATGATGTCGAAAGTGATGAAATCGCCGACCTCCGGAATGTCTTCCAGCCGCCCGGCTTGCAGCCAGACTTTGCGCCACAGCCTGTCGCGCTCGGCCCTGGCGTAGTCCGGCGAGATGTAGGCCTCGGTCGGGACACGTACCGGGACGGTCAGGTCCTCGGGAGCCTGCACGATCCTACCCTGCTCACCCATCACTCTTTTTCCATTCTTATACGCGCGGATTTGCGGCCGTTATCCCATTATTCGCACGGAACGCCAATCGCGGGAGCGTAATTGCGGCCGCGCGGCAGGGTGCCGATGGCAAGGCTGCTTGCCGCCATCGTGCCGATCGCCCGATAGAGAAACATCTCGTAGCTGCCCGTCGGGTCATGGATCAGTCACCGTAGGCAAGCTCGACCCGCGTCGTCTCGCCATTTGGCCCCATCGGCGAATCGTACTCGATGCAGGTGCAGACCGGATTGGCGTGGCTGGCGAACAGCTTCTCCTCATCCGCCTTGGTCATCGGCAGGCGCGCGGGATCGCTGATGATCGCCTGCGAGCGTTCGAAATCCTCGCGGCTGTTCCACCAGATTTCCATCACGCAATCGTAGCCGGGATCGTGCACTTCGCCGGTGATCGGGTTCTTCTCCGGCACCAGATAGCGCCGCACATAGCGTACCGCGCCGGGGATCGCCGGCGCCGCCCCCATCTTCCTGGCAAGCTGCGAGTGCTGGTTCTCGTAGTAGTCCATGAACGCGTCCATGGTCATGTCGGCGCGCTTGCGGAAAAAGCACAGTTGCTTGAGCATGATTACGCCCTCCTGAGCGCCAGAACGCTGCCTTCGAGGTCGCCGCAGATCCACACGGTGCCGTCCGGGCCGACATCGAGCCCGGTCATGTTCCCCATCGGCCCGCACATGTGGCCCACGCCGCCCAGCGGCTTGGGATCGGTGCCCTCGGGCGGCCCGACCGGTAGCCCCTGCGCGATCACTTCGCGCGCGCCGCCGGACAGATCCGACTGCACGACCTCGCGGCGCTTCACGTCGAGCACGGTGATCCGGCCGCCCTGGATCGCCAGTCCCTCGGGCCGGACCAGATCCTCGATCACCGCTTCCGCGCGCCCGCCGACCAGCTTGACCACCCGGCCCGCGCCGCTTTCCGCGACATAGACCGTGCCGTCCCCGGCCACCGCCACGCCCTTGGGACGGTCGAGCCCGGAGACCAGTTCCTCCACTTTGCCGCCCGAAACGGAATGGACCTTGCCGGTGCCATATTCGGCGAAGACCACCGCGCCCGATGGGGCAATCGCCACGCCCATGAGTTGGTCGAACCCGCTAGCGAGCAGTTCCATCGAGGGGCCGGCGGGATGGAACTTCGCGACTTCGCCATTGGCGGTCGTCACGATCATCTCGCCCGCGCCCGCCGCGACGACGCCGCGCGAGTATCCGGGGAAGTTCGGGCTGAACAGCATGCCCTCCAGCTTCACCGCCTCCCCCGCGCGCAGCGAGAAGACGAAGCCGCCGTCGGCGATCCACAACACGCCATCCGCGCCCATCGAGACATCGAGCGGCCATTGCAGGCCCTTCTCGATCAGCGGCTTCACCAGCCCGCCCGCAGCCTTGGGCGTGGTGATCTCATGGATCGAGCCGAGAATGTGCGAGATGAACAGCCGGTCGCCAACGAACGTGCAGTTGTCCAGCCCCGCGCCGATATCGGCCAGCACCGTCTTGGCGCCGGTGCGCGGATCGATGCGCAGCACTTGCCCGCTGGCGACCTGGGTGGAGACGATCATACCCTCTGCATCGAACTTCACCGAATCGGGCACGCCGAGATCGCCGCAGACCACTTCGGGCTCGCCGCTGCCGTCCAGATTGACGCGCCAGATCGCATTGGCGCCCATCACCGGCATGTAGAGCTTGCCGTCCGGCCCCACTTCGAAGGCGTTGGGCATCGGCACATTGTCCGCGATCACGCGCGGTGCGCCGCCGTTTCGGTCGAGTTCGAGCACGCGCGCGCCCATTTCGCAGCCCCCCGCGATCAGGCGCCCCTGCGAATAGGTGATCGGGTTGGCGACGGGCAGATCGCCGTAGACGACCGCGCTGGTGCCGTTCGGGCGCAGCACCGAAACGCGGCCTTCGGTGATTTCGGTGGCGTAAAGGTTGCCCTCCTCATCGAAGGCAAGATCGTCCGGAGAGGTGATGCCGCCGCCCATCGGGCTGATCACTTCCACCGCGCCGCTGTCCGGGTCGACCGCGCTGATCTGGCTACCGCCCACTTGGGCGACGTAGATCCGCCCATCCGCCCCGGTGCGCAACCCGTTGGCGCTGTAGAGGCGCGTCGGCGGCGTCATGCGGTGCAGCATCCAGCCTTCGGCCGGGCGGGCGGAGACGACGCCGTGGTTGCGTCCTGCGGGTTCGAGCATCGGTGAAATCGTCCTCTCGGCCAGCAGTTCAGCGCCGGTCTTTTCGCTCCGAGCCTATCCAGCGTGTCCGGCACAGGCAACGCGAGGACCCGGCCGAGAGCCCCTCGGACGTGCACTATCGCCCCGGCGACGTTCGGCGGGCTTTGTTCGATTGCCCCGCCCTCCCCCGTGCGCATATTCGATCGGTAGACGGAAAAGAGACTGCCCGACCGAGCGCGGGCAACCGGAGAGATTTCATGGAAGAGATGCGTTTCGACGGCCGCGTTGCCGTGATCACCGGGGCCGGACGCGGGCTTGGCCGGACCTATGCGCTGCTGCTGGCCGCGCGCGGGGCCAAAGTGGTGGTCAACGATCTGGGCGGCGCGATCCGGGGCGACCTCGATGCGCCGGGCGCGGACGTCAGCGTGGCGCAAAGCGTGGTTGACGAAATCGTGGCAGCTGGCGGCGAGGCCATCGCCAATACCGATTCCGTCGCCACGCCCGAAGGCGGCAAGGCCGTCGTCCAGGCCGCGCTCGACACCTGGGGCCGGATCGACGTGCTGGTCCACAATGCCGGGAACGTCCGCTATGGATCGATCCGCGAGCTTTCCAGCGGCGACCTGCACGCCGTGCTCGACGTCCATCTGCTCGGCGCGTTCCATGTGGTGCAAGCGGCGTTCGGGCCGATGTGCGATGCCGGGTACGGCCGCATCGTGCTGACCAGCTCGGTCGGCGGGCTCTACGGCAATGAGAATTGCGTGAACTACGGCATGTCGAAGTCCGCCATGCTGGGCCTCAGCAACATCGCCGCGTTGGAGGGCGAGGCACACGGCGTGAAGTGCAACGTGATCGTGCCCGGCGCGGTAACGCGCATGGCCGAGGGGCTCGACATCTCGCAGTATCCGCCCATGGAGCCCGAACTGGTGGCCCCCGTGGTCGGCTGGCTGGCCCATGAGGATTGCCCGGTGACCGGCGAGATGATCGCATCGATGGCGGGCCGCGTGGCGCGGATGTTCGTGGCGGAAACCGAGGGCCTCTATCGCCCGCACTGGACCATCGAGGATGTCGCGGCCGAGTCCGACGCCTTCCACGACAAGGCGAAGCTGCACGATTTCGGCCTGCAAGGGCATGTCGATCACATCGGCTACTCGTTCAAGATGGCCACCGCTGGCGCCGACGCTTAATGAACAACATTGTTGACAACTAACGCACCCCTGCATCAGATTCAGCGGTAACGGGCGACCGAAGCAGAGTCGCCGCCAAGAGGATGCCCATTCGATGGAAATGACCTGCCTCAAGTCAGACGTGCCAAGCCCTGAGGAACTCGATATCCCGGCGCTCAAGGCCAAGTATCGTCAGGAGCGTGACAAGCGCATGCGGCGCGAGGGCGGCGAGCAGTACGTGCGGCCGACCGACGACTTTTCCGACAACTACGCCCACGATCCGTTCACCCCGGTCGCCGAGCGCGAGCCGCTGGTGGAGGATATCGACGTTGCTATCCTCGGCGCCGGGTTCTCGGGCATTCTCGCCGGCTATCACTTGCACAAGCAGAGCGTTTCCAACGTCCGCAACATCGATCACGCCGGCGGCTTCGGCGGCGTGTGGTACTGGAACCGCTATCCCGGCGTGCAGTGCGACAACGATGCCTACTGCTATCTCCCGCTGCTGGAAGAAACGGGCTTCATGCCCAGCAAGAAGTTCTCGGACGGCTGGGAAATCCAGCAATACTGCCAGGACATGGCCGAGCGCTTCGACCTTGCCGACAAGGCGCTGTTCCACACGCTGGTCACCGGCATCCGCTGGGATGAGGGGCTGAAGCGCTGGCATGTGACCACCAATCGCGGCGACGACATCCGCGCGCGCTTCGTGGTGATGGCCGGCGGCGTGATGAACATGCCCAAGCTGCCCGGCATCCCCGGCATTCACGACTTCAAGGGCAAGATGTTCCACACCAGCCGGTGGGAGCATGACTATACCGGCGGTTCGTGGACCGCGCCGGAGCTGGAAAAGCTGCGCGACAAGCGCGTCGCCATCGTTGGCACCGGGGCAACCTCGGTCCAGGCGGTGCCTCATCTCGCCAAGTATGCGAAGCACCTCTACGTGCTGCAGCGCACCCCGTCGAACATCGACGAGCGGCCCAATCCGCCGACGAATCCCGAGTGGGCGGCCTCGCTCCAGCCCGGCTGGCAGCAGGAGCGCATGGCGAACTTCCACCGCGCCGCGCAGCAGTTCTTCATCCCCGGCGAGCCCGACCTGATCTGCGACATCTGGACCGAGATCAGCCGCAACCTGGCCATCGAACTGGGCGAGGAAGGCTGGCCCGCGCTCGATCCGCTGGAGTTCATGGACCGCCGCGAAGTGGTGGACTTCCAGGTGATGGAACGCCTGCGCCGCCGCGTGGATTCGATCGTGGAAGACAAGGACACAGCGGAAAAGCTGAAGCCCTACTTCCGCTTCATGTGCAAGCGGCCGCTGTCCAACAACGACTACTACCCCGCGTTCAACCAGCCCAATGTCACGCTGATCGACGTGTCCGGCACGCAAGGCGTGGAGCGGATGACCGAGAAGGGCTTCATCGCCGACGGCCTGGAGCACGAAGTCGACCTGATGATCTTCGCCTCCGGCTTCGAAGTGACCAGCGACCTAAAGCGCCGCTGGGGCATCGACACGGTGGAAGGGCGCGGCGGCAAGTCGATCTACGACCACTGGACCAACGGTGCGAGCACGTTCCACGGCGTGATCACCGACGAGTTCCCGGCGATGTTCTACATGGGCTACATCCAGGGCGCGACGAACTCCTCCACCACCGAGCAGTTCGGGCGCCAGGCCGAGCACATCGGCTTCATGGTCGGTGAAACGCTGCGCCGCGGTGCCAGCACCATCGCCGCCACCAAGCAGGGCGTCGAAGGCTACTGCGCGCACTGCAAGGAAAACGAAGTCGACATGTCCGGCTTCCAGAACGATTGCACCCCCAGCTACTTCAACAACGAAGGCGACAAGGAACTGAAGTGGGCGCTGTTCCGCGGCTATCTGCCCGGCTGGGACGCCTTCCGCGACATGCTGGGCGACTGGCGCAAGACCGAGAAACTCGAAGGCGTGAAGTTCGAGGACGCCTCCACCGCCCACCTGACGAGAGCAACTGCGGAAAGCGTTGTGGAAGAGCGCTGAGGCGTCACGCGGCGGGCCGAACCTCTCCCCGGTGTGTCGGCCGGGAGAGGTATGGTCCGCCTATCGCCCTTTCCACTCCGGCTTGCGTTTCTCGGCAAAGGCGCGCGGGCCTTCCTGTGCGTCAGCACTGTTGTAGGTCAGTTCGTGCGCAGCTCTTGCTGCCTGTAACGCCGCCGAACGGCCCATTTCGGTCGAGAGCATCACCGTCTCGCGCGCGGCCTTTACCGACAGCGGAGCGCCCTCCAGCACTTCCAGCGCCAGTTCGATGGCCGCGTCCAGCACCGCGCCGGACTCGGCAAGGCGATTGACGAGGCCGATCTCGTAAGCGCGTTGGGCAGTGATCGGCTTTCCGGTCAGCATGATCTCCATCATGATCCGCTGCGGAATCATGTGGATCAGCGGCGAGGCCCAGGGGCTGCCGCGCCCGACCTTCACTTCGGTAATCGCGAACTTCGCATTGGTGCTGGCGACGCAGAGGTCGCAGGCCTGCGCGATCATCCAGCCGCCGGCGAAGGCGTGGCCGTTGACGGCGGCGATGGTCGGCTTGGTCAGTTCGATGGTGTCATAAGGCAGCGCGTAGAGATCGCGCGGCGGCACCGCCATGCCGGTTTCGACCATTTCCTTGAGATCGCCACCGGCGCAAAAAGCCTTGTCGCCGCTGCCGGTGAGGATGGCGATGCGGGCGGAGGCATCGGCCTCGAACATCGCCCAGGCCTCTCGCAGACCCTCGCGCACTTCGCGGCTGAGGCAATTGCGCTGTTCCGGGCGGTTGATGGTGATGACCGCGATGCCGTCGTCATGGGCATCGTAGATGACGGCCCGGCTTTCTTGCGAACTCGACACTTCAGAAGCCCCTTTTCTCGATCTCGTGGGCGGTGCGCGACAGGTCTTCGCGGAAGTCGGGATGGGCGATGGCGACCAGCCGCTTCGCGCGTTCGGCCAGCGTCTGGCCCTTGAGCTGCGCCGCGCCGTATTCGGTGACGATCAGGTCCACCTCGGTCCGCGCGGTGGTGACGGGGCCGGAGAGGGCGGGGACGATCTTGCTCAGCGTGCCGCCCTTGGCGGTTGAGGCCAGCACGATCAGCGAGGCACCGCCCGGCACGCGCGATCCGGCGCGGACGAAATCGACCTGGCCGCCGGTGCCGCCGAGATAGGTCGCGCCCGATTGCTCGGCATTGACTTGCCCGGTGAGGTCCACTTCCAGCGCGGAGTTGATCGTCACCAGCCGGGTAAGCTGGCTGATCGGCTTCACGCCGTGGGTATAGCTGCTGGGCGCCATGCGGATCGCCGGATTGTGCGCGGCCCAGTCATAGAGCCGCCGCGTGCCGATCAGCGCGCCGTTGATCGAGACACCCTGGTCGATCTCCTTGCGGGCATTGGTCAGCACGCCGGCTTCGGCAAGGTCGACAAGGCCATCGCCCAGCATGCCCGAATGGACGCCAAGGTCGCGGCGGTCGTGCAGCAGGCGGAGGATCGCGTCCGGCACCGCGCCCACGCCGGTCTGCAGCACCGCGCCGTCGCCGATGAATTCGGCACAGTGGCGGGCAATGGCTTCGTCGGTGGGGCCGATCTTCGCGAGGGCCACTTCCACGGGCGCACGGCTTACGTGGACGGCGACGTCGATGAGGTCGCCGGGGATCGTCTCTCCCGGAACGTAGGGCACTTGCTCGTTGACTTCGGCGATCACGAGGTGAGCCTTGTCCACCGCCGCGCGGACATAATCGGAGATCAGGCCGCAGCTGTGATTGCCCTGCGCATCGGCCGGGCTGACCTGAATCATCGCCACGTCACAGGGCATGATCCCGGCCTCGATCAGGCAGGCGATCTGGCTGACGTGGACGGGGATGACATCCAGCGCATTCGCCTTGGTCATGCTCCGCAGCGCGCCGATCGCGCCCATGCTGGAGAGGCGGAAGGCGCGCGCGCTTTCGGGCGTGAACAGGCCGGAAAAGCTGGTGGCGATGAAGGCGTGGAGGCCGCCGATAGCCTCCCCCTGTTCGATCAGCGCCTCCACCAGCGTGGTCGGCTCGCCGCAGGCCTGGCCGAACACGATGCGGTCGCCCGGTTCCAGGAACCGCGAGAGGTCGAGTTCGGATGCAGCAAGCCGAAGCGTCATCTTACAGCTTCCCTGCCTGTCGCAGCAGCCGTTCCGCACGGGCGAGGTAGGGACGGTCGAGCATGCCGCCCTTCCAGCCGATGGCGCCCACGCCGGGATTGGCGGCGAAGATGTCGACGATTTCCTGCGCTTCGGCAATCTCCACCTCGGTCGGCGTGAATGCCTCGTTGATCACCGGAACCTGCGCCGGGTGGATCGCCATCATCCCGCGATAGCCGTCGCGGCGGACCTTCTCGGCGCGGGCTTTGAGTGCTTCCAGATCCTTGAAGTCGGCGCTGATTGTCTCGATCGCGGTGACGCCGGCGGTCGCGGCGCCCAGCACGGTCAGGCTGCGGGCCAGCTCGTAGGTAAAGGAGTACGATCCGTCCGCATTGCGGTTGGACGATGCGCCGATGGAATCGGCCAGATCTTCCGCGCCCCATGTCAGCGCCACCACGCGCGGCGCGCCCTTGTAGTCGCCGGTATGGAACATCGCTTCGGCCGTTTCGGTGATCAGCACGATCACCGGGGTCGATCCCTGTTCGATGCCGTTCGCCACTTCCAGCGCTTCGAGATAGCGGTCCAGCGTCTCCACATCCTGCCGTCCATAGACCTTGGGCAGCATGATTCCGCCGGGACGCGCAGGCATGATCGCCACGAGGTCGTCCAGCGTATGCGGCCCGTCCAGCGGGTTGATCCGCACCCAGAGACGCCCGCGCTGATCGGGGTTGGCCGCGATGAAGTCATGCACCATCGGACGCGCGGCGGCCTTGGCATCGGGCGCGACGGCGTCTTCCAGATCGATGAGGACGATGTCCGCCTCCCCCTCCATCGCCTTGGTCATCTTCTTTTCGCTGTCGCCCGGCGCGAAGAGCCAGGAGCGGGCGGCGATAGCTTCGTGGATTACGGGCATGTTCTCTCCAGTCGTCCCGAGGCTTGTCCGGGACTGCTTCGAGGTCTTGCTTGGCCGACAGCGATCCCCGGTCAAGCCCAGGATGACGCAAGGGCCTCAATAACTTTTGGGCAGTTCCAAAACCCTCTCGGCGATGAAGTTCATGATCTGGTGCGGGCTGACCGGCGCGATGCGCGGAATCATCACTTCGCGGAAGTAGCGCTCGACGTGGTATTCCTGCGCATAGCCCATGCCGCCCATCGACATGACGGCGGTCTGGCACGCCTCGAACCCGGCCTCTGCGGCCAGATACTTGGCGGCATTGGCCTCGACGCCGCAGTCCAGCCCCTTGTCGAACAGGGTGGCGGCCTTGAACACCATCAGGCTGGCGGCCTCCACCTGCATCCACGCCTTGGCAAGCGGGTGCTGGATCCCCTGATTCTGGCCGATCGGCCGCCCGAACACCACGCGTTCGCGGGCATAGCGGGAGGCGCGCTGGATGGCGACGCGGCCGAGGCCCGTGGCCTCCGCCCCCAGCAGCACGCGTTCGGGGTTGAGGCCTTTGAGCAGGATGCGGAAGCCCTGCCCCTCTTCACCGATCAGATCCTCGTCCGGGATGAACAGGTCGGTGATGAACATCATGTTCGATCCCACCGCGTGGCGGCCCATCTTCGGGATGATCCGCGTCTCGATGCGGTCACGGTCGAGCCTGGTGTAGAAAAGGCTGAGGCCCTCGGTCTTCTTCTTCACCTCTTCCAGCGGGGTGGTGCGGGCGATGATCAGCATCCGGTCGGCCACATGGGCCTGCGTGATCCACACCTTCTCGCCATTGACGCGGTAGCCGCCCGGCACCTTTTCGGCGCGGGTCTTGAGGCTGGTGGTGTCGAGGCCTGTGTTCGGCTCGGTCACGGCGAAGCACATCTTCTCCTCGCCCGAAAGGATCGGCGGGATCATGCGCTGCTGCTGTTCCTCGGTGCCGAACAGCATCACCGGCTCCAGCCCGAAGACGGGCAAGTGGATGGAGGAGGCCGCGCTCATGCCGCCGCCGCTTTCCGCCACCGCCTGCATCATCACCGCCGCCTCAGTAATGCCCAGCCCCGCGCCGCCCACGCTTTCCGGCATGGCGACGCCCAGCCAGCCGGCATCTGCCATCGACTTGTGGAACTCGGTGGGGAATTCGCCGCTGCGATCCTTTTCCAGCCAGTACTCGTCAGAGAACTGCGAACAGTGCTTTAGAACCGCCTCGCGGATGTTCTGCTGGTCGTCGGTAAAGGCGAAATCCATGGCAATCCTCTTGTCTTCCCGCTGATCGAAGTAGCAGCGCGGCCCATCGCTCACAACTATCATCGTGCCGATATGCGTCCATCAAACGCAAATACGAATGTTTTTCGCTCCGGCGGTGCGTTACGCATAGGCCAACGAGAAGGAGAGGCCCTTGACCGCGAGCAAGGAAAACAGATGTGCCGGCGGACCGCTGGCGGGGCTGCGCGTGGTGGACCTCACCAGCGTGGTCTTCGGCCCCTATGCCACGCAGATCATGGCCGACATGGGCGCCGAGGTGATCAAGGTGGAGCCGCCGGAGGGTGACAATACCCGCTGGATCACCAAGGGCCCGGTGCCCGGCATGGGCGGCATCTACGTCAATGTGAATCGCGGCAAGCGCGGGGTCACGCTCGATCTGCGGCAGGATCAGGACCGCGATGTGCTGCGCCGGCTGATCGCCACGGCCGACGTCTTCATCCATTCGATGCGCGGCAGCGCGATCCGCAAGCTGGGCTTCGACTACGAGGCGGTGCGCGCGATCCGGCCGGACGTGGTCTACACCAATTGCTACGGCTATTCGCGCCGCGGGCCGGAGGGCGACAAGCCCGCCTATGACGATACCATCCAGGCCGAATGCGGCATCCCGCATGTGCAGGGCCTGATGAATGGCGAGCCCGGCTACGTCGCCACGATCATGGCGGACAAGGTGGCAGGCCTCCACGCGCTCTACGCGACGATGATGGCGCTCTATCACCGGGAGCGAACGGGTGAGGGGCAGGAAGTCGAAGTCACCATGTTCGAGGCGATGACCTCGTTCATGCTGGTGGAACACGCCAACGGCGCGATGTTCACGCCGCCGACCAGCCCTGCGCACTATCACCGCGCGGTCGAGCCCAACCGGCGGCCCTACAAGACCAGGGACGGCTACGTCGCCGCGCTGGTCTACAACGACAAGCACTGGAACGCCTTCATCGAATCGGTCCAGCCAGAATGGGCGACTGACGAGTTCTCCACGCTGGAAAAGCGCGCGCGCCAGATCGGCCGCGTCTACGGCTTACTGAGCGAGACGTTCCTCACCCGCACGACGCAGGAATGGCTGGATACCTTGCAGGCGCTCCACATTCCCTGCGCGCGCCTGCGCTCCACCGACGATCTGTTCGACAACGAGCATCTGAATGCCATCGGCTTCTTCGAAGAGATCGAGACCGAGCAAGGCCCGGTGCGCTTCCCCGGCGTACCGACGTGGTTTTCCGCCACGCCCGGCAAAGTCCGTGGCCCCGCGCCGATGCTCGGGCAGGACAACAAAAGCGTCCTGTCAGAACTCGAAAGCGTCGCCCCAGCGATAGCAGTCGATTCGAAGTGAACAGTACTGTTGATTTCACCTGACAGCGTCCCGAGGCTTGCGCTAACCACCTGTTCAAGCCGTGTGCTGCCAAAGGCAGGCTCCCTGAGAACTGCCGGCACCGAAAATTGGGATCGAGAAGAAAGGCACCACCATGTACGACGACCAGCCGCAAGCCGAAGCGCCGGCCAAGGCCCAAAAGGGCACCCCGGTCTACAAGCGCATTCTCGATCTGTTCGAGGCCGAGGGCATCAAGACCCTGTTCGGCATTCCGGATCCCAACTTCGTCCATCTCTTCCTTGAGGCCGAGACGCGCGGCTGGACCGTCGTTTCTCCGCACCACGAGGCGTCCGCCGGCCACATGGCGGCGGCCGCCGCCCGCATCACCGGCAAGCCCGCGCTCTGCATCGGCACGCTCGGGCCGGGCATGGCGAACATGATGCCCGCGATCCAGTGCGCCAAGGTCGAGAACGATCCGGTGATCTTCATGGGCGGCCAGCGCGCCCGGATCACCGAGCGCCGCGTGCGCCGCGGCCGCATCCAGTTCGTGCGTCAGGAGCCGATGATCGAGGATTCGGTCAAGTTCTCCAGCTCGATCGAATATGCCGACCAGACCGATGAAATCGTCCGCGAGGCGATCCGCGTCGCCATGTCGGGCACGCCGGGACCGGCCTATATCGAATATCCCGCGCACGTCATTCTCGAAGAACTCGACCTGCCGCCGGTACTGCCGCCGCATCGCTACCGCCTGACCATGCAGGGCGCCGATGGCGACCGCATTGCCGAAGCGGCCGAGATCATCCGCAATGCCAAGAACCCGGTGCTGCTGGTCGGCCACGGCGTCTACACCGCCAAGGCGGGCGCTTCGGTCAAGGAACTGGCCGAACTGATGCAGTGCCCGGTGATCCAGACCTCGGGCGGCACCTCGTTCATCGACGGGATCGAGGATCGCACTTTCCCCTACGGCTTCTCGGAAGCCTCGATCGATGCCGTCGTCGAAAGCGACTGCTGCGTGGCGCTCGCTACCGAACTGGGCGAGCCGAGCCACTATGGCCGCTGGCGCCACTGGGTAGACAACGAAGCGGGCCGCAAGTGGATCTACGTCCAGCAGGACCCGACCGCGATCGGCGTCAACCGCCCGATCGACGTGCCGCTGGTGGGCGATGTCCGCGCCGTGGTGCCGCAGCTGGTCCGCGCACTGAAGGATACCCCGCGCAAGGCGGCGCCGTCGCTGTCCGAATACATCCAGCGCGATGCCGATCAGCTTGTCGAACTGGCAGAGGAAGCCGCGACCAAGCCGGACGGTTCGACCGCGAAGATGCACACCAGCCAGTTCGTCACCGAAGCGACCAGGGCCTTCCCGAAGGACGGCATCCTGATCCGCGACGGCGGCGCCACCGTAATCTTCCAGTGGACCTATTCGCAGGCCAAGCCGCATGACGTGATCTGGAACCAGAACTACGGCCACATCGGCACCGGCCTGCCCTATGCCACCGGCGCCATGCTCGCCGACCAGGCCGAAACCGGCAAGGTCCGTCCGGGCATGCTGCTCACCTCGGACTCCTCGTTCCTGTTCCACGTCGGCGAACTCGAAGTCGCCGTGCGCAAGAACCTGCCGCTGGTGATCGTGGTCGGCGTCGACTTCCAGTGGGGCCTCGAAGTGGGCGTCTACAAGCGCACCTTCGGCAAGGGCACCAAGGAAACCGGCGTGCACTGGTCCGACAAGGTCCGCTTCGACAAGATCGCCGAAGGCTTCGGCGCGGCGGGCGAATATGTCGAGAAGGCGGCGGACATCGGCCCGGCCATCAAGCGCGCTTATGAGCGTGGCGGCTGCACCGTGATCCACGTGCCGATCGACCCGGCCGCGAACTCGGAAGAAATGCCGAACTACTCGGAATTCCGCACCTGGTATGCTGAGGGTACGCAGTAATTCCGGACGCCGGAAAACACATGCATGTCTGAGCGAAACCGCCCCCTCTCAACCCGAGAGCGGGGCGGTTTTGGCTTGGGAACGGGAGAGAACGATGCGCAATTACACCCAGTTCTATATCGACGGTCAGTGGGTCGATCCCATCGCGCCGCGCACCGCACAAGTCGTCAACCCGGCGACCGAGGAAGTTTCCGGCACGATCTCGCTCGGCACGGCCGCCGATGTCGACAAGGCCGTCGCCGCCGCCCGCCGCGCCTTCGCCACGTTCGGTGAGACCAGCGCCAAGGAACGCCTCGACCTGCTCGAAACGATCCTGGCCGAATACCAGAAGCGCGAGACCGAACTGGGCGAGGCGGTCAGCGAGGAAATGGGCGCGCCGATGTCGCTCGCCTGCGGTTTCCACACGCTGCTGGGTAAGGGCCACCTTTCCACCGCGATCGAAGTCTTGAAGGAATTCAAGTTCGAGGAACAGCGCGGCGTCACCCTGATCCGCAAGGAACCGATCGGCGTCTGCGGGCTGATCACGCCGTGGAACTGGCCGATGAACCAGACGTGCGTGAAGATATTCCCGGCGCTCGCCGCCGGGTGCACGATGATCCTGAAGCCGCCACAACTCGCGCCGTACTCGGCCCAGATCCTTGCCGAAATCCTGCACGACGCGGGCGTCCCCGCAGGCGTGTTCAACATGGTACAGGGCAAGGGCAGCGAGATCGGCACCGCGCTTTCCACGCATGAGGATGTGGACATGATCTCCTTCACCGGCTCCGAACCGGTGGGCGTGCAGATCCAGAAGGACGCTGCCGACACCGTGAAGCGCGTCGGCCTCGAACTCGGCGGCAAGTCGGCATGGATCGTGCTCGACGACGCCTCGCTCGCCGCCAATGTCGCGGCCGCCACCGGGGGCATGATGGGCAATTCCGGCCAGACCTGCTCGGCCGGTTCGCGCCTGCTGGTGCCCAGCGCCCGCATGGATGACGCCATCGCCGCCGCCACCGAGGCAGCGAACGGCGTCACCGTGGGCGATCCCAAGGGCAACTTCGCGATGGGCCCGGTCGTCTCGAAGAGCCAGTACGAGATCATCCAGGGTTATATCGAACGGGGCATCGAGGAAGGCGCCAGGCTGATCGCCGGTGGCCCCGGCAAGCCCGAGGGACTCGACAAGGGCTACTACGTCAAGCCCACCGTCTTCGTCGGCACCAACGACATGGTCATCGCGCGTGAGGAAATCTTCGGCCCTGTGCTCGTCATCATCGGCTACGACGATGTGGATCACGGGGTGGCCATCGCCAACGATTCCAACTTCGGCCTTGGCGGCTATGTCTCGGGCGAAGACCTCGACGCCGCCCGCGCCGTCTCGCGCCGGATGCGCACGGGGGCAATCTGGGTCAACGGCGGCTTCGACTTCCACGCGCCGTTCGGCGGCTACAAGCGCTCAGGCAACGGCCGCGAATGGGGCGAGCATGGTTTCGCCGAGTATCTGGAAACGAAGGCAGTGATCGGCTGGAACCCGGCCTGATCGGTGCGGGAAGCCGGGAAATCGCGTCGAAGACATCCCGGCTTCCTGCACGACAGAACTGTTGCAATACTACAACGGAAAGCCGCCATAATTCCGCGAATGCAGCATTACAATTCCCGTTAAGAGCTGCGTAAATCTCTTCGCGTACCGCCGCCGCAAACCCTTCCGGCCAGTCCTCGGCCGGGTCGGATCGATGCGACTGTCTAAGGAACGCGAAAAATGATGACCCGCAAGGACACGGTCCTTCTCGGCGGAGCCTCCCTGTCGGCCCTCGCCCTTCTGTTTCCGCAGCATGGCCTTGCACAGGACGCCTCTGCCGCGGATGCCGTCGCCGGGGAAGCGATCGTCGTTACCGGCTCGCGCATCGCCCAGGCCGCTTCCGACACGCCCAGCCCCGTCACTGTCGTGACCGCAAAGGACATCTCGGATTCCGGCTCGACGAACCTGACCGACTTCCTCAAGACCATTCCCGCCCTCCAGAACTCGGTCGATTCCTACCAGACCAGCGGCAATCGTGCCGGGATCGGCTTCACCGGCCTCAACCTGCTCAACTTGCGCAACCTCGGCACGCAGCGGACGCTGGTGCTGATCGACGGCCGCCGCCAGGTCGCCTCCGTCGCCGGGACCCAGTCGGTGGACATCAACACGATCCCGCTCGCCCTCGTGGAGCGCGTCGAAGTGCTCACCGGCGGCGCCTCGGCGGTCTATGGCGCGGACGGCGTTTCCGGCGTCGTGAACTTCATCCAGAAGCAGGACTTCGAAGGCGTGACCGCCCGCGTCCAGACCGGCATTTCAGGCCATGGCGATGCCGGCCAGCGCCTGATCGCCCTGACCGCCGGACATAACTTCGCAGGCGGCCGCGGCAACATCGCCCTCGCCTGGGAGCACGGCGAGGAAGACCGCCTCAGCGCCCATTCACGGCGCTATCTCGACGGCGAGAACAAGGTCGACTTCTATCACAACCCTGCCGACACCGAAGCCGGACTGGTCAGCAACGACGGCATCCCCGACAACGTGCCCCTGCGGAACATCCGCTATTTCGACACTTCGCGCGCAGGCGCGATCGATGTCAATTTCGACGGCATGCCGGACTTCGTCGGCGCCGACGGCCAGCCCTTCGATCACGGCACCATCATTGCCCCCGGCTACCAGCAGGGCGGTTCGGGCACCCTGGTCTCGGACTACGGCAACGACCTCCTGCCCCGGATCAGGCGCGATGTCGTCAGCGCCTCGGCGCACTTCGACGTCAGCAGCGCGCTGACCCTCTATGCCGAGGGCAAGTATGCGCGCAGCCGCTCGTTCTCGCTGGGCCAGCCGACCTTCGACTATTACCTCTTCATCCCGCAGGACAATCCCTACCTCCCGGCATCGGTTCAGGCCGCCATCAATCCTGCGATCGGCGGCGTGCTCGTCAATCGCGACAATTTCGACTTCGGCCGCCGCGGCGAGGATATCACTCGCGAAACCGTCCGCAGCGTCGTCGGCGCGCGCGGGCAGCTCAGCCCCAACTTGCGCTACGACGTGTCCTACGTCTTCGGCCAGACCAAAGTGAAATCGCGCTACGTCAACAATATGCTGACCGATCGCTACCTCGCCGCGATCGACGCGGTGAGCGACGGTGGGGGCGGCGTGACCTGCCGCGTCAACACCCAGGCCGGATGGACGCCGTTCCAGCCCTACAACCGCAACCGCGCCCCGATCCCGCCGGTGACTTTCGCGGCGGGAGACTGCCAGCCGCTCAACCTCTTCGGCGAGAACAACGCCGCGAACCGGGCCGCGCTGGACTGGATCATGGCCGACACCATCGACCGCACGACGCTGACCCAACATGTCGTCAGCGGTTCCGTGACCGGCGATACGCACGGGCTTCTGGAGCTTCCCGGCGGCCCGATCTCCTTCGCTCTCGGCGGTGAATACCGCAGCGAAAAGAGCCGCTTCGTGGCCGACCCGCTGGTTTCGCAGGGGCTGACCTTCACCAGCGCACTGGGCACTTCGAAGGGCTCGTTCGACGTCTGGGAACTGTTCGGCGAAGTGAACGTGCCGATCCTGGCCGACATGGCTTTCGCGCATCGCCTGTCGGTCAACGGCGCGGTCCGCTATTCCGACTATTCCAGCGTGGGTTCGACCGGCGCCTGGAAGATCGGCGGCGAATGGGCGCCGGTGCGGGACGTGACGTTCCGCAGTTCCTACTCGAAGTCGGTGCGCGCACCGAACATCACCGAACTCTATACCAGCCCCACGCAGACCGCCCAGGCGATCAACGACCCTTGCGGCATCAACAATGTCCAGAACGGCACGCCGTACCGCGCTGCGAATTGCAGCGCCCTGCTCACCGGTCTCGGCGCCGATCCGGCCACCTTCAACGGCATCGTCGGCCAGGGGATCGCGGGTTACGGCGTCGGCAATCCCGATCTGAAGGAAGAGACCGCCAGGACCTGGACGGCCGGTGCCGTGCTCCAGCCCGGCTTTCTCCCGCGCCTGACGCTGTCGGCCGACTGGTACGATATCCGTATTCGCAATGCGATCAGCGCCGTCTCCGCCCAGACCCTCGCCAATCTCTGCGTGGATCAGGCCAGCCTCGACAATCCCTACTGCGGTGCGATCACGCGGCAGAACGGCGGAACCGGCGCCGGTAATATCACCGGCTTCCAGCTCACCCAGTTCAACGTCGCGCAGATCCGCACCTCCGGCCTCGACCTCGCGCTGGCCTATTCGGTGCCGACCGCCGGGGCCGGGACCTTCGGCGCAAGGATCATGGCCAATTATCTCCACCGTCTGACCGCCGTGCCGATCCCCGGCGCCGCCACGGTCAACAACGCCTATGTGGCGGGCGCGCCCAAGTACCAGGTCACCGCCGACCTCACCTGGCAGAGCGGCGCCTTCGGTCTCGACTGGCAGGTCAACTACGCCTCGGCGGTCTATCGCTACGACCGCCAGACGATCGCCGCGAACCCGGACATCGTCGCGCCCGAATATCTCAAGCTCAAGGAACGCTTCTCGCACGACCTCAGCGTGACGTATGACGTGGGCGAGCAGTTCACCCTCTACGGCGGCGTGAACAACCTGTTCGACCAGAAGCCCGATATCGGCAGCCTGAACATCCCGATCAGCGCGGTGGGCCGCTATGTCTTCGTGGGCGCCAGGGTCAAGCTGGCCGACCTGTTCGGCGGCGCCCGCTAAGGCAGCTTCAAGCCGAACGAAAGAAGGGGACCGTGGCAACACGGCCCCTTTTTTCTTGCCCGGATGCCTTGTCAGCCTTCGGCGAGAACGGCAGCGATCATGGAGCGCCAGATATTGGCGGCATCGTCGCGGTACGCCTCGTCACTTTCGCCGTTGCCGACATAACGGACGATCTCCGCGCCCGATTCCATCATGAATTGGTCGGGTTCCCGAACCGCTTCCAGAACCGCATGGACCGCGACAGCAAGCTTCCTGCGCGATTCGTCATCCAGCGCTTCCGGTTTGCTGCCCAAAGAGACCGCCAGAGCCTGCATCCCACGTTCGATCGGTGTCATGCTATTCCCCTATGCCCAGACGGAAACCCGCTCAGGACATACCAAGGGTGCCGCCTTGTCCAGTACAAGTGACGAGCTGTTCGTAAATGTCAGGGAATGGAGCGGGTGAGGGGAATCGAACCCCCGTATTCAGCTTGGGAAGCTGCTGCTCTACCATTGAGCTACACCCGCAGATCGGCGGTCCGGGATAACCCGGGGCGATCGATGGTCCCGCGCTCTGGCACAGCAGGCGGAGGCGGTCAATGGGGACAGGCGCACTTGCGCCGTAAAGGAAAAAGGCGCCGACCGAAGCCGACGCCCTTCTCAAATCACGCGCGGCCGATGGCCAGGAAGCGTTCCTCGCGGCGAGCGAGCAGCTCCTGAGGCGGTACGGCTTCGAGCACGTCGAGTTCCTGCTCGATCGCGCCGAACAGGGCCTGCGCCGCGCCTTGCGCATCGCGGTGGGCACCGCCGACCGGCTCGGCCACGACTCGCTCGACGACGTTGAGCGCCAGCAGGTCCTGCGCCGTCACCTTCATGGCTTCGGCGGCGTCGGGCGCCTTGTCCGGGGTGCGCCAGAGGATCGACGACGCGCCCTCGGGCGAGATCACCGAGTAGATCGAGTGTTCGAGCATCAGCACGCGGTCGGCCGCGGCCAGCGCCACGGCGCCGCCCGAGCCGCCCTCGCCGACGATCGCCGAAACGATCGGCACCGGCACGGCAAGGCAGGCCTCGATCGAACGGGCGATCGCTTCGGCCTGGCCGCGTTCCTCGGCTTCGACGCCAGGGAAGGCGCCCGCGGTGTCTACCAGCGTGACGACCGGCAGGCCGAACTTGCCCGCCATCTCCATCAGGCGGATCGCCTTGCGGTAGCCTTCGGGCTTGGCCATGCCGAAGTTGTGCTTGATGCGCGTGGCGGTGTCGTGGCCCTTCTCGTGGCCCATCACCATGACCTTGCGGCCGTTCAGGCGCGCGAAGCCGCCGATGATCGCCGCATCCTCGCCATAGAGGCGGTCGCCGCCGAGCGGGATGAAGTCGGTGAAGCCCATCCGCACGTAGTCCACGAAGTGCGGACGCTGCGGATGGCGCGCCACCTGCGTCTTCTGCCAGGGCGTCAGCTTGGCATATGTCGCCGCCAGCATCCCCGCGCTCTTCTTCTCCAGGCGCGCGATCTCGCCCGCGATGTCGAGGTCGCTGTCGCTGGCGGTCGTGCGCAGCTCCGCGATGCGGGCTTCGAGCGCCGCGATGGGCTTTTCGAATTCAAGAAACGAGATCATGCTCTTTCCGTTTACCTGCCGGTGTCGGCGCGCCTCAGGAGGCGCGCTTGGCCAGCCATTCTTCCAGCCACTTGATGGTGTATTCGCCACTCTGGAACTCGGGGTCCTCGAGCAGGGCCTGGTGCAGCGGGATCGAGGTCTTGACGCCGTCGATCACCATTTCCTCCAGCGCGCGCTTCAGGCGCATGATCGCGCCCTGGCGGGTACGACCCGAGACGATCAGCTTGCCGATCATCGAATCGTAGTACGGCGGGATGCGGTAGCCCGTGTAGAGTCCCGAATCGACGCGCACGTTCATGCCGCCCGCCGCGTGGTAGTTCGTCACCTGACCCGGCGAGGGGGTGAAGTTCCACGGGTCTTCCGCATTGATGCGGCATTCGATGGCGTGGCCCTTGAACTCGATCTCGTGCTGCTTGAACGAGAGCGGCTGGCCGTCGGCCACGCGGATCTGCTCGCGCACGAGATCGACGCCGGTGATGGCTTCCGTCACCGGATGCTCCACCTGAAGGCGGGTGTTCATTTCGATGAAGTAGAACTCGCCGTTTTCCCAGAGGAACTCGATCGTGCCGGCACCGCGATAACCCATGTCGGCCATGGCCTTCGAGACGATGCCGCCCATGCGGTCGCGCTCTTCGGGGGTGATGACCGGCGACGGCGCTTCTTCCAGCACCTTCTGGTGGCGGCGCTGGAGCGAGCAGTCGCGCTCGCCGAGGTGGACCGCCTCGCCCTTGCCGTCACCGAAGATCTGGAACTCGATGTGGCGCGGGTTGCCGAGGTACTTTTCCATGTAGACGGTGGCGTCGCCGAAGGCGGCCTTCGCCTCCGAACGGGCCTGGCCCATCTGGCTTTCGAGTTCCTCGGCCGAGTTCACGACCTTCATGCCGCGACCACCACCGCCCGAAGCGGCCTTGATGATCACCGGATAGCCGATCGTCTCGGCCAGATCGCGCGCTTCGGCGAAGTCCTCGATCGCGCCGTCCGAGCCCGGAACCAGCGGCAGGCCGAGCGCGCCAGCGGAGCGCTTGGCTTCCACCTTGTCGCCCATCGTGCGGATGTGCTCGGGCTTGGGGCCGACCCAGATCAGGCCGTGCGCCTCGACGATCTCGGCGAACTGGGCGTTCTCGGAGAGGAAGCCGTAGCCGGGGTGGATCGCGTCGGCATGGGTGATCTCGGCGGCGGCGATGATCGCCGCGACGTTGAGATACGAATCCTTGGCCGCGGGCGGACCGATGCAGACCGCGTGGTCGGCAAGGCGCACATGCATGGCGTCGGCGTCGGCGGTCGAATGGACCGCCACGGTCTCGATGCCCATCTCGCGCGCGGCGCGGTGGATGCGCAGCGCGATCTCGCCGCGGTTGGCAATCAGGAGGCGCTTGATGGCCATCAGATTACAGTCCTCAGGCGATCACGACGAGCGGCTGGTCGAATTCGACCGGCTGCTGGTTGTCGACGAGGATGGCCTGGATCGTACCCGCCTTGGGGGCGACGATCTGGTTCATGACCTTCATCGCCTCGACGATCACCAGCACATCGCCGGCCTTGACCTGCTGGCCGACGCTGATGAAGTTCGGCGCGGTGGGTTCGGGGGCGAGGTAGACGGTGCCGACCATCGGCGACTTGACCGCATCGACCGGAGCGGCCGGAGCAGCTTCGGCGACCGGAGCGGCAGCCGCGGCAACCGGGGCAGCAGCCAGGGCCGGGGCGGCAGCCGCGACGATCTGCTGTGCGACCTGGCGCACGACCTTGATCTTGCGTTCGCCGTCTTCGACCTCGATTTCGGTCAGGCCGGTTTCAGCGAGGAGCTCGGCGAGCTCGCGTACCAGCGCGCTGTCGATGTTCACGCAACTTCCTTTCGTTCAAGATATTCGAGCAGCGAGGCCAGCGTGCCTTTGAGGTCCTTGCGGTGGACCACCATGTCGACCATGCCGTGGGCATGGAGGTACTCGGCGCGCTGGAAGCCGTCGGGGAGTTTTTCGCGGATGGTGTCCTGAATCACGCGCTGGCCGGCAAAGCCGATGAGCGCGCCCGGCTCGGCGATCTGGACGTCGCCCAGCATCGCGTAGCTGGCAGTGACGCCGCCGGTGGTGGGATCGGTCAGGACGACGATATAGGGCAGTCCGGCGCGGGCAAGGCGGCGGATGGCGACGGTCGCCTTGGGCATCTGCATGAGCGAGAGGATACCCTCCTGCATGCGGGCGCCGCCGGCAGCGGTGCAGATCACATAGCCGCAGTTTTCGGCAATGGCGCGTTCGACCGCCTCGACGAATGCTTCGCCCACGGCCATGCCCATCGAGCCGCCCATGAACGCGAAATCCTGCACGCCGAGCACGACCTTCTTGCCCTCGACCGCGCCGAGCGCATTGGTCAGCGCATCGGGGAAGGGATTGGCGGCGCGGGCGGCCTTGATGCGGTCGGAATACTTCTTGCTGTCGCGGAAGTTCAGCGGGTTTTCCGGAACCTTGGCGGCGGGCAGCACGGCGTAACCGGCGTCGAGCAGCTGGTCGAAGCGTTCCTGCGCGCCGATGCGGCCATGGTATTGGCAACGCGGGCAGACCGACAGATTGTCCTCGAACTCCTTGGTGAACAGCATTTCGCCGCACCCGCGACACTTGGTCCACAGGTTGTCGGGCGTATCCCGTTTCTTCAGGCTCCCGAGGGAATTGCGTACCTTGCTAAGCCAACTCATGACGAACCCTTGCGTGAATCTCGTGCGGCCCGGTGAGTCCGGGCTCGCCTGTTGGACCCTTCGGGCGCCGTGTTCGGGGCCTGCTTTCCTGCGCCCCGTGCGACCGAACGATCTCTGTGTGCGACGTGCTCCGCGCTGGCCTGTCGGGCCCGCCGCAGTGCGGGGCAATACGCGGCAGATATGGCTAGATCAATCGCCAGTGCACTCCGGCATGCGCAAAAAGTGCCCCACTGCTGTCGGCAAAGGGGCTGAAAAGCGCAGAAATCCGCGAATCCGACAGGTCAATCAGCACCCCCGCAAAAGATCGGTGGAAGCGATGAAGAGAGACTTTTCCACCCCCTTACCATTAGGTCAAGCCCGAATTCGTGGCCTTTGGGGCACGATTTCGCGTCATTGATGCCTTTCCGCAGACGGTCCAGAAAGGCCCGATGAAACAGGCCGTCACCATCCTTTCCTTCGACACCCCCGGCAGGGGCCTTACCGATATCACCCGCGAAATCGCCGCGTGGCAGCACGGCACCGGGATCGCGGAGGGCCTGCTCACCCTGCTGTGCCGTCATACGTCCGCATCGCTACTGATCCAGGAGAACGCCGCGCGCGAAGTGCGCAGCGACCTGCTCGACTGGCTGGACCGGCTCGCGCCCGAAGGCCGTCATTATGCCCATGACGACGAAGGCCCGGACGACATGCCCGCCCACCTCAAGGCCGTGCTGACCGGCGTGAACCTTTCGATTCCGGTGATCGGCGGGCGTATGACGCTCGGCACCTGGCAGGGCATCTACCTTGCCGAGCACCGCCGCATGGCGCACCGGCGGCAGGTTGCCCTGCATCTGCTCGGCACCTGATCCGCCCCCGACCTGCGACGATTTTGTCGCACCGCCCCCGGTCCCGCTCACTTTGGCCGACGATGACCATTGCATCCGCCCCGGCGATGCCTATCCACGCTGTCTGCCAATCCATGCTGTCTGGTCGTCATTCGGAGAGTTTGCAGTGCCCTTCCCCGCAGTCTTGCGTGAGTCCGCCCTTTGATCTCCGCTCTCGACCTGTTCCGCATCGGCCTTGGCCCTTCGAGTTCGCACACCGTGGGGCCGATGCGAATCGCCGCGCGCTTTCTCCAGATTCTGGACGACGCCGGACAATTCGATCGGATCGCCCGCGTTCTCGTCGAACTGCAAGGCTCGCTGGCCCTGACCGGCGAAGGCCACGGCACGCCCGACGCCTGCCTGATGGGCCTGATCGGCTTTCAGCCCGAGACCGCCGATCCCGGCCAGGCCCATGCCGCCGCTGCCGAAGTCCGCGCATCCGGGCGAATCGCCCTGCTCGGTCGCCGCGAGATCACCTTCGATCCCAAGGCCGATCTGGTGCTCGACTTCGATCATATCCCGGATCTCCACCCCAACGGCATGGTCCTGACCGCCTTCGACGCCGAGGACGGCGAGATCGCCCGGCACGAATATTTCTCGACCGGCGGTGGCTTCTTCTCCAGCCGCCACCAGCTCGAACAGCCCGCCCCGGACGATCAGGTCACGCATGGCCCGCCGGTCGCCTGGCCCTTCGGCTCGGGCGCGCAGCTGCTGGAAGTCTGCGCGACAAGCGGCCTCGACATCGCCGGGGTCATGCTCGCCAACGAGGCGGCGCGGCGGCCGGAGGAAGAGACCTTCGCCGGGCTGGACATGATCGCCGACGCCATGAACCAGTGCATCGACAGCGGCCTCGAACGCGAGGGCCTGCTGCCGGGCGCGCTCAAGGTGCGCCGCCGCGCCCGCGCGATACACCAGAACCTGATCTCGCGCCCGCAGGACAACCAGGCCGAGACCCTGATGGACTGGCTGAACCTCTACGCCATGGCGGTGAACGAGGAGAACGCCAGCGGCGGCCGGGTCGTCACCGCCCCCACCAACGGCGCGGCGGGCATCGTGCCCTCGCTGCTGCGGCAATATTGCAGCGAAGGCCGCAAGGCCGTTCCCTCGAAAGCGCGGCGCTATCTTCTGACCGCTGCCGGGATCGGCCTGCTCTACAAGCAGCGCGCTTCGATCTCGGGTGCGGAGATGGGCTGCCAGGGCGAAGTGGGCGTGGCCTGTTCGATGGCGGCGGCAGGCCTCGCGGCGGTCTGGGGCGGCACCCCGGAACAGGTCTGCGCGGCGGCGGAGATCGGCATGGAGCACAACCTCGGCCTCACCTGCGACCCGGTCGGCGGACTGGTGCAGATTCCCTGCATCGAACGCAACGCGATCGCCTCGGTGAAAGCGGTCAATGCCGCCAAGCTGGCGCTCCATGCGGGCGAAACCCCGCGCGTTTCGCTCGATCAGGTCATCGAGACGATGCGCCAGACCGGCCTCGACATGTCCAGCAAGTACAAGGAAACCAGCCAGGGCGGCCTCGCCATCAACGTGGTCGCCTGCTGAAAAGCGACGTCCGCTTCGAAAATCTGTCCACGTTCACCGCAACTTCAGCCGCGCCCGTGCTTTGCTAGCCGGACAGCGGGTGCGACGCTGTGGCCGCAAGGCCGCCCGAATGTGGAAATCGAGTATCCCTATCATGAAGACCAGTACCGCCCTGCTCGCCGCCCTCGCGCTTGCAACGTTTGGAGCCGGAGCCGCTTCGGCGCAGCCCCATCCGCACTCCAGCGCTTCCCACAAGCCTGCGGTCGTCAAGAAGACCACGCATCGCCAGACCACGGTCAGGAAGACCGCGCACAGGAAGGTTTCCTGCCGTTATGTCGTGCAGCACGGCAAGAAGATGAAGGTCTGCAAGTAAGGCTTTCCCGGCCCCTGCCGATGCGGGGGCCGGAAACGTCGATGCCGGCTGCCGTCAGGCGGTGAGCGCCAGCCGGGCTTCCTCGTCGCGTACGACGCGCGGCTGATCCGGCCAGATGCCGCGGGTATCGTAGACCAGCTTGGTCGCCCGCTCGGCCAGCGGCACAACGCGAAACACGTCGTGATCGACCAGGACGATCAGGATCTCGCAAGTCTCCAGCGCATCGTCGATGTCGATCTGGACGGCGCCGGTGTCGGTGAACTCGATGGGAAGCTGCGCCGCGTAAGGTTCCACCACATGGATGCGGCTGCCGAACTTGCGGGCAAGGCGGCTGGCGACGAAGCGCGCCGGACTCTCGCGGAAATCGTCGATATTGGCCTTGAAGGCGAGGCCGAGGCAGGCGACTTTCGCCTCCGGGTTTGCCTCCACCAGCGCTTCGGCGCGGGCGATGACATGGCTCATCTTGCGGTCGTTGACGCTGCGCGCGGTGCGGATCAGCGGGGTTTGCTCAGGTGCGCCGTGGACGATGAACCAGGGATCGACGGCGATGCAGTGCCCGCCGACGCCCGGCCCCGGCGTCAGGATATTGACGCGCGGATGGCGGTTGGCGAGGCGGATCACTTGCCACACGTCCAGCCCCATGCGGTCCGCCACCATCGACAGTTCGTTGGCGAAAGCGATGTTGACGTCGCGGTAGGCGTTCTCGACCAGCTTGGTCATTTCCGCCGAGCGGACATCGGTGGTCACGCATTCGCCGCGCACGAAGCGCTTGTAGAAGGCCAGCGCCTTGCGGGCGCAGCGCGGGGTGATGCCGCCGATCGAACGGTCGTTGTTGGTGAGTTCCTCGAGGATGCGGCCGGGCAGCACGCGCTCGGGGCAATAGGCGATCGAGACGTCCGGCGTATCGCGAGTGAGGCCGGGAATTTTCAGGTCCGGGCGCAGCTCGGCAATGAGGTCTCGCAACTGCTCGGTGGTGCCGACCGGCGAAGTCGATTCGAGGATCACCACGTCGCCCGCCTTGAGCACGGTCGCGACCGAGCGGCCCGCCGCCAGCACATAGGAAATGTCCGGCGCGTGCTCGCCGCCTTCGCCCTTTTCGAAGGGCGTCGGCACCGCGATCACGAAGATGTCCGCCGGGGCGATCTGGGTCGAGGCCGAGAGCAGCCCGCGCGAGACGACGCCCTGCACGAGACCGTCGAGATCGACTTCCTCGATATGGATCTCGCCCCGGTTGATGGTGTCGACGACGCTCTGCGAAACGTCGAGACCCAGCACCCTGCAACCGGCGCGGGCGATCACGGCGGCGGTGGGCAGGCCGATATAGCCCAGCCCCACGACGCAGACGTCAGGCTTGGTGTCGGATTTCATCGGCAAGCAACTCCAAGATTCGGCGCGAGGTCTGCCCGTCCCCGAAGGGGTTGTGGGCGCGCGCCATGGCCTCGTAGGCCTCTCTATCATCCAGCAAGGTTGATATTTCGGAAACGATCGTCTCGGCAGAGGTTCCGACCAGCTTCGCGGTCCCGGCGGCGACGCCCTCGGGCCGCTCGGTGGTCTCGCGCATGACCAGCACCGGCTTGCCCAGCGCGGGCGCCTCTTCCTGCACGCCGCCCGAATCGGTCAGCATCACCTCGGCGATCGCCAGCAGCCGCGCGAAGTGCGGGTAATCGAGCGGCTCGATCAGCGCGACATTGTCGAGGCCGGACAGGCGCTCGTTCATGACCTGGCGCACGTTGGGGTTGAGATGAACCGGGAAGATCACGGCGGTATCGCTTCGCGCGGCGATCCGGCGGATGGCGGCGGCAATCTGCTCCATGCCCTCGCCGAAGTTCTCACGGCGGTGGCTGGTCACGCCGATGATCCGCTTGCCCGCGAACCGCGTTTCGAGTTCGGCCAGCCCGGCGGCCAGCGACGGCTCCCGCTCGATCTCGGCCGTGACCCAGTGCAAGGCGTCGATCACGGTATTGCCGGTGACATGGACGCGCGCAGGATCGACGTTCTCCTTCACCAGCGCATTGCGCGAAGTCTCGGTCGGCGCGAAGTGCAGGCTCGCCATGGAGCCGATGATCTTGCGATTCACTTCCTCGGGCCATGGGTGGTAGATATTGCCCGAGCGCAACCCCGCCTCGACATGATCGACCGGCAGCTTGCGGTAATAGGCCGCGAGCGCCCCCGCCATGGCCGTGGCGGTATCGCCCTGCACGATCACCCGGTCGGGCCTAGCCGCATCCATCACCTTGCCCAGCCCGGTGAGCAGGTTGGCGGTCAGCGCGTCGAGCGTCTGGTCCGGCTGCATCACGTCGAGATCGTGGTCGGGCACGATTCCGGCGATTTCCAGCACCTGGTCGAGCATCTGGCGATGCTGCGCCGAAACGCAGACCACGCATTCGAAGCGCGGATCGGCCTTGAGCGCATGGATCACGGGAAACAGCTTGATCGCTTCCGGACGCGTGCCGAAGACGACGAGAATGCGAGTTTGAGCGGTCATGCCGCCGGGCATAGCAGCGAGTCGTTAATGCTGAAATTAAAAGGCGTTTTTTGCAGCCCCCTTTTCGTCATTACGAGCGCAGCTTCGTCGGCGTCGCCTCCTCGCAATGACGGCAGGTGATACCCCTCTAAATAAGCAACTCGTCCGCAAGGCCGTCATCCGTGGTGGACAATATGGCGCTCCGATCTTGCCCGCGCCTCGTCCATCGGCAATCACCACGGCCATGTCTATTCTCAGCGACAAGTGGATCCGCGAGCAGGCGCTCGAACACGGAATGATCGAGCCCTTCGTCGAGGCCCAGCGCCGCGACGGCTGCATTTCCTATGGCCTCTCGTCCTACGGCTACGACGCCCGTGTCGCGCGCGAGTTCAAGATCTTCACCAATGTCGATTCGGCGGTGGTCGATCCCAAGGACTTCGCCAGCAACTCCTTCGTGGACCGCGAGACCGACGTCTGCGTGATCCCGCCCAATTCCTTCGCGCTGGCCCGCACGGTCGAATATTTCCGCGTGCCGCGCGACGTTCTGGTCATCTGCCTGGGCAAGAGCACTTATGCCCGCTGCGGCATCATCGTGAACGTCACCCCGCTGGAGCCCGGCTGGGAAGGCCACGTCACGCTGGAATTCTCGAACACGACGCCGCTGCCTGCCAAGATCTACGCTAACGAAGGCGCCTGCCAGTTCCTGTTCCTCAAGGGCAACGAGCCTTGCGAGACGAGCTATGCGGATCGCGCGGGCAAATACATGGGCCAGCGCGGCGTCACCCTGCCCAAGCTCTAAGGCGCGCTTCGGGGAACAATCCCCCGATACGTCCGCTTCTCCCGGCATGAACGCCATGTCGGGAGAGAAGACATGTCCAAGATAGCAGCCATTGTCGGGCGCTTCCTGATCGCCCTGATCTTCGTGATTTCCGGCGCCTCCAAACTGATGGATGTCGCCTCTACCGAGACCATGATCGTCACCGCAGGCCTGCCCGGCGGTCTCGCGATCCCCGTCGGCCTGTTCGAACTGATTGCCGGTCTCTGTCTTGCCGCCGGCTTTATGGTGAGGCTGGTGTCGGTGCTGCTCATAGGTTTCGTCGCCGCCACGATCCTGTTCTTCCACAACAAGTTCACCGATCCGATGCAGCAGATCATGGCGCTGAAGAACGTCGCGATCATCGGCGGCCTGTGCCTCGCCTTCGCGCATAGCCAGATGTGGAGCCACTACTACGCGATCGCCCGCGAGCGTCGGGGCGAACTGGAAGCGCGCAATGCCGAAGAGCGCATCCGCGACGCCGAACTGCGCGCCGCCCGCGCGGAAGCCCGCGCCGATGCCATAGCCGAAGATCGCGCTGCACCGGCTTATGTCGAAGCCACGCCCGGCACTGTCGTTACTCCCACGGTCCGCCGCGAGCGTCGATGGTTCGACTGGTAGGTTTTCCGCCGGGGCAAAGTGCGAAGAACCCGCAAAAATAGCGTCGTCGCCGGTTGACCCGGCGACAATTTGCCGTAAAGCGACCTCAATCAGGACACCCCACCGGGGTGCCCAGGGCGGTTAGCTCAGTTGGTAGAGCATCTCGTTTACACCGAGAGGGTCAGCGGTTCGAGCCCGTTACCGCCCACCATTCCTAAACCTCGACTTTCCCTAGATATTCAGGGCTTCAACTTCTCGATAGATTTGTTGTTGTCGTCGGTGATGGACACGAAATGGACACGCCGCCACTTGGTGGCCTCCTTGTCCACCTGCTCCCACAGCTTGGTCAGCGCGCGAATCGTCGCCTTCATTTTCACCGGATCGACGTGGGCGTAGATCTCCGATGTCGTCTCCAGGGTGTCGTCTTCGTCCTTGTGGCCGAGTAGCGCGCTGATCTGCTCGCCCGGGACCCCGCTGTTGCGGAGGTGGGACGCGACGGTGTGGCGAATCGTCTTGGGGATAACCTTGGGGGGTAGGTCCAGCAGGCGCCGCATCGTGCGCCACCAGATCTTGCGCGACTTCACCACCTTGCCGCCCGGCCATTCCTCCAGCTTCTTCCGCAGCGGCTCGATCACCGGCACGACCGGGTTGCGCTTGTTCGTCTCAGGCCAGCCGGTCGGGTGCATGTTGGCGACCGGGCCGTGCCACTGATTCGCCGGGACGAAGGCGAGGCCCGCGTCGGGCCGGACGCCGGTACCGATCAGCAGCCATAGCCATGCCTGCACGTCAGGCTCATGGTCGGCATAGGCGACGATCGCGCCGAGCTGCGCCGGGGTGAGCACCAGGCGGCGCGGCTTGGAGCGAAGGGTCTTTTCCACGCTTGGGATCCTCGGCGCCTTGTCGATTCGGTTTTCCTCCTCGGCGTAACGGAGCGCGGCGCGCAGATCGTCGATGTTCCGCTGGACCGCCTCACCCGAGACGCCCTTGCTCTTGTGGTCGTAGAGCTTGCCGTTCCAGGGCACGGACCACTCGTGCGGCCCCATGCGCCACCGGCGGAACCGGGTGACGACGCCCTTCGACAGGTCCGAGACCTTCGCGCCGGTGGTCAGCTCGTCCTGCATCAGGAAGCCCAGCCATGCGCGGAACGAGGACTTCACCGTATCGAGGCGGTGAACGTCCGGCCCGTGCTCCCTCAGGTAGAGGAAGAGCTGGGGCACCAGCTCCGCATCCTCGTTGCTCTGCTTCTGCTTCGCACGCCCCTGCGAATCGAAGGTGCGGAGGGCCTCCTTCGCCTTCTCTACATCCCGGCACTTAGTGCTTCGATAGACAAGCTGCCCCTTCTCGCGTCCGGCGATCTGCCAGATGTCGGGTGACTTTCCATCGCGGCGCTTGTCGAGCCAGTAGTCGCCGAGGATGAAGGGGCTGGTTTCGCGGGGCATAGTTCGTTCGCTTCGATCTTGGAAATGAGTTCGAGCACACCGTGACCGGCGAGCTCCTGGAGCTGTTCGAGGGAGAAGCGGACGCCGGTGCCGTGGCGGAGCGCCCGCCGGTACTTGTCGGCGATGCTGTAGATGGTCATGGCAGGGTCTTCCAGGCCAGGTGGCGAAGCATATCGAGGGCTAGGGCGTCGATCTCTCGGAAGTCGTCACACCCGGGGTCCCAGTCCCCCACTCCGACGGCGCGCATCAGCACCTTCATGGTATGGCGAGAGACACGGATGTGCATATCTCCCTGCTCGGAGATCCGGCGACCCAACGCATGGATGACGCGGGCGGTACGATTAATCATCTGCCACCCCAAACCGAAAGAGGTTGAAGGTGCCCCTGCCATCGTTCATTTCAGTCCTGTTTATCGAAGATATCTCGGGGCTTAATGAATGGCTGATACGAAGCTGGTTATCGAGTACAAGAACCAGAAGCCCGTTGAGCTTCTTGATTTCACGAGCTCGCTTTCTGCTTTGGGCGATCAATTCAAGAGAACCGTCGCCGATCAAGGCGGGTTCGATGTAGCAACCCGTCTTTTCGTCCACGAGATACGCGCGGGAAGCATAATTACAGAGCTGGTTGCGCTCGGGAAGTCGACCGCAGACCTTTACGACTCCTACGACAAGCTCAAGGATTTTGCGGGCGCATTTTACAGCGTTCTGCAGTCGATACTGCACCTCGATGCCACATCGAAGGAGCTGGATCGAGCAACGGTTAAGAATGCTGCTGCATTCGTCGGCCCGCTTGCAATCGACGCGCCCGGTGCGGTCATCAATATCATTGACAACCGAGGCGGAACGATCGTCAATTCTTACCCCATAGTCCCAGTGGAGGCGGCCGCGATCCGCCATAACGCGAATCACCTTTTGAACTCGAAGTTTCCGGATGAGACACGCTTTGAAAATGAGCCAATGAGCTTGTTTCAAATGAGAAATGCCCCTCCGGGCAAGTCTGGCGATTACGGCATCATCGACCAGTTCTCGGCCAAGGAGCGCAAGCTCACGTTCGGAAGCGAAGCGGTAAAAGCCGCTATCCTGCACCACGACGGGAACCCTTTTGAGCAAATTTTTTGGGTGGATGGCTCCGTCAAAACCGTAGGCGGCAAGGTCGCTGGATACAAAATCACCAACCTCATTTCGGTTGAGCCGAACGAGGACTAGCCTGTCGGTGGAAGTCCCGGACGCACTCATGAGTTGAAGGCCTTCCGGCAGGCGTGGAACTTCTCGTCGAGCTTCGGGAACAGCGTATCGACGTCCCCGTCCTGCTCCTCGATGCGGGTCAGGACCGGCTGGCCGTCGAAGAGGTCCGGCGAGAGCGCATCAATCTTGCTGGCCGCCTGCGCCATGGCCGCGCGGGCCGTGACCGCCGTGACGCGGATCTCGTAGGCCTCGACGATGTAGACCTTGCCCTGGGGCATGCCGAGGTCGTGCCGGACACAGAGGCCTACCGCCTCCTTGCCCTGATACAGCTCCCAGCCCTTCTTCGCCTTGCGCCACACCAGCTCGACCGGCGGCGACAGAGGGTCGAAGTCCTCGAACTCGATCCCGAAGCGGTAGGCGAGCGCGCGGGCGTCGCGGCTGGACATGCTGGTCCGGTCCTGAAACTCAGCCAGCGACCAGCCTTCCAGCTTCGCGCTCTGCATGTAGACGGCGGCCTGAGCCTCCGGGAGTGCAACGCCCGCGCGGGCGCGCACCTGGTCGGCCGAAATCGCATTATCAAGCATATCCGAACCTCCTCATGATGGTCTCGACCCGCTGGATGGGCAGGCCGTAGGAGCGGGAGAGGCTGGCCGCGTCCGCGCCTTCGGGGCGGCTGGCCAGATAGGTGTCGAGCGCTGTTTCGCGCTGGCGGAGCAGAGCGGCTTCCTTGCGGGTCATGCTACCCTCCGCGATTCTTGGAATGTCGGCTCAAGGTGTCCCCGGCCGAGCGCGGCGGTGATGTTGAGCTTGCCCGCTTCGACGAGGGCGAGTTGCTCCTCGAAGGACTTCGGGCGCCGGGCCTCGGCCTTCTCCGCGTCGCCGATGCGCTTGCGCCAGATGGCCTTGGCATCGTCGAAGCCGTGCTCGCGCAGCAGCTCGCGGAACTCGAACATCGCGGCCTTGCCCTGGGGCGGCCAGTGCGGCTGGACGAACCGACCGGCGCGGACACGACCGGGCCGTTCCGGCGCAGGAAGGGCCTCGCCCCGCTCCCGAAGCTCGACCGCAATGGCGTCGCGCAGCTTGTAGGCGCTGCATGTGCCAATCGCGACCATCCCCGCCGCCCGCGCCACCGGGACGCGGTCCAACACGAGACGCCGGAAGGCCTCCCGCTGCTCGTGGGTGATGAAGCGGCTGCTCTCGGCTTGGGTGCGCCGGGCGCCCGAGGCGTCGCAGCCGGGCAGGATCTCGCCCTTGCGCTTCAGCCGCTTGATGAGGCGGTTGCGGATACGCGTGCAGCTCGTCTTCGAGACCCCGCTGCGCTCCGAAACCTTGAGCGTCCCCAGCCCCCGCATGAACAGGGCTTCGACCTCGGCGCGCTTGGCCTTGGTCAGCTTCGCGCCGGAATAGGCCTCTCCGCCTCCCGGCGGCGGGAGCATCGCTTTGCCGCGCGCCAGCAGATCCGCGTTGTACCGGCGGCGCTGTTCCGCGACGCATGCCGCAGACACGCCGAGGCGAAGCTGGATATCGACGCCCTTGAGGCCCTTCTTCAGGGCATAGCGTACCCGCTCCTTGCCTTGATCCGTGAGGCGGCCATGCGCGTCCCGTTCGGCTGGGGTGTAGCCGCGTCGGGTACAAAGAGCGATGAGCACCGCATTGCAGGCGCTGGCCTCGGCCACGCCGAACTGCGCACCGATACGAGCGAAGGACCAGCCCTCGACCTCACGCAGGCGAATCGCTTGTTCTAGATCGGCGCCGGACAGGCGGGGCTTAGGTGCATCGGCCATCTTACCGGAGCGGAGGCCCAGCTTGCTCGCCTTGACGTAGATCGAATGCCAGGAGCGGCCCGGCAGGGCGTCAACGACGTCGATCCCGCGTTCCGGGTACTGCGCGCGCAGGATCGCTAGCTCCGACGCTGTCCAGCGCGGGATGCGGTGCGCGCTCATGCCAGCACCTGGCGCGGCTGGCCCGCGGGCGTAACCGGCGACTGGGCGCCATACTCGCCGCATCCGGCGCCGGTGCGCGTCCCGTCCGCGCTGGTGAAGTCCTCCCAGTGGACCCAGCCGTGCTCGCAGGCGAATCCCCACTCCCGGACCTTCGGGCCGGTGATGAAGAGGGAAATCGCCTCCATGCCGGGGATCACCTCCAGCCGGTGCAGCGCCTCGGCCGGGCGCGAGACCACGTCCCCCGCCTTGCGGAGGAACTTGCCCTCGGGGGTGTGCTCCCAATAGCTGCCGAACAGGAGATAGCTGATGTTCGACCAAGGGTGGTCGTGCATCGCGCGATCGTCGTCGCTCTTGAGGATACGGTGCAGGTAGACGTTCGCGTTCTCGTTGCGCGGGATGACCCACCAGCGACGCATGTAGTCCTCACCGATGGTGACGTCCTGCTGCCGCGCCATGATGGTCTGCGCCCAGGCCTGCATTTCAGGGAGGGAGGCGTATCCGAGCTTCATGCCGAGATCTCCCCGCTGACCGCACCGGCGGGGATCAGCTCCTCGTTTCGCGACCAGGCGAAGGCGGTGGGGCTGCGGAACGTGCCGATGTGCTTTGCCAGCCAGCCGTCGAGGAGCTGCTGCAACTCGGCGTCGGCCGCCCTGCTGTCGCCGCACCGGTCAGCGCCGTCGCAGTCGTACCAGAGGTCATCGGCGTTGAAGTATTGATCGTCGATCAGGTCTTCCGCGCTGAACTTGATCTCGTGGAGGCCCGCCTCGGCGATGTAGAAGGCTCGCCCGCCAAACTGCTCGGCGCCTTCTTTCAGGGCCTCCTCGCGCGTCGCGAGCGGGCCTACCTTGTAGAACTCGCCGTCATGGCTGGCCCACCAGCCGCCTTTCGTCTTGTCAGTCATCGATCGTCTCCGGCTGGGAGGGGTGGCCCACGGCGGCACCGTCACCGTGGGCAGGTTGTGCAAACCGGGCGGGGGGCATTTGTCCGGTCGGTGCTGCGGAAAGGGGGCGCCAGGTCGTGAGCATTGCCCAGAGCGCGCCAGCGCCAGCCGCGCCGCACAGGGCGCAGAACATGGCGAGAATGATGAGGGCTTCCCGAAGGGGCGAGCGGGTGGACATTATTCGCCCTCCCCGCTCGCCATGCGACCCGCCGGGCGGGGAAGCAGGATGTGGACCAGGGCGAAGAACGCCACGAGCGCGACAGCGACGCCGCCGAGGATGGCGACGACGCCGAAGGCCGGGGTCAGGGCAAAGTCGCGGACCGTGCGGCTGGTGGCCATCAGGTGGCCGCACCAGGCGTCCATGCCGAACAGCGCTGCGGTGCCGCAGGCGATTACCGCCGCGTAGGTGAGGACGGGCTTCACAGCTCGCCCCGCTGGATCATGCGCTCAACGACGTAGTCGAACAGGTCGATGAAGTTGTCGAAGGTGACGAGGGGGCCAGTGGTCAGGCGCAGCCGGATCATCACAGCGCCTCGAGATCTGCAATGGCGTCGGCCAGCGTGGGGATCAGGGGGGCGACGGCACCGAACGCGCGCCAACTAAGGCGAACGCCGCGCCAACCGGTGACGTTCAGCGTGATGTCGAGCAGGACGGTGTGTGAGGATGCGATGTGCATCGGCGGTCTCCGTCAGGCGGATCTGCCTGTCGAAGACTTGTATGCGATAGTCGCAGACTTCAGGTCAAGAGGTTTTTCTGCGACATTCGCAGATAGACGGCTCTGCGTTCAGTAGTGTGCGCTCTTCACATGTTAACCCGCCGGTGACATAAGCAGAACATATAGGGAACAATTGATTCTTGAAAGGAGCCCTGCATGTCGTTGTGTTTCCGAGTTCGCGTGTTCGGTCGCCCAAAGGGCCCGTGGCGCCGGGTGCGGCAACAGGCGCAACAAGACGCCGTCGAACTGGGCATCGGTCAGTTCGACGAGTGGGGTAAATTCTTCGTCTCAGTGCCTGGCGAGATCGAAGAAGTGCATGAGCGATTTATTGAGCAGACCGCCTAGGCAGGTCGTTGTCACGCATCGTGTAAGACCAGACCCGGCCGAGAACGAGTATGGGCTCGCTGCCAAGCAGGATCTCCTGATGACTGTCGTCAGTTGAGCAAGGCACCAGCCGGGCTGGGTCTGCCTGAAACTCTTTAAACGTGGTCTCGCCACCTTCCGTTTGAATGACATAGCGGCGGCCGGGCCATAGAGACTTGTCGTCGGGATCTATCGTGAGCGTCGTTCCGTCCGGCACGATGAGATCCATGGAGTTCCCGCGCACGGTGAGCGCATAAGCGTTCTTCGGCGTCTCCGGATCAGAAACAGGGATCCTGCGCCCACCTATCTGCTCAGCCGCGGTAAACTTCCCGGCAGGCACCGTGCCCAATAGCGGAATGGTGCGAATGCGACCCTCCAGATCCTCCGGCTCGAAGATCTTTTCGATGGCGCGCATTTCCTCGGCAGTTATGCGCCGAGCCGCCTTCCCAAGCGATTTCGATAGGTGATTCTCGTTGATGCCGGTCGCTTCCGCGAGGTCGCGGATGGACATGTTTCTCGCATCGAGTTCCGCACGAATCTGAATTGGGGTCATAGGACCTGTCTGCCGCTGTCTGCGACTATCGCAACTGCTAATGTCGCAGACTTTGCCCTTGAACTCTGTCTGCGAATATCGCAGAATGGGCACATGAGCATCGTAGCGAACGCCGTGTTGGATCATCTCGGGGGCACCTCTGCCGTCGCGAAGCTGATCGAAGCCCCCGTCTCGACCGTCCACAGCTGGCGCTCGATCGGGATTCCCAAGTCGCGGATGGCGCATTTGCGCCTCATTGGTAAGTCGATTGGCAAGCCGCTCCCCGAAAACCTCAATGAGCTCGTCCGGCGTGACGCCGCATGAGCGCCCGCTGTCCTCACTGCGCCGGTAACATCGCCGAGGGCGCTGCCGTCAGGCGCGGTATGTGGTGGGTAGGCCCTGCCATCGTCTATCGCGACGGTGAGCAGCTCGCCCTGCCCCGATACCTCGCGCGCGTCCTGTACGCGATCGCCTACGCCAACGGTGAGCCGGTCACCCATCATGCCCTGCCGGGCCTCACCCCGCAGACGCTCGCCAATCACGTCGCCGCCCTCCGCCGCCTGTTCGGTGACCAGACCCCCGTGCGCGCCACGCGCCGGGGGTTCGTCTGGGAGAACCGCCCATGATCGCGATTACGAAACGTCAACGCGCCCTGCTCGACTTCATCCGGAAGTACATGGCCGAGAACGACGGGCTCGCCCCGTCCGTGAAGGAGATGGCGCGCGGGCTTGATCTCAGCAGCACCAGCAACGTCCACAACATGCTCACGCGCCTGGAGCAGCGCGGCGTGATCCGCCGCCTCAAGTTCCACGCGCGCGCCATCCAGATCGTCGATCCGAATGACCCAGTCGCCCGCGCGAGCGATCGCGACCTGGTCGCCGAGCTGACCCAGCGCGGCTGGACCGTCACGCCGCCATTCAATCCCCGTGTTCCTCATGGGGGCAACCCTACTTCGCAGGTGCAGCACGATCATGGCTGACAATTCCAACATCGTCCGCGCCATGCGCGAGCGTCAGCAGACCATCCGCCGTCAGCTCGACCAGCGGAATATCTCGCTCAAGGCGCTCAGCATGGACAGCGGCATCGGGTATTCCACCCTGCTCTCCTACTTCCCGAACCCGGACGGCGCCGCCGAACCGGCCCAGATGCCCGTCTCGGCGATCTACATGCTCTGCGAGCACGTGCCGAACGATCTCCTGTCCCTGCTCCTTCCGGACGGGAACATGATCGTGTCGGTCCCGGAGGGCATCGATCACGACGCCCTGGAGGCATGGTGCATCGAGTTTCTGCGCATCAAGGGCGAGGCACACCGGCCGAACAGTCCGGCTGGCCGCGATCTCTCCGACTGCGAAGACGAAAGGCTGGACCGGCACGTCGCCACGCTGCGCGGCATTTCCGATGCCGCTTGATCACGCAGCGATCATCGCCGGGATCACCCCGGCGCCGCCGGACCTCGCGCGGCTGGAGACGCTCGTGTCCCTGGCTGAAGAGCGAGACCGCCGCGCCGATACCAAACTGACGATCGCTCAGACCGAGAAGACCGCAGCGACCGAAGCCTTACGGCGGGCCCTCGATGCCCGCGCCGACTGGATCAGGAGCAATCCCGATCCGCAGATGATGCTCCTTTGAGTAACCGACATGGCAACAGCTTACCGAGCAACCTATGGACCGCGAATCGAGTGGTTCGGCACGTCCGGCTTTCCTGACCGAGAGCCCAGCGATGCGCGCGCCTACGCAAAGCGCCTCGTCACCTACATAGCCGACGCCTCCACGGTGCGCGCTCACACGATGAACCGGTTCGGCAGGTCGCCGACCAAGGAACAGATCTGCAACTGGCGGGCCCTGCACGTCGCCGAAACCGAAGCTGCTCGCACCAGCCGCGCGCCGGTGGTCGAGATCGTGCCAGGGAGCGAGGTCGATGACCTGTGCGCCACCATCGCGGCGCGGCTGGTCCATGGCGGCCATCTCAACGGGAGTGACGCTGCGGATCTGGAGATCGAACCCGATCCTGTGGTGGAAGTCGTCGAAGCGCTTGAGCCGGGCGAGAAGCCTACCCGTCAGCGCCCACTGACCACCGACGAAGTGATTCGCGACTGCGCCGAGCGTGTCGGCTCCTCGCCTGCCGAGATTCTCGGCACCAGCCGCAAGGCCGTGTCCGTTCGGGCGCGACAATTCGTCGTGGCGGTTCTGCGCGCCAGGGGGAACAGCTATCCGGCCACGGGTCGCTTCCTCGGGGGGCGAGACCACGCCACCATGGTCCATTCCGTGAAAGCGTTCTTTGCCGTCGGCATGCAAGACCCGGTTTACGTCAACGCGTGGATGGCGGCAGCGCCTTGCGCGACGAAGTTTGCACGCTCCCCGGCCGAGCTGGATATGCTGCTGGCGGCCCGCGCATGCTGATCGTTCTCCCTTGGCCGGATCTGCGCCTCACCCCGAACGCCAAGCGCCGCAACCATTGGCGCAAATACCAGCCGGCAGCTCGCGCGGACCGCGATTGCGGCTGGGCGCACACCTTGAGGGCGCTCCGCCCCGCTGCTCGGCGACTGGTGGTAGAGGGCGACGAGAAGATCAACGTGCAGATCAGCTTCTATCCACCCGATCGCCGGCACCGCGACGATGACGGCATGATCGGAGCCTTCAAGCACATGCGCGACGGTATCGCCGACGCTCTCCGCATTGATGATAGACGGTTTCGGCCGCTGTACCTGTTCGAGGATCCTGCCCCTCCTGGGCGGGTCGAAGTTCGCTTTTCGGACTTCCGGATCTCGACCACCGCCCCTCGGGACGGGGAGGTGCCCGCATGAGCAATCATCTGACGTCCGAGGTCGACAAGCGGCAGGTGGGCAGCATGGCCCGCACCGCCGTGATGCGCCTCATGGCCGACAAGGCCAGCGACGACGGATCGGGGATCTGGGCGTCGAAGCAGCGCATGGCGGAGGAAATCGGCACCACGCGGCAGACGATCATCACGACCATCAAAAGCCTGATTGAAGACGGCCTTATCGGCGAGTGCGGGCAACGTGCGTGCGAGAATGGGTATACGGTCGAGTACCTGATCAACGTCCAGGCGCTTCGGTCCCTTCCTCTGGTTCCGTGCCACGAGAAAGACCAAATGGAAGCATCGACCCGTAAAGCAGCTTTACCCGTCAAACAGCTTTACGCCACCCGTCAAGCTCCTTTACCCCACCCGTCAAGCAGCTTTACACAAACCCCCCTTGAACCTTTAAAACAAACACAAGGCGCGTGCGCTGGCTTGATTCCGGATGATTGGACGCCTGCCGAACTCCCGGTCGGCTCCAAGGGCCGCGAGGTGGTCGATGCCTTCCCGGCTGGTGAGCTCGCCGCCACGGTCCAGCACTTCCGCGCCCACCACCGCTCCAAGGCCACCCAGAGCGCCGACTGGCAGGAGACGTGGACGGCTTGGGTGCTGAACGGCCACCGGATGAGCGCTGGCCGCGGCCGGAAGCGCGCCGCTCGCCCCACTCCAGCGGAAATCCCCAGCCTGACCCCAGCCGCGCGGGAACAGCGCCGGGTGGAAATGGCGGCGCAGCGCGAGCGCCAGGCCAAGTTCGACGACGTCATGGGCAAGCTGTCCCGCGGCGAAAGCGACCAGGCCGAGATCGACGCCCTCCCTGATTACTGGAAGCAGATCGGGGAGACGCGCGGCTACCTGAGGCGGCACGCCAACGGAGCCTACAGCCTTCGGGCGCCCATCGCAGGCGCTCACATCGAATGTATCCAGTAGGGGAATAATAATGGCCCGCAAGGGAAGGCCGAGCAAGGCAGGGAAGCGCCACCCGAACGGCCGCCGCATGCATGAGGGAACTTTCGACAGGGGCTCGGAGTGGGTTCAGGTGCGCCGCGAAAAGTACGGAACGCACTACAGCACCGCGCTTGGCCGCGCGTTTGCAGCAGGGCTGCTCGCCGAGGAAACAGACATAGCGCTGGAGCGGTACCAAGCTGGAAAGCGGTTCGCCCGCGTCTACAACCGGATCATCGGCGGCGAGACGTATCGTTGCGCGCTCGACAGGTCGCCGCGGGGTTGTGCTGTAGCACCGGCCGACGCCGACATGATCGACAGAGAGGTGAGTGATCAGGAATGGCTGTTCGACAAAATGGCCGCGCTCGATGCTGCTGGATGCCGCCCATACTTCGACCAGCTCATTACCATCCACCATACTGACCATGGCCCCGCCTGGCTCGATCGGATGCTGGCCGGCGGCCACGACCCATTTGATCGGGTACTGCTGGACGCGGCGATCAATGCGCTCGACATCCTTTCGCCTCCAAGGAAGAAAGGCAGGATCTTGGTGGCCAATTACGAGGATGCGGCATGAGTGAACGAGCGGAATACGTGCAAGGCTGGAATGACGGTTATCGCTCGGTGCAAGGCCAAGTGATGCCACCTGTTCCATCAATGGTGCAGATACCGCACCGCCAGTCGGCTTATGACTATGGGTATGAGCAAGGCAAGGCGGCCGCCAGCGAATAATCTGCGATCGCGCTTGACTTTAAGTTCATGATCTGTTCTCTAGCGTAAATCGTAATCAGAATTGCGCCCGCAGCTCACCACTGCGGGCGTTTCTGCATCGGGGCGCCGCCGCATGACCCAGCAGTCATCGCCCAGTTGGCGCCACGACAAGCGCACCTCGAATGAACGAGGATACGGGGGCAAGTGGCAGAAAGCCCGGCTCTCCTTCCTCGCCGCCAATCCCACATGCTGCCGGTGCTCAGCTCGGGGCCGCGAGATCCCGGCCACTGTCGTCAACCACCGCATCCCGCACAAGGGCGACAGCAAGCTCTTCTGGGACCGCAAGAACTGGGAACCTGTCTGCAAACCCTGCCACGACGGTGAGATCCAGCGCGAAGAGCGAAGCGGCTTCGTGGCTGGCTCAGGGCGGGATGGCAGGCCGCTCGATCCCTCGCACCCGTGGAACAGGAGGGCCTGATGTGGGGCTGCCTGACCGCCAACGTAATTGAGTTCCTCTACGGCAGGGCCGACCGCTCCTATCGTGGCCTGCTGCCCGGCAACGCCAGCCGTGCCGTGCCGCCGGGCAGGGTCACACGTCAGCAACGCCGCGCGGCGGCTCGCCGTTCATCCGCAAACACACCTACCTGAACAACCCACCCCCGGGGTCGAAAGTCTGAGCCGCCCTGCCCCTAGACCGGACACGGCCCTGCATGTGCGCCGAGAGTAGTTTTTGAGGGGGGAGGGTTTCGGCCGTCTGTCCAGCGAGGCCCCTATGACCAACGTCATCGAGCTTGATGGCGGCGATGGCGTCCCGCCCGAGCCGAACTGGCGCAGCATCTTCGGTCGCGCCGCAGATCGAGAAGCTGCCTCGGCCTACTGGAAAGGCATCGTCAGCGAGCTTCGATCGGCGGAAAAGCTGGCCGTTGCCAACGCCCATTCGATCAAGCGCCTGGTTGTCGCCTATGTCACCTACGACATCAGCGCCCGCGAGGTTCTGAAGTCCGGCCCGGTGATGAAGGCCAAGCGGACCGGCGTCCCGACGTACAACCCTTGGTGGACGACAATGAGCAACGCCGACAGTCAGGCGGCAGCTCTCGAAAAGTCATTGTGCCTAAGCCCGCGCGAACGCGGCGCGGGCGCGAAGGTGGAACGAAAGGCTCGCCGTCAGACCGGCGGGGGTTACCTGAAGAACCGTGGCTAACCGCTTCCTGTCGGACCCGGATCCGACGACGGCATGGGCGAAGGCGGCAGTCGAAGGGAAGCTGTTCACGTGCGGCGAGCTCGTTCGCCACGCAGCCGAGCGGCACCTGCGCGACATCCGCGACGGCGAGCGGCGCGGCATTTTCTGGCGGCCCGACGCGGCCGCACACTTCCTGAATTTCCTTCCGTCGGTGTTCCAGGTGACGGATGGGCCCGCGGCGGGTGAGCCGTTCTACCCGCTGGAATGGCGCAGGTGCGAAATTTCGCCAAAAAAACCGCAGAAATCCGCCATTTTTTAGCGACCTCAGCCACAATTTTCTTGGCGTCCCCGACGTACAACGCGGGACGCCAAGAACCGCAGAAATCCGCCAAAGTTCAGACCGGCTCGGCGGGGCCGTGACGCATGGAGTGACGCATGAAAGACGCAAGAGACGTTGACCTTCTGACGGGTCACGAGGAAATTGCGAACCACCTCGGCTGGACGATCCGGCAGGCGAAGCACCGCGACGCGGTAGGAGAGCTCCCGACTTTCCGCCTGGGGTCGGGGCGCACGGTCTACGCTCGCAAGTCCACTCTCGCGAAGCACTTCGCCGCCCAGGAGCGCGCGGCGCACGCTGGCAAGAGCGGCGAGGCCTGAGGCGGAGTCATGGCGATCCGCCCCGAAGTTCTGGACGCGCTCCTTGCGGCTGGGGCCACGGCTGAGATGATCGTGGCCGCCGTCAAGGCGGACCAAGCGGCCAGCGAAGAGCGCATCGAGGCGAAGAGAGAGGGCAATGCATCCCGGCAGCGGCGCTTCAAGGCGCGGCGTCGCGCCGAAGCTGAAGTAACGGACGGTAACGGGGGTAACGCGTTACCGGAGTTACCGAGCGTTACCGGAGAGGAAACCCCCTTTCCCTCTCCCCCTCTTCCTTCCCCCAAACCCCCAACCAACACCCCCACACCCATACCCCCGGTAAACAAACACCACGCGCGCGAGGCGACCCGCTTGCCAGCCGATTGGGAGCCTAAGCCGCTGACCGGCGTGTCTGCCGAATGCGCTGACCGCTGGCCGCCCGGCGCGCTGGATCGCGAACTGGAGAGGTTCCGCAACTGGGCCGCCAGCGCCTCCGGAGCCAACAGCCGGAAGAATGATTGGCAGGCCGCTTGGCGGAATTGGGTGCTCAAAGCCGACGAGGATGGACGAAATGGACAACGTGAGGCGAATTTCCGAGGTGGTCCGGCTGCCAGCCGCGACAAGCGGGACGGACTTGCCACCGCTCTCGACAGACGAATTGCTGAGGCTGAACGTCGAGAGGCTGCCGAAGCGGCTGGACGATCAGCAGTTGGCGATGGTGGAGAGGCTGGCTTCCTCCCCGCTCCCTGATCTCGCTCCAAGCGGCGAGGCGCATTTCCTCAAGTGCATTCGTATCATGCAGGCGGCGCTGCCACGGCGAAGCGCCGATGAGCTGAGCGGCGACCTCGCGACGTCTGCCTATCGGCGGATGCTGGGGAACCAGCCGCAGGACGCGATCAACTACATGACCGAGCGGGCGCTTAGCGACTGCCAGTGGTTTCCCACCATCAACGAGTGCAAGGCCATGCTGAAAGATTGGGAACGGAATGACGTCCACAGCCGCATCCGCGACCTCGCGAGGGACAGGTGCGCCAACGAGCAGACGACGCGCCGCTTGGAGCGACAGGCGCAGTTCGATGAGGTCATGGATCGGTTGGCCAAGGGCGTCGTACCGCAGGCCGAGATCGATGCACTCCCGGAGCAATGGAAAGCGGTGGGCGAGACCCGAAGCCTGCTCTGGCGGCACGACGACGGCAGCTACACGCCCCGCGGCAACGGCTTCCCCAGCCCGTGGGCGAGACCGACCGGCCATTCAGGTTCCGGCGCGGAAGCCTGAACGACCCACCCCCGGCGGCGAAAGTCGACGGCGGCCTGCCCCTAGACCGGTATCGGCCCTTCGTGCGCACCGAGATGGGCGTTTTACCCCCCACCCTTTCCGCAATTCTGCACAAGGAGATTGCTTATGCCCTCACCGCTCTGTCTGCGGTGCGAAACGCCATTCCTCGGCGCCTCGGAATGGCAGGTTTATTGTTCGCCGCGATGCCGCGAGCTCGCCCAAGAGCATCGGCGCCGCTTGCGGCAACGATCAGTGACCGGCCCCGCACCGCGCCGTTCCCCGGACCACCTTTTCGACTGCGTTGCCTGCAAGAAGCCAGTCTCCGTCTTGGGCGCTGGCCGACGTCCTCGCCCCCCTCTCTGTTCTCCGTGCCGCCGCGCGCGGCGTAACCCCAAGGAATCGACATGACAGAAGAAGAATACAACCGCGTTAAGCCGGTTATTGAAATGGCGCAGAGGCTCCACCACAAGCTTTTCCGACAGCTGGTCGACAAAGGGATCGAGCCAGTCGATGTGCTCATCGCCGCGATCCATGCAACGCAGGACCTCGCAAGTGTGGTGGTTGCGCCGCTCACGGAGCAAGCGGCCGAATGCCCTCAAGCGCAGATCGCGTCTAGAATTGCTGGCATCGAATGGATGCGAACGACCCTTGATGTTGTCGAGCGCCAAATCCTTGCTGCGAGCCAGCGGTGAGCGCTGCTCGCAAACTGGCGGCATTACCGCCCGGCGCGCGCAAGGCTGCGCTGGCCGCCCTCGACGAAATCACCCGGCCAATGACCAAAGCGCAAATCGAGGATGCCCTCCACGGGTCCCTGTCTCGTTCCATCAGGCGAGAAGTAGCTCGCGAACTGTTGTCGTTCGATATCATCCTGATCGCCAAGCGTAATTGACACGCCGCGACCGTAAGTTCATATTATGTTCCGCAGGTACGCCAGGCGCTGCCTCACCCGAACCCGCCGGACATAGCGGGGCGACATCGCATCAGTACGCCCGGCGCTGCTGAGCAATGCGATATCTGCCGGTCGGCCCCTCCTTGGCGCCGATTTCCGGACCACACCACCAATGTTCCACATCGAAGGAGTGCGCCTGTGAGCCACGCAACGAAACTGCCCGTCCGGGTCCCCCGCGCTGTAATCTCGCGGATCGCCGCGAATTCCGATACCTCCACCCTGATCCGACAGATCAACGCAGCTTTCACCGAGTTCCGTGGCAACAACGATGATCGCTTGAGCGTGATCGAGGCCGCTCTCAACGCCCAGGCAACCAGCATTGCGGCATTCGGTTTGAACGGCGGGGGCAGTGCTGCTCGGCCCGATGACCCCGAATACTCCGCGCTGTTCGCTAGCTTCGTTCGCACTGGCGGCGGAGAAGCGGAGTTGCAGGCCGCGCAGCGGGAGGGCGCTCGTTCGCAGATTCAGGCATCGATGTCCTCGGGCAGCGATGAAAACGGCGGCTATCTTGCTCCGACCGAGTGGGATCGCCGGATTCAGCAGGCGCAGGCCGCCACTAGCCCGATGCGCCGCATAGCCACGGTTCAAAGCACCGGGGTGGGCGCTTACTCGACTATCTGGAACAATGACGAATGGGGTTCCGGCTGGGTCGGCGAAACGGCCGCGCGTCCGAGCACGGCAACCCCGCAGTTGGCCAGCCTGCTGTTCGGGCACGGCGAGATATACGCGAATGCAGCAATCACTCAGCGCCTGCTCGATGACGCTGCATTCGATATCGTGAACTGGCTTGTGTCGAGCATCGATCGCCAGTTCAACAAGCAGGAGGGCATCGCCTTCCTCTCCGGCGACGGCGTCAACAAGCCATATGGCTACCTGACATATGCGACCGGAGCAGCGAATGCTGACCGCCACCCCGGCGGGGCAATCCAGGTCGACCTCAGCGGTGCGGCGAACGGCGTGACCGTGGATGGCTTGATCGACTTCATGTACAAGCTGCCGGCGCCGTATCGCCAGAATGCGGTTTGGGTGATGAACAGCATGACCGCCGCGACAATCACCAAGCTGAAGGATGCTGACGGTAACCTGATCTGGCGGGAAAGCCTCATCGCGGGCCAGCCGTCGACGCTGCTGGGCCGTCCTGTCGAGATCGATGAGGGGATGCCACAGGCCACGGCTGGTAACCTCGCTATCGCTTTCGGTGACTTCAAGGCCGGATACGTCATCAATGACCGCACCGGTACCCGAACGCTCCGCGACCCCTTCACGAACAAACCGTTCGTGCTGTTCTACATGACCAAGCGCGTCGGTGGCGGAGTGCTCGATCCGAACGCGATCCGCCTGTTGCGGATCGCAGCAAACTAAGCGGCGGCGAAAGGAGGCTCCCCGATGGATGATGATGGCGCAACTCTCGGCGTTGGCTTTGAGATCGACTTCTTCGACTCGTTCGGCCAGCTCAAGTCGCTTGATGACGTCATCGGGGTGACCGCCGCGCAGGCCGTAAGGGAGTTCGAGCGCCTCGAACAGGCGTCGCGAGGGGCGTTGTCCCTAAGCGGCGCCACCCTCGAAGTGAAGGCCTTCGGTAGTGCCGCGTCCCGGGAGCTCGCAAACGCAGAGCGAGCTACCGCCAAGGTCGAAAAGGCAGGTGAAGGAATGGTGCGCCAGTTGGAGCGCCAGATCGAGGCCTTCGGCAAATCCACCAGCGAAATCCGCGAAATGCGCGCGGAGCTTCGGGCGGTCGAGGCAGAGGAGCGCGGTCTGACCGAGCTGGCCACGCGCCTTCGTGCGGCCAGCACTGAGATCAACCGAATGGAGGCGAGCGCGCGGGGCCTCCCCGGCACTTCAAACGCCGCTCGCGCCGCAACTCAGAACTTTGGGTTCCAGGTGCAGGATTTCGCCGTCCAGGTCGTGGGGGGGACGTCCGCGCTGCGAGCCTTCGCAATGCAGGCGCCCCAGGCAGCGGGCGCCCTATCCGGGTTTGAGGGCAAGCTGGGATCGGTGGGTCGCTTCCTCAATGGCGGCTGGGGTATCGCAATCACCCTCGGCATTACCCTGCTTGCTGGTTTCGCGGACAAGCTCTTTCAGAGCAGCGAGGCCTCGCAGAAGGCTGCGGATGGCCTTAAGAAGTTCCAAGACCGTCAGAACGATATCGCCAGCTACATCGATGAAACCACCGGCAGGCTGGTCGAGCAGAACCGGGTTCTAGTTTTGAACGCCACGCTTACCCGGCAGGCCCAGATCGCAAGCAACGAAAAGGCCATCGCTGCCAGCCGAGACGAGGCTTTCGACCGGGCGAGGCGGGCGCAATTCAAAGCCGTGAATGCCGCCCCCGGAACGACCACGTCCGGCGTCACTTTCGCCGACAATTCCGGCGTGCAGAAGGTTATCCGAGAGGCAGGGGGCGATATCACCAAGCTAACGGAGGGTCTGGCTAACCTGGTGAAGACCCACCCGGAAATGGCGAAGTTGGCGATCGACGTATCCAACATCGGGGGACAGGCTGTTATCGCCGCGCGCGAAAACGAGAAGCTGCGGACAGAGCTGCGCGCCCTCGGCGGCGACGCGACGGCGCTCGGCCGCAGCACGGCGGCCATCGGGCGGCAGGTGGCGCTTGCTACTGCCTCCACCCCGCTAGAACGGGCGAGGGCGCAATTGGCGATTGTCCAGGCGGGCGCCTCGGCGGCGGATAAAGCTGGCGGGAAGGCCTTGGAGAAGTATCAGACCGACCTGACGGCGGCTACCAAAGCGGTCAACGCGGCGGAAACGGCGGAAAAGGCGGCCAATGCTGCCCGGCGCGAGGGTCGGCGCGACCTGAACCATGCTGAGCAGCTTGAGCGGGAAGCATCCGCGATCGAGGCGCAAACCTCCAACCTCTTCGGCCTTGCGGACGCCTATCGGGTGTCTGGCGCGGCTGCGCTCGTTGCCGAGGCGCGGGTGAAGGCGGAAAGCCAGGCGATTCGGCAGCGAGCTGACGTCGAAAGCGCACTGACCCGTCAAATCGGTCTCGTCGTCGCTCAGCGAACCGCTGAAGCGGAGCACGGTGCATTGGCAATGCGGGAGCAGGCGGCGGTTCAGAAGGCGGTCAACGCCGAAGTGACGGCAGGGCTTATCCCGGCCTCGCGAGCCGCCGAGTTGGTGAAGGACCGACTTGCAGACCTTCCCCTGCTGGCCGCATTGGAAGTGGCGCAAGGCAAAGACATCGAACGGGTGACGCAGGCGCTGAAGGATCAGCAGGCCGCCCGCGGCGAGCTGCGACAGTCTGCCCAAAATGCCCAACTCAATGAAGGGCTGGAAGCAAGCCGCGACAGGCTCGCGGGTATGAAGGACGAACTCCGGCTTATCGGAGAGACAGACGAGGCTCGGGCGCGAACCCTTGCGACCCTTCAGGCAGAGCGGGAGGCGTCGCGTTGGGATGCTGCCGACCCGGCCAAGGTGGCGGAGTACGTCAAACTGCAAGGCGACCTCGCGGCGCAGGCGGTCATCAACGACCAGGCGCAGCGCAGCTACAACGACTCGCTCACTGAGACAGCTGACAGGTGGGACCTGATCGCCCGGAACGTCGAACTTGCGGGACGGGGCATGGCGGATGCATTCGGGAGCGTGGGGCGCGCAATCGGCGACCTGGCAACGGTCTATGCCGGTTTCAATGCAGATCAGAGCAGGATGCTTGCTGAGCATCAATCCCGGATTGTTGCGGCTGGTAAGAACGAGGCGCAAATCCAGCGCGAGAACGCTCGCTACGCACTGGCAACCAGCACAGCGCAGATCGGCCTCTACGGCGATATGTCCTCGGCGGCGAAGGGGTTCTTCAAGGAAGGCTCCGACGGCTACAAGGCCTTGGCTGCGGCCGAAAAGGCCTTCCGCGCGGTCGAGTTCGCCCTTTCCGTCCGCGCCATGGCGCAGGACGCCATCGAAACCGCCTCGTCCATCGCGAACAGCGCCGCGCGCACCGCGAAGGCTGCGGTGGAAGCCGTTGTCAACGCCATGTCCACATTGCCCCCGCCTCTCAACTTTGCGGCTGGTGCGGCGATGGTCGCGGCGCTCGCCACCCTGGGCATCACCGTGGCCGGCTCATTCGGCGGCAGCGGCAAGAGCTCGCTGGAGAAGGCGAACGACGGCACCGGCACGGTGCTGGGCGACGCCTCGGCCAAGTCCGACAGCATCAAGCGCTCCATCGACGCCCTGAAGGAGGTCGACACCGTCATGCTGACCTATTCGCGTCAGATGGCCGCCTCCCTGTCCTCGATCGACAGCCAAATCGGCAACCTGGCCTCGCTCGTGGTCAGGACCGGCAACATCAACGCCTCCGGCGACGTCTCGGAAGGCTTCGCCACGGACACGACCGGAAAGGTGCTTTCGAACCTGTTCCAGGGCGGCGGCCTGCTCAAGCACATCCCGATCATCGGAGGGCTGTTCGGCGGGATCGGAAACCTGATCGGCTCGCTGTTCGGCACGAAGACGAAGGTCGTTGGCAGCGGCCTTTATGGCGGCTCGCAGTCGCTGGAAGAGATACTCGCCGGTGGGTTCGACGCGTCGTACTATTCCGACATCCAGAAGAAGAAGAAGTTCTTCGGCCTCACCACCTCCACGAAATACTCGACGCAGTATGCCGCCGCCGACGCGGGGCTGGAGAACCAGTTCACCCTCATTCTGCGCCAGTTCAATGATGCGATCCTGGCTGCCGCCGGTCCGCTCGGCGCGGCGACCGACGATATCCAGAGGCGCCTCAATGGCTTCGTCCTCAAGATCGGCAAAATCGACCTTCAGGGCCTCACCGGAGACGAGATCGAGGAAAAGCTGGTCGCGGTATTCGGCGCCGCCGCCGACGATATGGCCAAGGCCGCCTTCCCCGGCATCGAGAAGTTCCAGGCGGTAGGGGAAGGTCTCTTCGAAACCCTCGTGCGTGTGGCCTCGACCGTGGAAAGCGTCACGTCCTCGCTCGACCTGCTCGGCTCGTCCGCCAGCGGCATGAGCATCGACCTGAAGATGTCGCTTGCTGACCAGTTCGACAGCGTCAGCGACTTCTCTTCTGCCATCGGCTCCTATTTCGACACCTACTACACGAAGGCAGAGCAGGCGGCGGCGCAGACCGCTCAGTTCTCCAAGGTGTTCGATAGCCTCGGCATGTCCATGCCGTCCTCGCTCGCCGCGTTCCGTGCCCTTGTCGAGGCGCAGGACCTCACCACGGCGGCGGGGCAGGCGACCTATGCCACGCTGCTCCAGCTCGCCCCCGCGTTCGCGGAATTGCAGGGCGCGCTGAACGGCGCGAAGAGCGCGGCCGACATCCTGAGCGAGCGCGAGGACCTTCAGCGCCAGCTGCTGGAAGCCCAGGGCAATACGGCGGCGATCCGCGCGCTGGAACTCGCCAAGCTCGACCAGAGCAACCGCGCCTTGCAGGAGCAGATCTGGGCGATTCAGGACGCCAAGGAAGCGGCAGACGCTGCGGCCCAGCTCAAGGAGGCTTGGACGTCGGTTGGCGACAGCATCATGGACGAAGTGAAGCGCATCCGTGGAATCACGGACGGCACCGGGTCGGGCAGCTTCGCCGCGCTGCTTGGCCAGTTCAACGCCGCGACCGCGCTTGCCCGCGCCGGAGATCAGGATGCGGCTGGAACGCTGACCGGTCTGTCCCAGTCGCTGCTCAATGCCGCCAGCAACAGCGCCACCAGCAAGCAGGAGCTTGACCGGGTGAAAGCGCAGACCGCCGCGAGCCTTGAGGCGACCTACGCCGCGATCAACGCCTTCGCGACGAGCGGCGCGACCTCGAAAGCCGATACGCTGGCGGCTGCCGCCACGGCGGCGAGCGCCAACAGCGCAAGCACGGCAGCGGCGAACGATGACATGGCAGCGGCGGTGAAAGAGCTGAAAGCCGAACTAGCCCAGATGCATGCTGACATGAACAGCGCGAACGCGGCCATCGCCAGCAACACCGCCGCGATCAAGCGGTCCTTCGACAACGTCACGCAGCAGAGCGGCGGCGATGCGATCGCGACCGTAAACGCTGCATAGAAACGCGCTTAGGCCCCCTCTTTGGCGAGAGGGGGTTGCGCGTTTTATGTTGTGGAGGCAATAAGCCCGATGGGTGTCGAAGCCCGGACCAGTGAAGCAGGTAGTGGACCGATTGGCGTCGGACCGCATCTGCCAGAACAGCTTGGCGGCTGTTCGTCTGAGCGTGGATTGGCGTCCACCGCTCACCGACCTCTTATGTCGGGAGTGGGGCGCACATACAATACCCTTTCGAGGGAAAAACGCTCCACCTGTCTCACTGGCAGGCTTCGACTCTCCCGGCGCCAGGTCCGTTACCTGGCACGGCTGTCGAAGGCCGAAACCAGTGAGAAGCCATGCTTGAAATGAAGATCAAGGCGGGCAGCCATTATGTGGCTCCCAAATACCTGTTCGCGCGCCTCGGCGTCGAGCGAGCTCGTGAAGAGCTGGGGCAGATGATCGACTACCTGATTGCGACGATGGACGTCCTTGATGGCGATTGCGACCTTGAAGCCTGCGACTCGGAGGACAGCTTTGAGCTGACTCCTGCGGCACAGCGACGGGCTGGCCACTGCGGGCCCGGGTGCGAAATCTCGGATGCCAGCGGCCAGTTCGACGAGGACGGCGTGAACACGATGTTTCCCGACCGCGGCGATTACACCACGGCACTCAATTACGTCCCGGCGGGCGGCTCAGTCCGGCACGACGACGTGTTCGCCGCCCCTCACCTGAACATCCCTGCGTAACCACTCGCCCCGGCTGGCGGCGGCTGGCCGGGGCTATCAATGGAGGATCTATGGCAAGCGTTTCTAAGCGCAAATGGACGCACAAGGGTGTGACGAAAGAAGCCTGGACTGTCCGATATCTGGAGCCATCGACAGGCAAGCGCCCCGCTAAGACGTTCGCAATGAAGAAAGACGCTGACGCATTCAAGCGCAAGGTAGAGCGTGAGATCGAGGACGGTGAGCTTATCTCCGTCGACCGCCAACTGACAGTGGCCGACGCAGCGGCAAAGTATCTCTCCTTCCTGGCCACGCGGCTGGAGGATGGCTCCATCGGTCGCAGCCATCACGATCGAGATAGCAATGCCATCACGCGTTATGCTCTGCCGGAGATCGGTCATCTCCGATTCAAAAACCTCACTGTCGAGGACGCTTTCCGCGTGTACCGAAAGATGACTGCGGCTGGCCTCAAGCCCTCTTCCGTCAAGGGGTACATGTTCGCGGTCAAGGTTATGGAGCAGTGGGCGCGCGCACCGTCGCGCAAGTACACTACCACCACGGCATTCGCTGACGCTATGCAGGAGATCAGGCCGCCCAGAAGTGAGAAGGTGAAGACCTTCACACCAGAACAGGTTGCCATCCTACTGGAAGCTTCGCGGGAGCGGCCGCGCAACTATGAAGCGCGGGGAACCAGTATGCTTGCATGCTTCGTTGGCTTGGCGGCGCTGGGGGGGCTGCGGGTAGGTGAGATCATGGCGCTCTCCATCGACGATGTGCTGCTAGCCCAAAGGCAGATCCGGGTGGCGCACAACCTGACGGCATGGGGGGAGCGGAAGGGGCCAAAGACCGTCGCGGGGGTCAGGATCATCATGATAGCGGAGCGGCTGGTTGAACCGCTCACCGAATGGATCAGGGAGCATGCCGTCGACAATCCGGCGCGACTGCTCTTCACCCGCCGCGATGGCTTGTCGATCCATCATTCCGGCGTCCGCGCGCGATGGGTAGGTCTTCTTAAGCGATGTGGCTTCGTCGATGCCGATGGGGAGGTCTATCACTTCCATGCACTTCGTCATTTCCACGCCAGCTGGCTTCTGAAAAACGGCATCCCGCCAACCGATGTTGCTCGCGTCATGGGGCATGCCGACGCCAGCGTCACCCTCAGTATCTACTCACACGCATTGCTGGGCCACGACGAGATGCGCACGCAGATCAACAACACAGCGGCGCTACTGCCTGACGCAAGAATGCCTCAAATCAGCGCAAATCATTGATTTAAAAGGCCGCAATTTTCTACCCGCTGGAGTACCACACCTTTGTCGGCGGCAGCCTGTTCGGCTGGCGCACCGCAACCAACCGTTGGCGCTTCCGGACCGGCTGGCTGGAGACAGGAAAGGGGCAGGCAAAGTCTCCGCTCATGGGCGCGATCGGCGTCTATATCATGGGCTGGTGCGATATTCCGCGCGCGCAGTGCTATGCCATCGGCGAGGACAAGGCGACCGCCAACGTCCTTTTCCGTGACGCCGTCGCAATGTGCCGCGCAGATGTTCCCGGCGGCGATGAAGGCGAGAGCCTGGAGGGTCTCGGCGAAGTCCTGATCCGCGGCGAGTTGGAGAACGCCTGGAAGATCGAGCACCCCGACAGCGGCTCGTTCTTCATGCCGATTGCCAGCGGCGAAAGCCAATCGGGGCCCCGCCCGTCACTGGTGGCTGCTGACGAGATCCACGAATTGAAGTCGGAATCGGCGCTGCTGACTTGGAAGGCAGCGATCGACAAGGTGGCCGGCAACGCTCTGATGCTCCTCGGGACCAACACCCCGGCCCGATCGTCGCAGCACGTCGGCACTTCGTATTCGGACAGCTATCAGCAGATCGTCAAAGGCGAGGCCAAGGACGACACAGCGTTCGCCTTTATTGCCCGCATCGACAAGAGCGATCGGGAAACGGTGCTCGACAACGAGAGCTGCTGGCAGAAGTCGCTACCCGCCCTCGGTGAAACATTCCCGATCGAGAACATCCGGGAGACGGTCAACTCCGCGAAACTCCGTCCGTCGACGAAGTCCAGCGTCAAGCGCCTCTATTTCGGCATCGACAGCGCGGCGGCCGACTTCTGGATCAGCGAGGACAAGTGGACTGCGGTACAGGGGGTCGTCGATGCTCGGGCGATGCGAGGGCGGAAGTCCTGGCTCTCGCTCGATCTCTCGCAGAAGAACGACCTTACCGCGCTATCGCAAGCATGGGAGCTTCCCGACGAGCTGATAGCGGTGAAGTCCTGGTACTGGACCACGAAAGAGGGTCTGGAAGAGCGAGCGGACCGCGACAAGGCGCCATATGTCGATTGGGTCGAGGACAAATACCTGACCGCCACCCCCGGCGCGACGATCGATCACACTTATGTCGCCCAGCAGGTGAAGGAGCTGGTGGCAGATCACGAAGTAGAGGCCTTGGTCGTAGACCCTGCTTTCCTGACTTCGTTCACGGATGCTTGCGACCAGGTCGGTTTGGATTGGTGGCTCTGGGAAGGACCGGGAAAGCCGGAAGGTCGCGGGCTGAAGCTCGTGAAGCATGCGCAGGGTCAGCGGGTTATGTTCGAAGACCGGCAGCTCTGCATGCCGCATTCGATCACCCGCACCGAGGACCATATCCTTGACGGCAAGATCGTCATCGATTCCTCGCCGGTGACCTACAGCTGCGCAGCGAACGCGGTCATCGAGGCCGATGGCATCGGCAACCGCATGTTCAACAAGAAGAAGTCGCGCGGGCGCATCGACGGCATGGTGACGATCGCGATGGCCGTCGGCGCCGCTACCGCCGCAGCGAAGCCCAAGAAAAAGTCGGTTTACGCCTCGCGAGGCATCATCCGCGTCTGACAGGAGGGTGCATGGCATCGCCGGACGATTATCGTCGCCAATCGGGGTACCGTCGATCCAGCCAGGCAGGCGTACAGTTCGCCCCGCCAGCACAGATCGGCCGTAATGGCGGTCCCGCTATGGTGGATCGAACCGGCCCGATCGAAGCTTGGGAAGGAATGGGCCTCGACGACGCCCTATTGGCCGATTTCATGCGCGGTGGAGCACCTGCCGCTGCAGGACTGACCGTCACGGAAATGACCGCGCTGCGTAACAGTACGTATTTCCGTGGCGAAAACTTGATCTCCAGTGCGATTGGGATGCTGCCGACCTTCCTGATGCGCCGGACCGTTGACGGTCAGGGCCGGGAGAAGATCGAGAAGGCGACCGACCATCCCCTCTATCGCCTCCTGAAGAAGCGGCCCAACACCTACCAGACCGCCTTCGAGTTCAAGAGCTACATGCAGCAGCTGGCCCTGCGGGACGGCAATGCATACGGACTTATCGTCCCGGATTATCGGGGACGGGTAGCCCAGATTATCCCGCTGGCGCGCGGCGCCTGCAAGCCGAAGCTGTCGGACGACTGGATCCTGACTTTCGAATACCGGCGGCCCACGGGCGGCACCGTGATCTTGCAGGCCAATCAGGTTTTCCACTTCCGCCACCCCATGACCCGCGACGGTCTCACCGGCCTGAGCATGAAGGATATCGCACGCGAGACCCTTGGCACAGCTGCCCAGGCCGAGCGTGCGGCTGGTAAGATGCTGAAGGGCGGCGTCATGGCCGGCGGCGCCCTCGAAGCCGACAACGACCTCGGCGAAGAGGCCATCGAGAACCTGAAGCAGAGCATGCGGGAACGCGCCATTGATGGCGAGAACGCGGGCGAGTGGCTGGTGCTCGAGGGTGGGTTGAAGGCGAAGCCCTTCATCGCCAGCGCCCGCGACGCTCAGTACGACGAGCTGCGCAAGCGGACCGTTGAAGACATCGCCCGATTCATGGACGTTCCCCGCCCGTTGCTCATGATGGATGAGACCGCCTGGGGCACCGGCATCGAGCAGCTGGGCCTGTTCTTCGTGACCTACTGCCTGATGAAGTGGTTCGTCGCGTGGGAGCAGGCTGTCGAACGCTCCTGCTTCACCCAGGCGGAGCAGGACGCCGACGAGCTCTACGTCAAGTTCAACGAAGGCGCGCTGCTGCGCGGCTCGCTCAAAGACCAAGCCGAGTTCTTCAAGGCCGCGTTGGGCCCCAACCAGGCTTATCGCTCAGTCAACGAGGTCCGCAGTGCGTTCGACCTCAATCCGAAGACCGGAGACGAGATCGGCCCAGATGCGATCCCGCAGCCGTCCGCCTCGCCCACTACCCCGCCGAAGGAGCCTGTTACATGACTGATAACCCGCAGGCGCCGGGGAAACCTGCCGCCATCCAGACGCTCAATGGCTGCCCCATGCCCGGCAAGCCCCCCCATATCGCATCCAAGCCGCCGCAGCCGCGATCGGTTGTTGGAAAAGTCCAGGCTCGCTCGCGGCCCAACGCGCTTCCCGTACCCGCCGACCGGCGCGTCTCCGCGTTCTCCCCGCTTCCCGTCATGGAGCGCTGGGGCGAGGATGCGGCTGGCATTCGGCCGGCAGCGCTGGAAACCGGCGATGCGGTCATCACGATGTTTGACATCATTGGCGAGGACTGGTGGACCGGCGGCGGCATTACCGCGAAAAAGGTGGCCTCGCAGCTTCGCGCGATCGGCGATCGTCCGGTTGAGGTGCAGATCAACTCTGGCGGCGGCGACATGTTCGAAGGTCTTGCCATCTACAACGTGCTGCGCGAGCACCCACAGCCCATCACGATGAAGGTCATGGGCATGGCCGCCTCGGCTGCGTCGGTGATCGCGATGGCTGGCGACACGATCGAGATCGGCGCCGCGTCCTTCATCATGATCCACAATTGCTGGGTGGTTGCAGCCGGCAATCGCAACGACTTCGCCGAAGTGGCGGACTTTCTCGCTCCGTTCGACCAGGCCATGGCCGACGTCTATGCTCAGCGCAGCGGGCAGGACTCCAAGGACTGCGTAAAGTGGATGGACGTGGAAACATGGCTTTCCGGGTCGCTCGCAATCGAGCGCGGGTTCGCTGACGCCCTTCTCCCTGCCGACCAGATGAAGGTGGACGAAAAGGCGAAGGCCAGTGACCGCGAGGCGAACGACGTCCGCGCAATGGAACTCACCCTCATCAATAGCGGGATGACGCGCACTCAGGCGCGCGCCCGCATCAAAGCCATCAAGGGTACGCCCGGCGCTGCCCCTGACCCTGCCGACACGCCTGGCGCTGGCGGCGACACCGATCTGGCCGCCGACATCAACCGGCTGATCCAGACCATCCGCAGCTAACAGCCAAAGAGGCACCCTATGCGCACTTCACTGAAAACCGCCCTCGCGGTGGTAGCGACGATGCTCGCCTATCCCTTGCACGCCCTGCGTCCGGAAAAGCCCGAGCTCACCCTCACGCCCCCGACCCTGCCGCAGATGCCCCGCGCCCTGATGGGCGCCACCATCCGCGCCGACGTCTCCGGCGATCCGAAGGCCATGATCGGAGCCCTTCAGACCGCGTTCGAGGAGTTCAAGGCTTCCAACGACGCGAACCTGAAGTCCAAGATCGACGACGTGGTCGTCACCGAGAAGCTCGCCAAGATCAACGAGACGATGTCCGCGCTCGAGACGTCGATCAACGACCACGCAGCGAAGCTCGCTGCGGCCCAGCTCAGCGGCGGCGCAGGAAACCCCGCTTTGGCCGATCCCGATTACTCCGGCCTGTTCTCGTCCTTCATGCGCGAGGGCGGGCGCGAGCAGGAAGAAAAGCTGAAGGCGGCACACCGGGAAGGCCCGCGGGCGGCCATGACGTCCGGCAACGACGCCGATGGCGGCTACACCACGCCGATCGAGTGGGATCGATCGATCAATGGCCGCCTCAAGCTCATCAACCCGATCCGCGCCGAAGCAACCGTGCAGTCGATCAGCACCGGTGGCTTCACGAAGCTGTTCACGGATCGCACGCTCGGTTCCGGCTGGGTTGGTGAAACCGCCGCGCGGCCCGCGACCAGCACGCCGCAGTTCACATCTCTGCCGTTCGGCCTTGGCGAGATCTACGCCAATGCCGCCGCATCGCAGACGCTGCTCGACGACAGCGAAATCAACATCGAGCAGTGGCTTGTGGGCGAGATCGAGACCGAGTTCTCGCGCCAAGAGGGGATCGCGTTCCTTTCCGGTGACGGTACCAACAAGCCCTTCGGCTTGCTTGCCTATATCGAGGGTGGCGCGGCCGAGGCTCGCCACCCCTGGGGTGCGATCGAGGTGGTCAACAGCGGCGCTGCGGCGGCGTTCACGACCGACGGCGTCATCGACACCGTTTACAAGCTCCCGGCAGCATACGAGCCCAATGCGAAGTTCTTCCTTAATCGGTCGTCGCTCGGCGGCGTCCGCAAGCTGAAGGACGGCCAGGGCAACTACATCTGGCAGCCCACCTTCGTTGCCGGTCAGCCTTCGACCCTGGCGGGCCGACCTGTGGTGGACGTTCCCGATATGCCCAACGCGGCAGCCGGGAATATCGCTGCCCTGTTCGGCGATATGCGCGAAACATATCTCGTGCTTGACCGGATCGGTGTGCGCATCCTGCGAGATCCGTTCACCAACAAGCCCTTCATCTGCTTCTACGTGACGAAGCGCGTCGGCGGCGGCGTCAAGAACCCCGATTCCATGAAGGCGATCAAGATCGGCGCCAACTGATCCTTCCGGGGCGGCTTCGGTCGCCCCGGTTGATCGAAGCGGCGCGATTTGCGCCGTTTCGGTCAGCTTCAGGAGATCCCCATGGCCACCAGAAAGACCGAGGCGGAAAATGCTTCCACCACCGCCGCGAAAATCCCTCCCGCCACCAAGATCGACACTTCCGGCGCCCCCCAGCAGGTTCCCGACGTCGATATGGAGCATCCCGCGGTGGATAACGACCCGCGCGCCGGCACGACGGCCGCGCAAAACCAGATCGACTTCAACGACCCGAAATTGAGCGGCTCGGAAGCTGTCGCGAAAAACCTCGCTCGCAAGGGCGAGTAAGTCCCCCGTGCAGCGGGCCGGTGCTTCATCGGCCCGCATCCCCGGAGCTACACCATGGCACTTCCCGTTTCGCTGGACGAAGCCAAGGCGCAGCTTCGCGCCGACGGCGATGAGCAGGATGACGAGATCCTCGGCTTCATCAGCGACGCCGCCGACTGGGTGGAGCGCCGCACAGGCCATATCCTAGAAGCCCGCGATATCACCGAACAGGTGCGCGTGTCTGGCGGCCTAACCCTTCGGGCATGGCCCATTGCGGCCGATGCCGTCCCGGCGGTTTCATACCTGGGCAGCGATGGTCAGCCCGTCACGGTCAACGGCGCCCGCCTCGACGTTAGCCGCCGACCGGCGCGCGTACTGCCAACGATCGGCACTACATGGCCATTCCGCAACCGCCTCCTCTGCACCGTGACGGTGCGCGCGGGGTACGAAAATCCCGCCGATGTCCCCCGGGTGCTGCGCCGGGCGATGCTCGTGCTGATCAGCGGATATGACGACGACCGCGAGGGCGGCCGGGCCTTCACCGACGCGGAGGATGCCGCTGGCCGCCTGTGCCAGAAATTAAAGAGGCACACGCTGTGAAAAAGGGCGCGCTCAATCGCCGCATCCGCATCGAGCGGCCCGTCGCCGACGACAGCTTCGACGGCGCCGGATCGGGATCGTGGGCGCCCGTAGGCGAGGTCTGGGCCAGTGTGCAGGATTCGCTTCCAAGTCGCGGAGAGCGTCTGGCTGACGGCATCAATGTCGCGAGCCGTCCTGCGCGAATTCGCACGCGATACCGCCGCGACATCGCCGCCGATATGCGAGTGCTGATCGGGCATTACGAGAAGGACGATGCAGGCGAGAAAGTCTGGGTCACGGACAGGACCGCCCAGATCATCACGGCGCCGGCCGAGCTGGGCAGGCGCGACGGTCTGGAATTCATGGTCGAGGACTATCGGCCAGCTGGCAATCCCGCCTGATGGCGCAGGCAAAGGGCCGCAGCGCGGTCAGCGCTTATCTCACCCGCGACCTTCCCGAGCAGCTGATTTCGCGCGTACTGCGAGGCGCGGCGCGCGCCGGCGCCAAGGTGATCGCGGACGAGGCAAAGGCTCGCTCGATCTCCGCCGACGTCAGTGACGCGATCGTCATCCGGTCGCGCACCGTCGATCACAAGATCATCGTCCGCGTGACCATCAAGCCGGGCTGGACTTATGCGCGTGCGCTCTGGCTGGAATACGGCACCGCGCCGCACTTCATCAGCGTTTCCGACCATCAGCGTGGCGGCCAAGGGCTGGGCAGGATCAACGCCAAGGTCAACGAGGCGGGCGGCGACGGCTCGTTGGTCATCAACGGCGCGTTTGTCGGCGATACCGTCTGGCACCCCGGCGCGCGCCCGCACCCGTTTCTCCGCGTCTCCCTCGACCTGAAGGCGGCCGAGGCGATCAGCACCGCCCAAGCCTACATTAACTCGCGGGTCTCGCGGAGCGGCATCAATGGCCAGGAAGTGAGCGACGACGAATGACCGGCGCAGACATCATAGGAGCGATTCTGATCGGCGACGGCTCGGTACCGGCGGCGCAGATCAAGGAAGACCGCCTACCGGACGACGTCGCACTGACCGCATACCTGGTCCGCACGGTCAGTTCGTTGGATCACCAGACCCTCCGGCGCCGCGCGCTGGTGCGCAAGATCGACAGGATTTCCGTAACGGTTCGGGCCAGCAGCGTCCGCGAGCGCAAAGCAGCCATCGAATGGGTGCGCAACTGCTGCGCCGGGAAAATCGGTGACATTGCCGGGGCCTTCCGGGTCGCCGTGCTGACGGCCGGTCTCGGCCCCAGCCTCAACGGCCCAGCCAACACGTTCGAACAGACCCAGGATTTCCGGGTGTCATACGACGCCCCGATCTGACCCTCGACGACAGGAGCACCTCATGACCGACAAGAAAATCAACGCCTTCATCGTGCGCAACTTCCGCGATTCCGGAACGGAGCAGGCCTTCACCGGCGGCACCGTGGAACCGATCAGCGAAGGGCGTTTCGGCAACTACAGGGCCGCCGGTCTCGCCCGCGAGGCCACGGCGGCGGAAATCAAGGCGAGCAAGGGCGAAACCAAACCCGACGCCTGACCAGTTCGTCCGCCCGCGCGGACGGTTCCCGCCGGATGATCCGGCAACCCACTCAGGAGAAGCATTATGGGTTCCACCACTGCTGCGGGCACCGGGATCGAGATCTCGGCTGGCGTTCCCGCAACTCAGACCGAGGCTGGGTATGACGCCCTCGCCTTCACGGAAATCGGCAACGTCGAGCAGATTGGCACCATCGGCGCCACGACCAACAAGACCGAGTTTCAGCCGCTCAAGGGCCCGAAACAGAAGCACAAGGGTTCCACGGACTACGGTTCGCTCCAGCCCTCGCTGGCCCATGACCCCGAGGATGCAGGTCAGGAACTGCTCCGCGTTGCAGCGGACCCCGATAACCGCGACCTGTACGCCTTCAAGGTGACCTACCCCGCCGGCGACATCCGCTACTTCCAGGGGCGTGCCTTCGGCTACCCCGAGAACGTCGGCAATGCCGATGCCATGCTGATGGCCAACCCGACGATCGAGATCGAGACCAAGATCGTCAAGGTACCCGCTCCCACCACTCCTTAATCCCGGTTTCCGGCCGATCTGGCCGGTTCCTATGCACCGGTCCGGCCCGTTCATCGCGGGTAGCGGGTCGGATCGGCGCACCACACCCGCGAAAGGTTTACCCACATGCCCTACGATATCACCCAGCAGGCCGTCGCCGATACCGCCCCGATCCACATCAAGGGCGCCGACGGCGTTCACCTCTACCACGACAAGAAGCCGGTCAGGATCATCGTCTACGGCCCCGGCTCCGACGCCTTCGCCGAAGTCGACGAGCGCCAGACCGCGCGCGCCATCAAGCGCCGCGAGGACAACGACGGCAAACTCGCGATCGGCTCGAAGGAAGAGCGCGAGGCCGAACTGGCCGAAGATCTCGCCACGCTCACCGTCGGTTTCGAGAACCTGAGCTATCCGCCCGCCGGTGACGCCCAGGGCAAGGAGCTCTTCCGCGCGCTCTATGCTGACAAGAAACTCGGCTTCATCGCCGCACAGGTCCAGAAGACCCTGCGCGACTGGGGAAACTTCAAGAACAGCTCGAACGCGGGCTGATTCTCTACGTCCGGCAGATGGCGTGGCTCAATGCCACGCCAAAGCCGCCGGAAGGGTCGCGGCGCGCCAAATCGGATGGCGCCGCACCGCAATTGAGCAGGGCGGACAGGATGAAGGCGGACGAGATCGTCCCGCCCATGCCGCCGAACCCTGCCCCCTTGCTCATTTCCCGGCTGATCGAGATCGGCCTCACCGAGGCGGCTGGGATGGGGAACGGCCCCCTGTCCTGGCAGTCCATCAAGGCCTGGCAGGACGTGATGGGGGTCCGGCTATCCCGGCGCGATGCCCGGATCATCCGCCGCCTCTCCGTCGAGTACCTTGCGGAAGGACGGAAGGCGGAGAGCGAAAACTGCCCGCCGCCCTGGGCTTCAAAGCCCACGAAGCGCCAGCAGGAGGTCGAGGTGGATCGCCTTCGGATGGTGCTGGGTTAAAACGCCCGCTTAGCTGGCGCTTCCTTGATTTTGCACTTCCCGCTCTCCCCCGGATCGCTGGGGGGACGGAAATCGAACGTGCGGCGAAGTGTCAGATTCACTCGATCGATCGTCCACACGCTCGGCTGGTCGGGAACTCGCACTTCGCTAGGCCCAAACAGGCCTTGGCGGGTGACTACCCGGCCACTTGGGAGCGCGATGGTGACCGATTGATTTGGTTCGTCGACTGCGAAGTCGATGTCGACGTTTCCGTCTTCACGAACGAATTCGCACCTCAGGTAGACGGGCGCCGCTGATGCACTCGCCATCAGCAAAAGCCCCGCAATTCCGATCATTTCATCAGCCTCCCAAAAGATCTGGGCGCGGCTTGTATCACGGAGGTTCGCATGGACGAAGACGGCGCAACTCTCGGCGTTGGCTTTGAGATCGACTTCCACGATACCTTCGGCAACCTCAGGACCCTCGACGACATCATCGGCACGACCGCAGCCGAAGCCGTCCGGCAGTTTGAGAAGCTGGAGGCAGCGAGCCGCGGCGCCCTGAACCTCACCGATGCCACAGTGCAGATCAAGTCGTTCGGCAGCGCCGCCACTCGCGAGCTCGCCAACGTCGAACGCGCCAATGCGAAGGTGGAGAAGGCGGGCGAGGCCCTGTCCCGCCAGCTTGAGCGCCAGATCACGACCTTCGGCAAAACCCGCGAGGAACTGCGGGCCATGAAGGTCGAAACCGCCGCGCTGGCTGCCGAGCAGCAGGGGATGACCGAGCTTGCCGAGCGCTTGCGCGCGCAGGAAGCCGCGCTTTACGACCAGGAATACGCCGCGATGCGCAAGGCCACGCAGGCCGCGAAGGCGGCAGCCGAGGACAAGGCCATGGCCGCCCAGCGCGCCGCATCGGCAGCCGAGGCCGAGGCGCTCGCCGTCCAGCAGGCAGCCCGCGCGTATCAGATGTTCGAGGCCTATGCGAAGCAGAAGGTCGTGGCATCCCGCGAAAGCGAGATTGCCGCGGCTGGCGAGGTGCGTGAGGCCGAGAACCTTGCGCGCGCCGCCGCGCAGCTCCGCGCTTCGATCGATCCTGCCTTTGCCGCGCAGCAGCGGTTCGACCGCGAAATGGCCAATGCCCGCAACCTGATCTCGCAGGGCGCCATCAGCCTAGACGACTATGCCGCGAAGCTCCGGATGGAACGCGCGGCCATAGACCAGTCGTCCGAGGCTGTGAAAAATCATGGCGGCGCGATGGCCGCAATAGCCCCGCAGGCACAGGACATGTTCACGCAACTCTCGATGGGCGCGAACGTGTTCTCCGTGCTCGCGATCCAGGGCGGGCAGGCCGCAAGCCAGATGGTCTACATGGAGGGCGCCGCTGGCAGCTTCGCCCGATTCATGATGGGGCCGTGGGGCCTCGCCGTTACGGCTGGCATGCTGGTGCTGGGCGCTCTGACTGATAACCTGTTCAAGTCCGGTGAGGCGTCCGACGATCTCGGCAAACGGCAGGCCGACCTTGCTGCCGATCTGGACCGGACGACCGGCAAGGTGAAAGAGCAGGTCGCGTGGCTCAGCATCCTCGCGAACTCCCGTGAGGCCGAGGCAAAGCTGGCCGAAGGAACGAAGACCTACCAGTCCGCCCAGCAGCGCCTGCGCCAGGGCGGCATGACGGCAGGCATGATGTTCGTCAGCGATCCCACTGGAGGTCGCTGGTATGACAGCGTCTCCAAGAGTGGTCGCGCCTACATCAACGACCAGTTGGCCAAGTACAATGGCGGCAGGAACGGCGGCACCACGGCGGAGCAGTTCATCAAGAACATCAACTCCGCCGCGGCGAAAGATCCGTCGATGGCCGGGGCAGCGAAGGAGCTCGAGAAGTACGCCTTCGCGATCAACGACGCCTCCAACGGCAACCGCGCCTTGCAGATCCAGATTGCCCGTACCGCCGTGGCCATGGGTAATGCGACGGCCGAGCAGAAGAAGCTCGTTGCCGCCAATACGGAATCCTCCGGCAGTGCCTCGCAGCTCATCGAGCGCCAGGTCGCGCTCGCCACGGCGACCACGCCACTGGAAAAGGCCAGGGCTCAGCTTGCCATAGTGCAGCAGCGCGGCGCGGACGCCGACAAGGCAGGCGGTGTCGCTCTCAAACAGTACGAGAAGGACCTCACCGCCGCGAGCGTGGCTGTAAAACAGGCGGAAGCCGCGGAGAAAGCTCACACGGCGGCGCAGCGAGACTCTCGCCGGGCTGCATCGGCTGCGCGCCGCGATCAGAATCAGGCGGAGGAGCGCGCCCGCGAAATTGCTGCTGTCGAGGCGCAGATCAGGAACCTCGGTGCATTGGCCGATGCCTACACTCTTTCAGGCGGCGCAGCGCTAGTCGCAGAAGCGCGTGTGAAGGCGGAAAGCAAAGCCATCAGGGACCAGGGAGACGTTAAAGCTGAAGTCGACCGGCAGGTGCGCTTGGCGATTGCGCAGCGGGTGGCGGACGGCGAGCGCGCTACCGCCGCGACGCGCGCCCAAGCTGACGCGCAGGAATATGTAAACAAAATGGTCGAGAAGGGGCTTATCCCGGCCGCTCAGGCGAATGAGTACGTCAAGGATCGATTGGCTGATCTCCCTCTCCTCGCTGCGATCGAGGCAGCGCGCTTGAAGGACAATGCGGCCGACATTGACCGCACAACCAAAGCCCTCGAGAACGAGCGCAAGGCGCGCGAGGGGCTGAGGTTCGAGACGACAAAAACACAGGCCAGCATTTCTTCTCAAGCGGGCCAGAACCAGTTGGCCATGCTCGAGCGGGAGCTGGAGCTGGTCGGCGCCACCGATGCATTGCGTGTTCACGAGCTCGCAACCCTTCGAGCAATGCAGGAAGTTCGGGCGGGGCTTTTCGATCCAGCGCAAGCTGCCGACTACGTCGCCCAGCAGGTCCAGATTGCCGACAAGGCCCAGCAACTCCGCGAGGCACAGGACGATCTGAACGATTCGCTCCGCTTCACCGGTGACATCTGGGATTCGATCGCGCGGAACGTCGATAACGCCGCACGCGGCATGTCGGATGCGTTCGGCCGCGTCGGCGAGGCCATCGGCGGCCTTGCTTCCGTCTATGCCAATTATCAGGCGGACATGAAGAAGGCGGAGGAAGAGCGCGACGCCCGCATCACCGCCGCCGGCGATAACCAGGCGCGGATCGACCGGGCCAATGCCCGCTTCGCGATCGAAACCGCCACCAGCCAGATCGGCCTCTACGGCGACATGTCCTCAGCGGCGAAGGGTTTCTTCAAGGAAGGCTCCGACGGCTACAAGGCCATGGCGGCAGCCGAAAAGGCCTTCCGCGCAGTCGAGTTCGCCCTTTCCGTCCGCGCCATGGCGCAGGATGCCATCGAGACGGCATCGTCCATCGCGAAGAGCGGCGCGCGCACCGCGACGGCGGCAGTGGAGGCTGTCGTCAAGGCCATGTCGACGCTGCCACCGCCCCTCAACTTTGCGGCAGGTGCAGCGATGATCGCGGCTCTCGCCACACTGGGTATCACCGTGGCCGGTTCGTTCGGTGGCAGCGGCAAGAGCTCGCTGGAGAAGGCGAACGACGGCACCGGCACGGTGCTGGGCGACGCCTCGGCCAAGTCCGACAGCATCAAGCGCTCCATCGACGCCCTGAAGGAGGTCGACACCGTCATGCTGACCTATTCGCGTCAGATGGCCGCCTCCCTGTCCTCGATCGACAGCCAGATCGGCAACCTGGCCTCGCTCGTGGTCAGGACCGGCAACATCAACGCCTCCGGCGGCGTCTCGGAAGGCTTCGCCACGGACACGACCGGAAAGGTGCTTTCGAACTTGTTCCAGGGCGGCGGCCTGCTCAAGCACATCCCGATCATCGGAGGGCTGTTCGGCGGGATCGGAAACCTGATCGGCTCGCTGTTCGGCACGAAGACGAAGGTCGTTGGCAGCGGCCTTTATGGCGGCTCGCAGTCGCTGGAAGAGATACTCGCCGGTGGGTTCGACGCGTCGTACTATTCCGACATCCAGAAGAAGAAGAAGTTCTTCGGCCTCACCACCTCCACGAAATACTCGACACAGTATGCCGCTGCCGACGCGGGGCTGGAGAACCAGTTCACCCTGATCCTGCGCCAGTTCAATGATGCGATCCTGGCTGCCGCCGGTCCGCTCGGTGCTGCGACCGACGATATCCAGCGGCGCCTCAATGGCTTCGTCCTCAAGATCGGCAAGATCGACCTTCAGGGCCTCACCGGAGACGAGATCGAGGAAAAGCTGGTTGCGGTATTCGGCGCCGCCGCCGACGATATGGCCAAGGCCGCCTTCCCCGGCATCGAGAAATTCCAGGCGGTGGGAGAAGGTCTCTTCGAGACCCTCGTGCGCGTGGCTTCGACCGTGGAAAGCGTCACGTCCTCGCTCGACCTGCTCGGCTCGTCCGCCAGCGGCATGAGCATCGACCTGAAGATGTCCCTCGCCGACCAGTTCGACAGTGTCAGCGACTTCTCCTCGGCCATCAGCTCCTACTTCGACACCTACTACACCAAGGCGGAGCAGGCGGCGGCACAGACCGCCCAGTTCTCCAAGGTGTTCGACAGCCTCGGCGTGTCCATGCCGTCTTCGCTCGCCGCGTTCCGCGCCCTTGTCGAGGCGCAGGACCTCACCACGGCGGCGGGGCAGGCGACCTACGCCACGCTGCTCCAGCTCGCCCCCGCGTTCGCCGAATTGCAGGGCGCGCTGAACGGCGCGAAGAGCGCGGCCGACATCCTGAGCGAGCGCGAGGACCTTCAGCGCCAGTTGCTGGAAGCCCAAGGCAATACGGCGGCGATCCGCGCGCTTGAACTCGCCAAGCTCGACCAGAGCAATCGCGCCTTACAGGAGCAGATCTGGGCGATCCAGGATGCCAAGGAGGCGGCCGACGCTGCGGCTCAGCTCAAGGAGGCCTGGACCTCGGTGGGCGACAGCATCATGGATGAGGTGAAGCGCATCCGTGGAATCACGGACGGCACCGGGTCTGGCAGCTTCGCCGCTCTGCTTGGCCAGTTCAATGCCGCGACCGCACTTGCCCGCGCCGGAGATCAGGACGCGGCGGGCACGCTTACCGGGCTGTCGCAGTCTCTGCTCAATGCGGCGGGCAATAGCGCCACCAGCAAGCAGGAGCTTGACCGGGTGAAGGCGCAGACCGCCGCGAGCCTTGAGGCTACCTACGCCGCGATCAACGCCTTCGCGAAGAGCGGTTCGGCCTCGAACGCCGACACGCTGGCGGCTGCCGCCACGGCGGCCAGCGCCAACAGCGCCAGCACGGCGGCGGCGAACGACGACATGGCGACCGCCGTGAAAGAGCTGAAGGCTGAACTGGCCCAGCTGCATTCCGACTTGAACAGCGCGAATGCGGCGCTCGCCAGCAACACGGGCGCCATCAAGCGCATCCTTGAAAACGTCAGCTCGCAGAGCGGCGGCGACGCAATCTCCACGGTGGCAGCAGCATGAAGGTAATCCGCCCGGTTCTCGTAACCGGAAACACCCTCGCGGCCAGCAGCGTGGCCGAGGCCGACCACCCTGAGTGGTCCGCCGGCACGACCTACGCGCTGGGCGACCGCGTCATCAAGGCGGCGACCCACCGCATCTACGAAAGCGTGATCGCCGACAATATCGGCCATGATCCCGCGGCGGTGCTGGATACGTCGTGGCTCGATGCCGGGCCGACCAACCGGTGGGCTATGTTCGACCCTGCTGGTGGTCCCAGCACCGTGGCGGCGGGGCAAGTTGCCATCGAGCTCGTGCCCGCCGCCCCGGTGTCGTCGCTCGGCATCGTCGATGTCAGCGCGGGGGAGGCGCGGGTGCGCGTCGAGGTGGCGGGGGTGGCGATCTACGATGTCACCCAGGCGGCCGACACGAACCTGACCTACCTCGACCTGCCTGCCGTCGCCGGGCAGCGCATTTTCGTGACGCTCACCGCGCCGGGCGGGGCAGACGTGTCGGTCGGCAAGCTCGTGATCGGTGACGCCGTCGATCTCGGCGAGACGGAGGAAAAGCCGACCGTCTCCATCACCGACTTCAGCCGCCGGGAGACGGACGACTTCGGTGTAACCACCGTCGTGCGCCGGGGCTGGTCGCGCCGCATCTCCACCCGCGCCAGAATTGATTCCGATGACGTCGACCGGGTTCAACGCTACCTCGGCGATATCCGGGCGGTTCCGGCCCTCTGGATCGGCGACGAGGACTTCGAGGCGCTGACCGTCTACGGGTTCTACAAGGATTTCTCGATCGACCTGGTGCTAGGCACCGCCGCGCTCTGCTCGCTTTCGGTCGAAGGGTTGCCGAGCGCAGATGTCGCTGTCGATCATAGCGACCCTGCGGTGCAGGGCGAAAGCGACCTGCTGGTTGTCCCACCGCTCGTCATCACCGATGCGGTTCTGACAGCCAGCAATGTGCTGGAGAACGATTACGCGCCGTGGGTGGCGAACATCACGTACCAAGCCGGCGATAGGGTCGTGTGGCCCGCCACCCACCGGATCTATGAAAGCCTTGTTCCCGGCAACACCGGCAAAGTCCCGTCTACCGTGTCGGCGTGGCTCGACATCGGGCCGACGAACCGATGGTCGATGTTCGACCAGGCGCTCGGCACCGCCACAGAGCAGGCCACCTCCATCATCGTGACGCTGACACCCAGCGCACCGGTAACGGCCCTTGCCGTCCTCGACAGCAATGCCGCCTCGGTCCGGGTCCAATCGGGCGCCTACGATCAGATCCGCAATGTACAGCCGGCGGACCAAAGTGGTTCTATCTCGTTTCTCGACCTCGACGTCGCGAACGGCGATGCGATCACGGTGACGATATCGGCGGGCGCTGCTGGTGACCTCGTGTCGGTCGGTACGCTGCTTCTCGGCGCGAGTATGCCTTTGGGGGTCACCGAGAACGCCCCTACCATCGGAATCGACGACTACAGCCGCAAGGAAGCAGACGACTTCGGCAACACGCTACCTGTGGAACGGGCATGGGCCAAACGCATGTCGGCGCGCTCCCTCGTCCGGTCTGATGCGGTGGACGGCCTGGTGCGCACTATGGCAGCGTTGCGCGCGACGCCGGCGCTCTGGATCGGCAACGCCGAGTTCGACAGCCTCACGATCTATGGCTTCTACAGGGATTTCTCTGCTGAACTGACCGAAGCGACCGGCCTGTGCGCTTTTCAGATTGAGGGTCTGAGCAAGGCGCCGAAGATAATCGAGGCCGACGATCCAATTATCCTCGTCACCGTCTACCAGAACGCGGCGGATAAGCCGGTCACGCCTGCCTTTGGGGTCGGGCAGGTCCCTCCCGGTTGGACCGTGGCGCCGCAGGATCTGCCCAAGGGACAGTATCGCTGGTCAACGCAGGCGGAGTTTCGCGGGCCGCAGCAGCGCACCGCCTGGACCACGCCCGTCGTCGTGGCCGGTGTGAACTGGGCCGACTTGAACCGGGGGGTATGGGCTCCCGGCGTGGCGTATGAGGTCGGCGAGTTCTTTCAGCATGAGGGCTCGACGTACATCGTCATCAAGGCTCACGTTTCCAGCGCAAACCTGCCGCCACCCAACGAATTTGTCGCATTGCTCGCAGCCGCCGGTAACCCCGGCGCTCCCGGTGATGCCGGCGATCCCGGCCCGCCGGGGCCGGATGCGGTATCAGCGGCGCTGACCTCATCGGCTCGCTCGGTCTGGGCCTACGCCAATGGCGTGGTGAAGGAATACTCCGGGATCACGACGACGGTGGTCATCCGGCGGGGCACTGTCGATGTCTCGGCGAATTTCAACGTCGTCATCGCCTCCAACCCGAACGCCCTGCAGGTGACGCTCTCCGGGCGCACGGCCACGGTGGTCGGCGCGGGCACCGCGACGGGGGAGTTCGGGAACACGGCCGTCCTTGCGGCCACGCTGACCCTGCGCGCTACCGGCACCGGTGCTTTCGCGGGCACGAACTTCGATCTCGTGTTCGCCCTTGGCAAGATGACGGGTGGATACGAGATCGTCACCACTCTGCCGACGACCGCAAATTTCGTGGGCCGGATCGTGTTTCTCTCGGCGAACGGCAAGCTCTACCGCTACACCGCCAATGGGTGGACCTCTGCTGTGGAAGCGGGCGACATCACGGGCGGCATCAACGCCACGCAATTTGCGGCGGGGATCGAGCCGGTGACGATTATCACCTCCGGCGCGCTCCCGACCGTCAAGACGACCTCGGCCATCGTGTACGGCGGCAAGCTCTACCGGTGGAACGGGACGGCCTACGTCACGACGGTCGATGCCAACGATCTGGCCGCTGATTCCGTGACCTCGGCGAAGATCGCGGCGGGCGCGGTTAACACGCGGGAGCTGGCGGCCGGGGCAGTGAGCGCCGAGAAGCTCGTCGTCCAGAACAGCGGCAACCTGCTGTGGGGGACGCAGCCCGGATGCAATCCCAGCATGTGCTGGCAGCCATTCAAGCGAAATGCTTCGATAGTGCTGCGAATGTCCAACATTGGCTGGGAGGTACTTTCTCCAGCTGTTGGAGATGGCTGGCCTGGAGCTAACTGGACGCTTCCTGATTGTGGAACTCTCGCCGTCTACCAAGCGAACGAGGTAACATCAGACTACGGTGCATACACCGATAGCTATTGGCGGAATATTCTCCCCAATGGCACGGGCGATGACGTTGTGATGGTACAGCCAAACACGACATATGAATTTTCCTGCTACATCGGTGTGCATCGATGTTCGTCCAATATGTTCATCGAGTGGATGGACGGAAATCGCACTATTCTCGGGTATTCTAACAATGGCGCTAACAGTATAGCTGACGATCCGGGAAATGCAGGTGGCGGGGGACCCTACCCTGGGGGAAACAATCTATTTGGTTACAAGAGGACCTGGGCGCGGGGAGTATCGCCCTCATCTGCTGTGTACGCGAGAATAATCTTGCGGAAACTCACGACCAAAGCTGGCGGCTTGGACAGTTGGCTTTTCTTTGCCTACCCGCAGTTTGCAAAGGCAGTCCCGAATGCCTCTCAGCTGATGGACTACGTCACACCGTCCATCACGACGATCAACGGCCGCGGCATTCTTACGCAGTCGGTCACCACTGATAATCTCGCTGCAGGTTCGGTGACGGCGGCGAAAATGGCGGTGACCGAATTGTCCGCGATCACAGGCCGCATCGGCTTGTTGCGCACGGCCGACACCGGCCAGCGGATGGAACTGGATAGCAACAACTTGCGAGCCTTCTACGGAAACAACGCCATGGCTGGCCGCTTCGGGGTTTGGTGACATGCCAGCGGGGATGGAGTTCTATTACCCGGGCGGCGCCACCAAGATCAGCTATACCGACTACTTCGGGATGTTTTTCTCGTCGTTCACCACGAACGGGGCGACGTCCGGGACGTGGCAGGACAATCGCCTGATCGGCAAGGAACTCCTGCACTACGTCTCTTCGACGGCCGGAAACTACGGCGGGCCGAACGTCTCGCTCAACTCCGCCACGGGCGTGATCTCATGGTCGTTCAATATCTCGACGACCGGCGGCGCCAATCCCGGAGCGGCGCCCAACACCACGGTTTATTACGGGGGCTACTGATGCCTGCTGGCTTCGAGACCAACACGCCCGACGGGCGGGTGCAGCTGCTCGCCAACATGACCTACTTCCGCCGTGAACAGCGGATCGACTTGCCAACGTCGGGATGGGGGCAGTTCGGCAACAACAGCGGGCAGAGAGACGTGTTTGTGGCCGGGCTGACCATGGCTGACGCGCCCATGCTGGCGATCACTGCAACGACCGCGACCTGGGCAGATATCGTTTCCACGGCGAACGGCGGCATCACCTGGAGGGTCTATGCCGTAAACCCGACCGCCAGCACTGTCGTCCTGTTCGTGTTCTCGCAGCGCCGCCCCCCGGTAAGCGAGCACATGGCGGGCGCCGAGTTCTTCATGACCGATGGCACTATTGCCTGGTCGTCGGATTACCCCATCGCCCGGCCGCTCGGTGTCATCACGCAGAACGGTTACAGCGGCGTCTCGGTGGCGGGCCGCCATCTGGCGCACGTTCCGCAAAAGCAGGAAGTGAGCACCGCCATCAGCTTCACTTACGCGGGGCTTGGTTCGTGCCGACAGGGCAACACCAACGGATATCAGGTCTACCGCCGCGACCAGTGGGCGAGGACGGGCGTCACGGCATGGGGCGGTGGCACGATCTCGGGCGCCAGCAACGCCTTCTTCGCCGACAGCGGCAACATTCAATACACCTGCGCCCTGTCGCCCCAGAGCGTCCCGATCTCCCAGAACATAGGCAGTCTCGGTGGATGGCGAAGCCTCGTCCTCGACGTGACGAATTTCTAAGGAAAACCCGATGTACATCATTCAGGAAGTGCCGAACGCGGCGCCGCTGTTCCACAAGATCGGCTCGGTCACCATCAATGGCCCCGCTATCATGCTCAACCTGGAGACCATTGCTTCCGAGCCGCGTCCGGACGGCGAGATCACCACGCTTTACGGCGGCCGGACTTACGCGATCCCGGAGGGTGCCATTTCTCCCGAAGCTGTGTCCCAGCGCGCCGCGGCGGAATGGATGGTCGGGCCAGATGGACCGCTCAAGGGGTCCGAACTCTCGTCCGACGAGGATTTCATCTACGTCTCGAAGCGGGCGGTCCTGCGCGCCAAGGTCCGCAACCGGCGTGACCAGGTCCGCGACGGCGGGTGCCTCGTCGATCTCGCGGGGGCGACCTGCCGCGTCGAGACCGATGCCACGAGCCGGGGCAACATCTCAGGTTCCGTCCTCATGGCGATGCTGGCACAGCAGAGCGGCGAGGAATACTCGACCGAATGGCGCATGGCCGACAATGCCATCGTCGCCCTCGGCGCCGCCGACATGATCCAGCTCGGCAAGGCCGTCGCCACCTTCGTGGAGGCAGGCCAGCGCCGCAAGAATGAGCTGGATGCCCTGATCGCGACGATCGCGCAGGGCACCAGCGAGGAAGAGCTTGCCGCCATCGAGGCGCAGGTTTCCGAAGGCTGGCCCGAGTAGCGCGGCGCACCGCTGCCCACTCGGGTTATCAGCTCATAAAGGCCTGATTCTTGGTCAGCTCGATCGAGAGGTTACGCGAGGCAGCGCCGCACGTGCTTGGCGATAAAGCTGCAACCGATATTCTTCCATATCCTTGTGGACGTTGTCCATGGTCGGCGTGGATGAAGTGGTTGCGCCGATAGCGGCGAAAGCCGCGGATTCTTCGCTGCTGATCATCTCTTCAAGCTTGGCGCTCGCATCTGGCGACAAATTTGCCACCTCCGCCAGTACGCTCGCCATCGTGTCGCGCAGGACGGCTTGCTGTGCCCCCATCTGCGCTATCGCCCGCACAATTGCATCAAGCGCTTCTTTAGACATCGAATCACCTTTGGTTCTGAAAACACGCGGTTCTTAGCAGAGCCGCGCCGCAGCCCCGTGTCCAACCACAATTAGCGAGAACGTCATGAACGATCCCCGCAAGGCCGCCTTCGATGCGGTCCGTGCAGTCGCCCGGCCCGGACTGTTTGACGATCCCGGCAATATCCTTGCCCTCGACAATCTTCTCGACGCCTTTGGAGCACCGCGCATGTCTGCGACCACCGACATCCCCGACGACTATTGGCCCATGCTCTCCAAGATCGAGAGCAACGACCGCCCCTACGTCAAGGCCGCCTCGTCCAGCGGGTCCGGCCTGTACCAGTTCCTCAAGGCCACATGGATCGGCGAGGGCGGCAAGTGGGGCTCCGACATGCGTCTCGCATTCGGCGGGCTCAAGCCTTCGGTCGAAGAGCAGTTGGCCCGCGCGAAGACCTTTACCGAGAAGAACGCCGTATCGCTGCGCGGGAAGAACATCGCGATCAACAAGGCCTCGCTCTACGCCGCGCACTTCTTCGGCGCTGGCACCGCGGCCAAAGTCATTGCCGCAGAGTTGGACGCACGCGCCGATGAAATCGCGGGCGACGCTGCAACCAAGGCCAATCCTTCGATCCTGAAGGGCAAGACCGTGGGCCAGTTCCTGACCTGGCTCCACGGCAAAACCGGCGAATGGGCTCGCTGAGCCAAACGGGGGCATAATGGAAAACTTCTCTCTGTCCGACTGGCTCACGTCGGTTGGATACTTCCTGCTCGCCGCTTTTGGCGGCTTGCTGGGATACGTCATGCGAGAGCACGACAAGGGCAACGAGCTGAACGGCCCGCGCGCCGCCACTGAAGCCGTGGCGTCCGGGTTTGTCGGCTTCCTCGTCATGCTCCTCTGCCGCGCAATGACGCTCGATCCTCTGTGGTCGGGCGTGATCGTCGGCGTTTTCGGCTGGCTCGGCGCGAACGTGACGATCCGGCTGCTGGAGCGGATCGTCTACGAGAAGCTCGGAATCAAGCTGCGCGCGAACACGGATAAGCGCGTCGCTGCGGCCAAGGGCCGGGACAACGCATCGCAAGGAGATCAGCCGTGAAGCTACTCAGCCTGCTCGCGCCCTATCGATCGCAGATTTTCGCCATGGTGGGCGTGCTCGCCGTGTCGGGGATCGGGGCCAACATCATCGGCTGGATGCACATCCAGCGCCAGAACGACCAGATCGCCGACAAAGACGGGAAGATCGACGAACTGGTCACCACGAATAAGGGGTGGGCCGCTCACGCCGCCGAGCAGGACCGCCTGCGCGCCCTCGAACATAAGAACGTGCTGCTGCTCGAGGACAAGCTTGCGCTGATCGAGCAGCAGAACGCCGCCGCCGCCGTACAACTGAAGGATCTGGAGGCCAGCAATGCCGAGGTTAAGGAATATCTGTCTCGCCCTATCCCTGCTGACCTGCGCCGCTTGCTCGAAAAGAAGTGACGTAGCTTCCGCCCCGCCCCCGCCTGCCTATCAGGGTATCCCTGCCGGGCTGATGGCGCGATGCACCGTCACGGACGTGCCGCTCGAAACCACGGCGGACATCGTCACAAGCCGGGGCATATACAAAGAGGGGTTCGAGAAGTGCGCCGCAACGGTCGATGCGATCCGCGAGCATGACGCGAAGGCTCGCGCTAAGTCGCTGCCGAATTAACGAATTGCAATTCGCGTCAGCGTCACAATTGCCGCACAAAGTGGCCCGGCGGCGCATCGGCTAGACCCTCCCATCCGATGCGGCCCATTGCGCGCCTGAGCGCGTGGCGACCCAACCTTAGCCCCGGAGCCCCGAAAACATGCTCCGGGGCATTTCTTGGAAGTAGCCGCGGACCGGGCTTTATACCGGCTGTCAGGCTATCTCAATTTCACTTGACCCGACCGCCGAAGCGGTCACTTGAGCGGGCGCGTCCGCGCTGCCGCAGCCAAGTGGAAAGTATCACGGAAAAAGGCGGGAACCACCGCCCTTGCCACATGTTAATCCAGTACCTCGGCGGAGTACCACCCCCGGTTCCACCGAGTTAGAGGCCGCCCCTTTTGCGGGGGGCGGCCTCTTCGTTTCAGAAGGCCACGACCCCCGCCAAGATCACGCAGCAACCGAGCGCGGCTATCACTCGTCGGGTGCGAGACGAGAGTGATCCGTCTGCAAGAATGGCTAAGCCTGCCAACGATACGCCCGACACGACGGCGAAAAGCGCAAGATAGAGATGATCAATCGACATGGGGACTTCACCTTACCGATTCTCATGTATCAGCACATTATCACGGTCATCGAAGCGCCCCAAAAAAAGCGGTAAGGTATTGGAACCTTTTCCAGACTTGCGGCATTTCGTCGTCGGCCCTGAGCCAGTAACTCTGTTACCATTCAAGGCCACCCTTTTTGCGCGGAAGTGCAAGGCAACCCAAACTTGAAAGCCCGAGGCACCAACATGCCTCGGGCCTTTTCGTATCAAAGCCCTTTAAGATTTCATTCCGGCTCAGGCCGCCTTGCGCGCCAATCCCACCGGCACGGCGAGGAACCACTCCCGGCGGCTGGCATCCCACGAAGCGAGGCCCAGCGCGATCGCGTCGTCCAGTGCCTCCTCCATGCTGTCGCGCCACGGCGCGCGCGGGCGGCCGAAAGCGGTGACCCGGTAACGCTTCGTCACGATCAATAGCTGGCCCAATCGAGTTCGGCCTCGTCGAGGGCCTCGAACATGTCGCCGTCCGCCTGGAGCGTGTTCAGGCGCTTGCGCACCGCATCCAGATCGCCGTCGCGCGGGAAGCCGCGATCGACCTGCATCAGAGGCCGACCTCTTCATAGCATCGCAGATATGGTTTGCTGCTACATCGCAGAAGCTCAACCAAATTGCTTGTCACGGGTTGGAAGTCATTGAATAGATACGCGCATGACAGAGCACGAAAAATCAAAGTCTACTATTTCTCTCTTGGCGATGATGGCGAAGGACGCTGGAGCGCCAGCAACAGCCTTTGTATTCGGAGGCATCACCATTGCAGCCTCAGCAATTATGGCAAAAGAACAGGCTGCCCCGGAGTTAATCACTAACCTCGTTTCGGCTAGCGGCGCAGTCTTCATCGCGATATCGATGATAATGCTCTCCGTTCAATTTCTGCGGGGGCCCGAAAAATGGCAAGATAGCCAGCCGACTATCTCCTCAGATCAGCACCACCTTGCGTCGATCTCTATGAAGTTGCTTTCGGAGAGAATGGCAAAACTTGAGGCAAGAACAGAGAAATTTGGCGAATTAGATGACCATCAGATGGAAACGATCATCACGAAAGTAGTTGATCAGTTTTCGACGTCAGCCTCACAAGATGTAGTGGAGAGAGCTAAGCATCTTCTTCAAAGCGAATTATCTGATTTCGCCTCTCAGAACAACGTTCGCGAATCTTTTTCAGATACCATATTTAGGTTGGAGCGACAGCTAAGCAGACTACGTCGTGATGGTATATATAATTTGGCCATTGGTGGAGTGGTCAGCACGGCAGGTATTGGCATTCTTGTGTATTACCTTGTTTATCAAACCATACTGCCAAACCATCAAAACATAACCGAAATCGCTCTACATTACTTACCTAGACTGAGCCTCGTGCTCCTTATCGAAGCCTTCGCTTTATTTTTCCTCAAACTGTATAAAGCTTCTCTCGGGGATATCAGATATTTTCAAAATGAACTTACCAATATCGAACAACGGAGAGTAGCTTATGAGATCGCAGCAGCACCTGATAATCACGAATCACTGAGCGGGATTATTAGTGCCATTACGGCAACTGAACGTAATTTCATTTTAAAAAAGGATGAAACTACCATCGGATTAGAAAGTGCGAGAATTGAGGCTTCCGCAGGCGCAGCAGAGCTCATTCGAACTTTGGCGCCTGCATTGGGCAAGCTGGATCTCAAGAAGTAGAATACCCGATGCTAGCTCATACGTTTTTTGAAATGCTGCCCGATGACACCAACGAGCAAACCCGCCGTCATGATGCTCTGAAGGTGGGAGACATCCTCCTTCTTCAGCCATCGAGCCGATTCTGGCGCGGCCATATGCCAAAGCCAAACCCCGCCTACGCCTAGGACAGCGAGCGCAGCAACATACAGAGACCAGATCGCGATCCTCTCGAAATGGTCTCGGAAGCGCTGGTTGCGATCATGTTCTTGTCGCTGAGCATCCTCTTCGAGCTCTTCCGGAGTAGCCCCCTTCGAGAGGGAATCTAGCTCCGCCATCGCTTGCTGAAGTGAAGCAGCGTTATCAGACGCCGTGATTTCGGCGTCTGGCAGCCCGGGTATCTGCAGCGACGGTGTGTCGCTTATATCAGGGGGCGGGCTTTGTTCGTTCACGCGAAAGGCGCTGGTAGTGTTCGGCGATTATGCCGTCGGGAATCTCCACGCCGAAGGCACCTGGCCTGTACGTCTGTGCCCATGGCGTGTCTGGCATGTGCGTGATGTTCGACAACTGAATGCCTCCCATCTTGCCGTACAAACCGAAAACCTGCCGGACCATATCATCCTCGGCGGCATCCAAAGAGCCCTGAGGAGCCCAAAGCTGTCCGGATATCGGCGATTTCCCGAACTGCCGGACACCATTGTAAACGTCCCGCACGACCGGCCCATATTGCCACGCCTCGACCTGCTGATCGATTAGCGGCCGACCGCTAAGACCTAGCATCCAGCCATGTGCGATATACACGAGCTTTAGAACCTGCATGGGGGTCAGCGACCGCCCCTGCTCTCTTGCGAGCTCAAGGAAGCGGTTCGCGACGATGCGAGCATCAGCCATGTCGAACCCTTCTATTACACCCCGGCCAACTTTCGTCGGCCTGATGCGGCAAATTGCCAGCATCTGCTTCGCGCATATATGCAGTCCAAAAGATTACCGCAACGTTCTTATTGACATTGCCCGCTCCATTTGCGTCGATCTGATTCTGTGTCACGACAGAATGGCCGATTTGCGTCATTCTCTTAGCCCGCGAATCCGCAAAACGGGAGGGTTACTCCGTCAATCCAAGGCGACCGGATGCGAAAGCCTTGCCAGCAAACCATCTCGTGGCCCCCGCTATGCCCCTTGGGTCGCAAGCATAGCGATAGCCGGTCCTCACTCGGCGCACCGCAGTGTCCCGAGTTCAATAGAAAGCCCTCGCGCGGGTAAACGTGGACGGCAGCGCTCACAGCGCGATCCAATCGAGTTCGGCCTCGTCTAGGGCCTCGAACATGTCGCCGTCCGCCTGGAGCATGCTCAGGCGCTTGCGCACCGCCTCCGGATCGCCGTCGCGCGGGAAGCCGCGATCTGCCATGGCTCCCTTGGCCAGATCACCAACGAGCCCGCCGCGCTCGGCCTGCATCAGCAGCCAGCGCCCGAACGGCCCGCGCTCGGCTGGCGTGGCCGTTCGCCCCGCGGGGCGCGGGCGGCTATCCGGCGCCGCTGGCGTGAAGGCCCTGTAGTCGGCGCCATGGCCGAAGTCGCTCGACATACCTTTACCGCCGAGAATGCGCGTGATCTCGCGCCTGAGATCGTCCGGGGTGCTGCTTGGTGCTTCGCTCATAGCGGTGTTCCTCCTACTTGGCCGACGCGGCTATCAGGCGTTGCCACGCAGCCGGATCGTTCAGATCGATCTCTTCGACGCAGACCAGGTCGCGGGTTATCTCGACCTTCTCCTCGAGCCGCCGGAGCACGGCGGGGAAGATGTCTACGAGCTGGACGTAATCGTCGTTCGTCGCTCCTTCCCTGTCGGCCTGCGCATATCGGTGGCGTGCCAGCCTGAGCAGGTCCTCATCGGTCAGGGGGAGCGTCAATTGGTCGTTTGCCATGGGGTGGCCCTCATACGAATCGAATGACTCGCTGTAGCATGTTCTCTATATGTTCGCATCATGGTTAGACGCAGCACACCCCAGCGGAAGGTCGACGATCGAGCCTTCCCCGTCCGCATCCTCTTCTATGAAAAGGATATTGCGGTCGTAAATTATATGCGAATCCACGATTGGCTGATGGCCCACATGAGGCGCGGCGATTACGCCGAGCATGGCGGTCCAGAGCAGGGTTGCAGGACCATTGCCTACTACTTCCGCACCACGGAAGACGCCCACCGGTTCCGCTCGGCATTCGCCGACATCGAGCTGGCGGACCACACAGCCCTCGACAGCTACAATTCACCCTTCGTCATCGCAGGGCGGCGGACATATCCCCCTCCAGGCGACGGTTGACGTTGGCGCCCGCCAAGAGCAGCATTCGGACGTGTGCAATCTTTACCGGCTGACGAAGCCCGCTGACGCGGTAGCTCGCCTGTTCCGCGCCAGGAGCGCCGGGGCGCCAAACTTCGCCGCCGAGGTCTATCCGAAATACACCGGCCTAGTCGTCGCCGAGGGCGAGGTGCGCGCCATGACATGGGGCTTCCCTCGGCACGCCGTGAGCAAGAAAACCGGCAAGCCCCTGAAGCCCACCGCGACGAACAATGCGCGCGACGACAAGCTGCGCGGCAATCCGATGTGGCGGGACAGCTTCCGCGATCGGCGCTGCCTGATCCCCGTCACTGCCTGGGCGGAGGCCGAGGGTGTGGCTGGGACCATGACGCGCACCTGGTACTCCCTGCCGGATCAGGAGCTGTTCGCCGTCGCCGGGATCTGGCGCCCGACCGATGAGTGGGGCAACGCCTATTCCATGGTTATGGTCGATGGCTGCGAGCAGATGGCCGACGTGCACGACCGCATGCCGACGATCGTCGCGGAGGCGGACTGGGCGACGTGGACCGACGGGACGCCGGACGAAGCCTTTGCTCTGTGCCGGACTTGGGGTGGCCCGCTTGCTATCGACCGTACTGATTTGCCGTGGTTCACGCGCAAAGCGTGATGGATGACATCCTGCATATTACGAACTGGGGCACGGCCGCTGGCGATGGCTAGCCCTCGTGCCGCAGCAACGCTTACAAGGAAAGCGGCGCTATAGCTCGCCTTCAGCTCGGAAAACATACTCAAATGGTGTTGGATTCTCGGCGTTGAATTTTAGGCCGGCAGTCGACTCAAAAGTGACCGCCGAGCGAATCGCATTAGCTCCCGCCGCGACGGCTGCGACTGGTACCGAAAGGCCCAGCGTGAGATGCCCAGCCCCGCCAAATAGCGCATTCTGAGGGATATTTTTGATAAGCTCCGTCCAATTGAATTTAATATCCAAATTGAAGTTTCGCTTGAAGAAGTTCGCTTCCCTAATCGCCTTCGCATGGTCGGTAAGCGCGCCCTGAAAGCGCTCCCACTCAATTTGCTCCTCTAGGCCACCGAACCCAGATTTTCCGACCTTTAAGGCCAACTCTTCAATGTGGTGACGAAGGTTCCGCAACTCCGCCGCCCGCCTCTCTTTGTACGAAAGGACTTCATCATAGGATACGCTACGATCCGGCAAGGGCAGCGCATTAATTAGCTTCATCTGAAAAGCTGCTTGGTCGACTAGCGCTGATGGCGGGAACCCAACAGTATCGGTTCCTCGCGCCAACATCCATCGCCCAGGTTCGCGCTTGCTGTGAGCATCAAAAGTATCGCTGAGAGCGCGGTCGAATACTTCCTGTTCGACCATCCCATTCATGACAAGACGACTATGCTGGAGCTTCGGCCAATCCTCGAGCCCCTCCGGCTTCTCGGGGCCGACGTGGATGATAGAATTTTTAGGGTAGTCGAGCCTGTCGAAAAAGAAAAGCGTGGCCCGTATCACGTCCGGGTCGAAGCCCACATCATTCGCTGAAAGCAACGTCCCTTCGACCATAGGGCGATTATGCGGGTATATGATGGCCCCTCGCTCTCCGTCTTTGAGGCGAGGAGATAGCTCCAAGCGTACCAGTTCCAGCGGAGCGTTGAAATGGTTAGCCCCCGCTCCTGCCCCAGCCCACCTAAAAGCTGGCGGCTGCAAGCTGCCTCCTGCGTCACTCCAGCCTCGTCTACGACCGCTGGGCCAATACTTGCTCATAAATCCCTCCTCGCGCCCGCTCTCGCCAGTGGACCAGTGCATCGAGAAGAGGGGCCCCAGCCGAGGCCCCTCTCGCTTTACTTACGCTTTGGACCGTTTCCCTTAACGGGATCCTGCGATAGGGCCGACGCTGCGAGCGTCTTCACCTGGGCAGGTGTTGGCTTTACCCTTCCGGATAGTACACCGGACGCGAGGGATGATACCTTCGGGGAAGTGTCTTTGCTGCTTTTGCTCATATCAACATATCCTTTGCAGAATCTGCCGATGCTCCCCTTGACCCGCAGCACGCGCCTGAATCATACGCGGACTTGGAAATAGCGACCTCGGGGCACACCAGCTTCGTATTAGCTAACTAAGCCTCGTCCGATTTTGAGCTTGCAGGCTCTTGTCGGACGAGGCTTAGTCATAACCTGATTCTGCTCATTATGGAGCGGGTTGGACCAAACTTCCCACAGCTTAGAAAAGCACATCTAGCGCTTACGGGCGCTCGAACGGCCATCATCCGGTGTCAGTCGCGTCAATAGACCCGGTTATCCTTCCGTGTGCGGCTGGATCATAGCCCGCGAGTCTGCCCCTTTTTCCAAGTCCGCTCTCGCTCGCATTCCCGGCAGCATATCGGGTTGCAGGGATCTATACCGCCTTCATGTCGAGACCATAGGTGAAGCCGCTCCCTGACGGCGTCACCATCGACCCGGCGCCGGTAGTTCGGCTGGAGAGCTGCAGGGATGGGGGACACATAGCCGGTCATGCCGCGCTCCTTTCCTCGAAGATGGGCGCGTCAGCCTCAGGGAACGAGCGCATGCGGAGCTGGCGGCACACCGCCTGCGCGATCTCCCGCCCCGTCATCAGCAAGGACATGTCACGGATCATGGTCGGCATGTTCGTGCGGCCGGTCGCGGCGATGCGGTGCCGCCTGCACTCAGCAAGCAGCTCCTCCCGCCAGCAGATCTCCAGCAGCCGGGCCGCATGGGGCTCGGCATGGGTGCTCCACCAGCGAGGGATCGACCAGGCGCTATAGTTCGGCCTCGCCGCGCTCTCCGGATATGCCCAGATCGCAACGTTGGCGCCCGCCTGCTGCAACGCATCGGAAGGCACGAAACGAGGGTTGCCGTTGCTATAGGGTGTGGTGTCGAACCACTTCTCGTCCGCAACGACGATGACCTTGTGCGCGGCGCGGCCGAACTGCCGCACCTGCTCCTCCAGCCGCTTCAGCGTGTCCTTGCGGGACTTGATCTCGATCAGGGTGAGCCGGTCCGGCTGGACGGCGGCCAGGTCGGCGCGGCACCCGCCCACCACCAGCTCGTGGATGATCCGCGCCTCGGGCATCATCTGCCGGAGGCGAGCGGCGGCGTAGTCGCGGATCTCGCGCTCTGCTGCCGACCCGCTCACGCCTCCGCTCCCGTGCAACTGGTTGCAAGGAGGCCGCGCATCGGAGGAGGCGGAACCGTGACGTCAGCGGGGAAGTGGTGCACTTGCCCCTCGACGACGATGCGGCGCCAGCCGATCGGGATCTGCCCGTGATGCTGGTGGCCTTCAGGGTACGGGGTCCCGTAAACGCCCCTCCACCACTCTGCCTTGCCCTTGGGCGCATGCCATGGCCGCCGAGCCTTCCATGCCTTCCCCGGCGTCGTGCCGGTCGGCAGTGTGGCGGAATATTCGAGGAGGTCTCCGAACTCGCGCTTGGAGAGTAGAACCGCGCCATTGACGAGCAGCTTCATCGGCTGGCCTCCTCGAAACCACTGACGATGCGACCCGCATAATTCCCGATGGTTTCCGGGTGGAGCGCCAAGTACACCCCGCCCACGATGCAGGCCCCGAACCCGAACCAGGTCAGAAGCATGACGGCGGCAGCGACACGGCGGATGCGTTCTCCACGGCGCTCCATTTCGCGCCAGCGCTTATCGAAATCTCGCATCACTCTGCCTCCTCGGCTGGGGCCACAACCGGGGCAGTGAGCTTGAGGACGTGCTTCGCCAGCCTTTCGACGTTGGCGATGCTCGCGCGGTACCCGCCAGCGCGCAGGCGCGCGAGGATCGCCTCGGCGTCGCTGCGGGCCTTATCGTGCAAGCTCTCTGGATTGCCTTGAGCGGATGGGATGTGCCCGGCCACCTTCCCGAAGTCTGCGCCAGAGGTGCCGCAGCGCGGGCAGTACACGTCGCTGTCGTCGCCAAATGAGTCGGTTCCGCAAAGCTCGGAGGAGCCGACCCAGCCGCAATGATCGCAGGAGGCGAGGTAGTATGGCTCGCGAACCTCGAAGGAGACGATGGGGCCAACATAGGCGGCCATCTGCTTAAGGTCTTCGAGGCGGTGCTCCTCCGCCGTCATTGCCACCGGCTCATCCCCGGCTGGGGTGGGGAGCGAACGCAGCCTCTTCAGTTCATGCATGCACAGCATGATCGATTCGCCATGCTCAGGTGTCAGCATGTGACCGTCATCGCTTTCCATGAACGCGTCCACCGACGCGATCGAGCTTTCCAGCGCGGCCGGGTTCGCAGGCAACAGCTTCTCAGTATCGGCGACCGGGGCGGGCTGGTGGTCGCAGGGGTCCATGGCAAAGCCGGGATAGTCCTTGTACCCGGTGTCGTCGCACATGCCGCACTTGTGGCTGGGAGCCTGCGCGGCGCCCAGCCGGTGCTCGAAACCATTCGCCTCGCTCGTGGCGTTGAACTTGGCGGAAATGATTTCCGACAGGTGAAGACCGTAGGCGCGCGCCAGGCTGTCGAGGCAGATGATGCAGTCGGCGATCTCGTCGCCGAGCTGAGCAACGCTGGCCCGGCTACCCTTCCAGCCGCGTGATTCGCGGACGAGCTTCTTGACGACGTTCTGCACCTCGCCCGCTTCCCCGCCGAACTCGTTCGACATATAAAGCGGGTCCGGTTCGTCGGACTGCGCCCACGCCTTCCAGCGCTCCCCGTTCACCCTGCGGAGCTGCTGGAGGAAGTCCTCACCGGCTGACGGGGTGGACACGGAATGGACACGCTGTGCCAGTTTGTTCGACATTGATTCACGCTCCGTTCTAGGTGTAAAGAACGGAAAGTCGAGGGTTTACGGCGTTTCCTCTCGTTTACACCGAGAGGGTCGGGGGTTCGAGCCCCTCACCGCCCACCATTTCCCAGACAGCATCGGTTCCGTTACGCTCCGCATTTGCCGGAGCAGATCGCGCGCGCATCGCTGGTCCGCTCTTCGCGGACCGGCCCCACAGCGATTCGGCCTGCCCTTGCTGCGGCGTGACACCATTGCATCACCCTTCACCTAAAAGCGCCGTACCGAACCGCCTGAACAGGCGCAAATCCGCGGTTTCGCGTGGTTTACAATAATTTCATCTCGATACGATATTTCGTATACGATATTTGACAATGAAGGAAATGTGACGCAAGATCGGCGTAATCAAAAGGGAGTTACGCCCATGAGGGGTCATCGTAAGAAACTTTATTGCGCAGCCGCGCTTGTCGCGATTGTCGCGGGTACGGCACAGGCTCAGGAAGCCGACGGCGGCGCAGGCGACATCGTCGTCACCGGCACCCGCATCAAGCGCGCCGACCTTGAAAGCAACAGTCCGCAGACCGTCGTCGGTTCCGATGAGTTCAAGTACCAGGGCGCGACGACCGTCGAGCAGGTGCTGAACCGACTCCCGCAGTTCACCGCCGACGCCAACGAGAACGTCTCGAACGGTTCGGACGGCACGTCCAAGATCAACTTGCGCAACCTTGGTTCGAACCGCGTCCTCACGCTGATCGACGGCCAGCGCATGATGCCCTCGCAGGCGATCAACCTTTCGTTCATCCCCAGCGCCCTGGTCGAACGCGTCGACGTGATGTCGGGCGGCGCCTCGGCGGTCTACGGTTCGGATGCGCTCTCAGGCGTGGTGAACTTCGTGCTCAAGAAGGACCTCGACGGCGTTCGCATCGACGCCCAGACCGGCTTCGCGCAGCACAATAACAACAACGGCTCGCTGCGTGCCCTGCAGCGCGCCTCGGGCTACGACACGGCGCCGTCCTCGGTCGTCGACGGTGGCAAGCAGGACGTCACCATCGCGGCCGGCAAGAACTTTGCCGACGGCCGCGGCAACATCACCGTATACGGCGGCTATCGCAAGTTCAGCCCGGTCCGCCAGTCGAGCCGTGACGTTTCCGCCTGCGCCCTGCAGGATCGCGAATCCGTTGTCGGCTCGGGCAACTTCGACCAGCTGTTCTGCGGCGGTTCGAGCAACACGCCCTATGGGTCGTTCATCCCGCTCTCGGATCTCAGCCCCTACAAGGGCAAGACGCTCATCAACAACGGCAGCGGTACGCTCGTACCTTACGATCCTTCGTATGCCTACAATACCGCGCCCGACAACTACTTCCAGCGTTCCGACGAGCGTTACACGGCGGGTGGTTTCGCGCACTTCGAATTCAGCAAGGCGGCCGAACTCTACGGCAGCGTCATGTACATGAAGGACCAGACCTTCTCGCAGGTCGCGCCTTCGGCAGTCTGGTTCGGCACGGCCTTCCCGGTCTCGTGCAACAACCCTTACGCCAATGCCAGCCAGCTTACGGCCATCTGCGGTTCGGCAGCGGGCACCGACACCACGGCGCCGACCAACGTCGGCTACCGCGTGATCGGCCAGCCGCGCCGCGACAACCTGCGCTTCAACGACTACCGCTACTCGGCGGGCCTGCGCGGCGACATCGGCAGCGGCTTCAGCTACGACGTCAACTACATGTATTCGCTGGTCAAGTTCAAGGAAACCTACCTGAACGACGTGAACCAAGCTAAGGCGGGCCTCGCGCTCAATGCCGTCAACGTCAACGGCGTGCCGACCTGCCGTTCGGTCATCGACGGCACCGATCCCAACTGCATTCCGATCAACGTCTTCACCCCCGGCGGCGTGACGGCGGAGCAGGCCGCCTACATCTTCGGCGAAAGCAACACCGCCTCGCGCAACTCGCTCAGCGTGTTCTCCGGCTCGCTCAGCGGCGACCTCGGCGAGATGGGCGTGACCCTGCCCTGGGCCGACAAGGGCGTCGGCATCGCGCTGGGCGTCGAGCGCCGCCGCGAAACGCTGAAGTTCACCGCCGACGAAGTCGCGCAGCAGAACGGCACCCTGCCGTCGGACGGCATCATCGCCGTGACCGAGGCCTTCGGCGAAATCGAAATCCCGCTGATCGAGGACAAGCCGTTCTTCCGCTCGCTGACCATCAACGGCGGCCTGCGCTACTCGTCCTACGACAACAAGCAGAACTCGACCGGCATCAAGTCGGGCTACAACGTGTGGACCTACAAGGGCGAACTGTCGTGGGCCCCGGTCGACGACTTGCGCGTCCGCGCCAGCTACAACCGCGCCATCCGCGCACCCAACGTGGCCGAACTCTTCGCCTCGCAGTCGGTCGGCAACGTCAACGGCACCGATCCCTGCGCCGGCAGCGATCCGAGCGCCTCGTTCGAAATCTGCCAGGCCACCGGCGTGACGCAGGCCATGTACGGCAGCATCCCCGATTGCCCGTCCGACCAGTGCTCCGGTCTTGGCGGCGGCAATATCGCGCTCAAGCCCGAGACTGCCGACACCTACACCCTGGGCGTCGTCATCACCCCGAAGGCGCTGCGCCGCTTCTCGCTGTCGGTCGACTACTACAACATCAAGGTGAAGGATTACATCGGCTCGATCGCGCCGTCGCTGATCATGGGCCAGTGCGCCACCACGGGTGATCCGTACTTCTGCGGTCTGTTCGTTCGCGATCCGCGCTCGGGCCAGGTCTTCGGCCAGAACTCGGGCTACATCATCTCCACGACGATGAACACGGGCTACCTCAAGACCTCCGGTCTCGACGTGAACGCGGACTACACCTTCGACATCGGCAACCTCGGCAGCCTGAACCTGGGCCTGGTGGGCACCTATCTGATCGAACAGGTCTCGCAGCCGGTTCCGAACGGCGGTTCGTATGACTGCAAGGGCCTCTACGGCTACACCTGCGGCCAGCCGACCCCCGAATGGCGCCATGTCGCGCGTCTCTCGTGGATGGCGCCCACCGACACCACCGTCTCGCTGTCCTGGCGCCACATCGGCGGCACCAAGCTGTCGAGCCTCACCGACAACCCGCTGCTCTCGGCGGACCGGACGGTCGTGAACCGCAAGATCAGCGCCTACAACTACTTCGATCTGTCGCTGACCCAGGCGATCGACAAGCGCTTCACCCTGCGCGCGGGCGTGAACAACATGTTCGACAAGGACCCGCCGGTCCTCGACTCGGGCCTGTTGCAGAACTTCGGCAACGGCAACACCTATCCGGGCGTCTACGATGCGCTGGGCCGCACGATCTTCGTCGGCTTCACCGCCAACTTCTGATCCAGGAGGAACAGCGGCCTCTCTCACCCACCCTGGAGGTCGCAGTTCAAGAGAGCCCGTTCGGTCGCAAGACCGAGCGGGCTTTTTCCCTTCAGGCCACGGTCGCGTTGCGGATCATGCCGAAACCGTAGAGCAGGTGTTCGAGCTGGCCGTCGGGAACCGGCGGAAAGGCCAGCGTCCCGCCGCCGTTACGGATCGTGTCGATCCGCTCGGCCACTTGCTCCAGCGACCAGTCCGGCTGGAACGCGCCTTCGTTCTCCACCACCCTGGCCCGCGCCAGACGACCGCCCATGGCGACGAACATCTCCCCCGAAACCTCGCAGCTTTCGTGGCAGAGATAGCCGACCATCGGGGCCACCTGTTCGGGCTCCATCGGCGGGAACTGGCTGGTATCGATCCCGTCGGACATGCGGGTGACGGCCGCGGGCACGATCAGGTTGGACTTCACGTTCGCGTGCTGCCCCTCGATCGCGGCGGTGTTGGACAGGCCCATGAAACCGGCCTTGCACATCGCATACGTCACATTGTCCGACTTGCCGTAGAGCCCGTTGATCGAGCTGGTCAGCACGATGCGCCCGAAGCCCTGCGCCATCATGTGCGGAAACGCCTGCCGCACCACGTGATAGGCGCCCTTCAGATGGACATCGAGGACAGCAGTGAAATCCTCGTAGGCGAGTTCGGACAAGCTGCCGCGCCGCACATTTCCGGCCGAGTGGATCAGGATATCGATCCGCCCGAAGGCATCGAGCGCCGACCGGATGATCGCCTTGCCGCCTTCCGGCGTGGCGACGCTATCGGTGTTGGCCACCGCCTCTCCGCCCGCCGCGCGGATTTCGGCGGCAAGCGCCTCGGCCGGGCCTTCGTCGGTGGCATCGCCCTTCATCGAGACGCCGGGATCGTTGACGACGATCTTGCAGCCCCGGCTCGCCAGCAAGAGCGCATGCGCGCGCCCAAGCCCCCGCCCGCCGCCGGTGATGACGGCAACACGGTTATCGAAGCGCAGGTCAGCCATCAGGGAATCCTCTCGAGTTCTTTACGCCAGCCTTGCCCGGTGCACGGGGTCAGGCAACCACTCCGGCATGACGCAGCTGCGCAATTCGCTCCGGCGAAAGATCGAGCACCTGCTCCAGAATGGCATCGGTGTGCTCGCCCAGCACCGGCGGCGCCGTCGGCACGGGCTGCTGCGCATCGGTAAACCGGATCGGGCGATTGAGGATGGGGATCGGCCCCAGCGTCTTGTGCTGCGTTTCCACCACCATTTCGCGTTCCACTGCCTGCGGCTGCGCCAGCGCTTCGGACACGCCCAGGATCGGCGCGTGCGGCACTTCGTGCGCGGTGAAGATCGCCACCAGTTCGTCCACGCTGTGCCGCTCGGTAAAGGCGGTCACGATGGCGTTGACCTCGGCCCGTGCATCGCGGCGCTTTTCCAGCGTGTCGTAGCGCGGATCTTCGGTCAGTTCCGGTCGATCGATGGAACGGCAGATGCGGCTCCAGAAGCCCGGCGTCAGGCAAGCGATGACGATCGAACCCTGGCGCGCCGGAAAGATGCCGTAGGGCACGAGGTTGGGATGCTGCGATCCCACCCGGCTGGGATCGATGCCGTTGAAAAAAGCCAATTGCGCGATGTAGCCCAGCATCCCGATCAGCCCGTCCATCAGGCTGACGTCGATATGCCTGCCTTCGCCGGTCCGCTCACGCTCGTAAAGGGCTGAAAGGATGCCGATGGGACCGTTAATCCCGCCGACCAGATCGCCCAGCGGAATGCCCAGCTTGGTCGGCAGCCCGTCCGGCTCGCCGTTCATCGAGAGCGCGCCGGACATGGCCTGAAGCACGATGTCGAAACTGGGCCGGTCGCGCAGCGGGCCGGTCTGGCCATAGCCGGAGATCGAGCAGTAGATCAGGCGCGGATTGATCGCCCTCATGATTTCGTAGCCAAGGCCGAGCCGGTCCATCACGCCGGGGCGGTAGTTCTCCACCAGCACGTCACACCGGGCCGCCAGATCACGCACCAGCGCCAAGCCTTCCTCGCTCTTGAGATCGACGACGATGGATTTCTTGCCGCGATTGACCGCGAGGTAATAGTGGCTCTCGCCATCGCGGGTCGGCGGGAAAGTACGGGTTTCGTCCCCGGTGCCGGGCGGTTCGATCTTGAACACTTCCGCGCCCATGTCGGCCAGCGCGAGGCTGGCGGCAGGCCCCGCCAGTACACGGGTAAAATCGATAACGCGCACCCCCGCCAGCGGGCCGGGCCAATCGGTGGTCATCTCGTTCTCTCTTGCTGCGGGCCGATCCCGCAAGACAGCCCCCGATGCTGCGCCATGCTGCAACGGCGCACAAGCTGCGCGGACAGGGAACGCGGCGGCGATGCGCCGACGTTCCCCTGCCGCCCGATCGTCAGCTCCGGCTGGGCAGTTCCGCAACGGCGGTGCCGAAGGCCGAGAGTTCGCCGCGATGGGTGGTGGCCTTCTGCGCCACTTCGACGAACTTCTTGCCGCCTTCCTCGAACTTGCGCGTCACTTCGCCGGTGATGATGATGGCATCACCATCCGGGTTGTGGCGGCGGATCTGGCAGTCGGACCTGGTGAGGAAGCCGTCGTCGCCAATCCAGTCGGTCATGTGGTGCGTCAGCCACGAGCAGCGCTCCGGACCGTAGTCGTAAGCACCCGGAGCGCCCACTTCGAGAGCGAAGGCCTCGTCCCAGTGCACGCGCTCAGGGCAGTCCGGCACGTTGAAGCGGTTGCGGATACCCAGACCCGGATGCGCCTTCTGCATCTTGTAAGCCAGCTTGTTGGCGCGGATGTAGAGGCCGCCCCAGCCCTGCGCATAACAGATGAAGCCGGTGACGGTCATCGGGCCCTTCATCATCGGCGGCAGCTTGTCGCCGACGTTCACGTCCTCGAAGTAACGCGGGGTAGCGCCGCGGATCTCTTCCTGGTCGTAGATGTCGTAGAATTCGTCGAGCTGTTCCTGCGTGAACGGCTCCACGCGGCCGCGTGCCTCGGTGTACTTGGTGCCACGCTCACGCGCCTCGTCACGGTCGGTGCGGAACACCCACGAATCCGCGCCGGCAACCTGCTCGCCGTTCTGGTTGTAGAAGTCGACGTGGTAGATCTGCTGGAACGAGCGCCCGGCGAACTTGGTCTGATGCTCGACCAGATCCTTCAGGTAAGCGACCGTGGTGATGGTGTCGCCCCGCAGTACCGGCTTGTGCCAGTTCCAGTCGGCGCCCGCCCACATGGCGTGCACGCCCGAAAGGCCGCCGCAATAGCCGGAGACGATGCGGCTGGTGGTGAACAGGAACGAAGGCAGCGCGACAATCGAGCCGTACTTGGTCTTTGCGGCATATTCCGGATCGCACCACAGCGGATTGTTGTCACCGATGCCGTGAGCATAGTGGCGGATCGCGTCGCGGGTGGCTTCATAGTTCCATGGCTCGACGGTGTTCTCGATCTTCACGCCGATACGGGCGCGCAGATCGTCGAGGCCGGCCTCGGTGATCTTGGGGAACTTGGTGGTAGGCTCTGCTGTGGTTGCCATTTCGGTACTCTCCTGGATTCTTTGGCCTAAATTCTCGAGATCGGTTTTCAGCCGACCGCTTCAGCAGCCTTCGCCGCCTCCCGGTCGCGCAGCATCTTGCGGTGGACCTTGCCCGCCGGGTTCTTGGGAAGCTCGTCCACGAACTCGACCACGCGCGGGAATTCGTGCTGGGCCAGCCGTTCGCGGGTGAAGTCCTGAAGCGCCTTGACGAAGGCATCGTCGCCCGCGCGGTTGGCGACGACGAAAGCCTTCACCACTTGCCCGCGCTGTTCGTCCGGCACACCGATCACGCCGCATTCGAGGACATTCTCATGCCGCAGCATGGTGTTCTCGATCTCGACGGCGGACATCGTCCAGCCGGCTGAGATGATCACGTCGTCGGCGCGGCCGCAGTGGTAGAAATAGCCTTCGTCATCGATCTTCGCGCGGTCCTTGGTGGTCATCCACCCGCCGCCCTGACCATTTTTGGCGCGCCAGAGCATCAGCTCGCCGATTTCGCCCGGAGCGGTGGGGGTGCCATCGCCACGCTGCACTTCCAGCTTCTGCCCGGGAACCGCCTTGCCCAGCGAGCCGGGCTTCACCGTGAAGTCCGCCGCACCGGGGTAGTTCACCAGCACCACGCCGATCTCGGTGGTGCCGTACATCGAGCAGACCGGAACCTTGAAAGCTCCGTCGATGAATTCCAGCGTTGCCGGATCGATCGGTTCTCCGGTGTAGGACAGCTTGCGGAAGTGGAACTTGTAGTCCCCCGCCGCGCCGCTGTTCTTCATCATCCGGTAGTGCGTCGCCGCCGCCGACATGTTGGTAATGCCATAGTCGTCCAGCGCCTTCATCAGCCGCACCGGATCGAAACGTCCTGCGAATGTTCCAGTGGTGACGCCAAGGCCCAGCGGCGCCAGCGTTCCGTGCCACAGGCCATGGCCCCATGCGGGCGAGGACGGGCAGAAGAACTCGTCGCCTTCCCCGTTTGCGGTCTTGGGCCGAATCCCGGTCCCATAAAGCGCCGCGAACATCAGCGTGACCAGTGCCTTGTGCGTGTGCTTCACCGCTTCGGGCAGTTCGCGCGTGGTGCCGCTGGTGTACTGGAACACGGCAAGGTCGCTCGCCTTCGTCTTAGGCTCGTAAGCCGCCGGGAACTTCGCGATCTCGTCCAGCAGGCCCTGGTCAGCGACGATCACCCGCAGCCCGTTTTCCGCCGTCACCGCCCCGCGCGCAAGGTCCGCCTTCTCGGCATTGGTGACGAGAATCGAGGGCTTGCAGTCGTCGATGCGCAGCTTCAGCGCGTCCGGCCCGAACAGTGTGAACAGCGGCACCGAAATCGCCCCGGTCTGCATCGCGCCGAACAGGCAGACGTAGAACGGCAGCGAGGGTTCGAGCATGAAAGCGATGCGTTCGCCCGGCTGCACGCCCTCGGCATCGAGCCAGTGGGCGAATCGCGCGGCCCCGGTGGAGATCAGATCGAAGCTGAGGATTTCATCGCGACCATCTGCATGGGCGATCCGCACCGCCGCCCGGCCCGACCCGTCGGCATGACGGGTGATGCATTCGTGCGCGATGTTGAGCACCTCGCGGTCGCCGTCGAACAGCGCCCATAGCGCGGCCGACGAGGCTTGGGCCTGCGCGTCGGCATAGCTTGTCAGTTCGGTCAGCCTAACCATCGGTCATCCCACTCCACCCCGACGCGACCCAGCGGCCGGCCATTTGTCCTTGTGTTCAACAAAGGTGATGAAGCAGGCTTGTTTTGTAAATATTGAATATTATTCTATATATTGAATGATCGGATCAGACTCTCTCGAAGACGCCGTGCGCGCCAGCAAGGCCCCCGCCATCGCCCGGGCGGCAGCGGTGTTGCGCCTGCTGGGAAAGCGCGGTGCGCCGATGGGGGTGCAAGCCATCGCCCGCGAACTGAACCTCGTGCCCAGCACCTGCCTCTACGTCTTGCGGGCGCTGGTTACCGAGGATCTCGTGGCCTTCGATGAGGATACCAAGCGCTACGCGCTCGACGCGGGCGTGCTCACTCTGGCCCGCGCCTGGCTGCAACGGGACCAGTTCAACGACCTCGCGCAGCCTGTTCTCGACCGCATCGCCCGCGAATTCGGGCTGACGACGCTGGGGGTCCAGATCTTCGGGCTGGACCACATCATCGTCACGGCGATGTCGCAGTCCGGGCAGAACTTCCAGCTCTCGACGCAAGTCGGCAGCCGCTTCCCGGCGCTGGTTTCCGCCACCGGACGCTGCATCGCGGCTTTCGGCGGATACGACCTGGCAGACCTGAAGCCGCGTTTCGACACGCTGCGCTGGGACGAGGCCCCGTCCTGGAACGATTGGTGCGCGCAAGTCGCGGAGGCCCGCGCGACAGAGGTGGCGGTAGATGCCGGGCACTATATCTCCGGCGTCACCGTCGTCGCCGCGCCGGTATGGAAAAGCGGACGCGAGGCGGGGCGTGTGCCGAGCCATGCCCTGGTCGCCATCGGCATCGGCGGCGCACTGCGCAGTGAATTGCCGCGCCTGAAAGAGGCGCTGGCAGCGGCGGCCCGGTCGCTCAGCGAGCAGCTGGCCGGTTAAGGCGCAGCCCCTCAGCCGCGATAGCAGCCCCGCAGGATCTCCAGGAACTGGCTCGCCGGCACGCCCCCGGCATGGAGCAATCCGACTTCCCGCGTGAGTTCGAAATCGCGCACCGCAACGAAGCGTACCGAGCCGTCCGCGAAGCCTTCCGGCATCATGCCAACCCCGGCGCCGCTCCGAATTACCGAGAGGACGCGCTCGTCGCTGGTGGTCTTGAGCACGAAGCGGGGGCGTACGCCGCGCTGGGTGAAGAAGCGGTTGATCTCGGGCAAAGCCTCGCAATGGCGGCGAAGGGCCATGCGGTCCTGCGCGAGTTGCTCCGCAAGCACCTCGCGTTCACCGGCCAGCGGATGGCCGGGCGGCAGTACCATCATGTAGCGCTCGCGGGACAGCACTTCGGGCTGATAGCGGGCGTGATGCGGCCTTACGACGGTAAGCGCCACGTCGATCCTTCCGCGTTCCAGCCGCTCAGCCAGATCACGCTCGCTGCCGTCGAGCAGTTCCAGCGTCTCGCCCGAACGCTCGCGATGCTCTGCCAAGGCTCGGCTGATCAGGTGGGTGGGGATAGTATTCAGGACACCGACGCGCAGCAGGCTGGGCTCTGCGGGTTCGGCCAGTTCGACCAGAGCGTGTTCGTATTCGGCGGCGATGCGGCGGGCGCGGACAAGGAAGCGGCTGCCCGCCGGGGTCAGGGCAACGCGCTGGCGATCCCTGTCGAACAGGCGCGCGCCCAGTTCGCGTTCCAGCTTGGCGATTCCCGCCGAAAGCGTCGGCTGCGTGACGGCCACGCTACGCGCCGCGCGGCTGAAATTGCCGGTTTCGGCCACGGCCAGGAAATAGCGCAGCAGATATTGGTCGATCATAGACAATATCTATTACGAAGGGCGGAAACTTTCAATTTCCGCTGAGGCTTGCGCTTGTCTACAGTGGCGAGACAAATCGTTCGAACTTGGGAAGAGGCCGAAACGGCCGGACCGGAGAAACAAGCATGAGCGCACCGGTGCTCCAGACCAGCCTGAATCTCGACAGCCCCGAAGCGCAGGCGCGGGACCGGCACAACCGTGCGCTGGTCGCGCAGCTGCACGCCAAGGTCGCCACGGCGGCGCTCGGCGGGAACGCAAAATCGCGCGAACGCCATGTCGCGCGGGGCAAGCTCCTGCCGCGCGAACGCGTGGAGCGGCTGCTCGATCCCGGCTCGCCCCTGCTGGAACTGGGCCAGCTTGCCGCCGAGGGCCTCTACGAGGACGACATTCCCGGCGCGGGCCTGATTACCGCCATCGGCACCGTCTCCGGCCGCCAGTGCATGATCGTCTGCAACGATGCCACCGTGAAAGGCGGCACCTATTACCCGATCACCGTGAAGAAGCACGTCCGCGCGCAGGAGATCGCCCAGGAAAACAACCTGCCGTGCATCTACCTCGTCGACAGCGGCGGCGCCAACCTGCCACATCAGGCCGAGGTGTTTCCGGACCGCGATCACTTCGGCCGCATCTTCTTCAACCAGGCGCAGATGTCATCGAAAGGCATTCCGCAAGTCGCCTGCGTGATGGGAAGCTGCACCGCCGGCGGCGCCTATGTTCCGGCGATGAGCGACGAATCGGTGATCGTGAAGGAACAGGGCACGATCTTCCTCGCCGGTCCGCCGCTGGTGCAGGCGGCGACAGGCGAAGTGATTTCGGCCGAGGATCTGGGCGGTGGCGACCTCCACAGCCGCAAGTCGGGCGTGACCGACCATCTGGCCGACAATGACGAACATGCGCTGACCATCGTGCGCGATATCGTCAGCCATCTCGGCCCGCTGCATCACCACGACCAGCCGCTGCGGACCCCGCGTCCGCCCAAGTACGATCCCGAGGAACTCTACGCGATCGTGCCCGAGGACGTGCGTGCGCCTTACGACGTGCACGAAGTGATCGCCCGCGTCGTCGACGGCAGCGAGTTCCACGAGTTCAAGGCGCTCTACGGCAGTACGCTGGTCTGCGGTTTCGCGCATATCCACGGGCAGCCGGTGGCGATCCTCGCCAACAACGGCGTGCTGTTCTCGGAGTCCGCCCAGAAAGGCGCGCACTTCATCGAACTGGCCTGCCAGCGCCGCATTCCGCTACTGTTCCTCCAGAACATCTCGGGCTTCATGGTCGGCGGCAAGTACGAGGCCGAGGGCATCGCCAAGCACGGAGCCAAGCTCGTCACCGCGGTCGCCACCGCCACGGTGCCGAAGATCACCGTGCTGATCGGCGGCTCGTTCGGCGCCGGCAATTATGGCATGTGCGGGCGTGCCTACGATCCGCGCTTCCTGTTCACCTGGCCCAATGCCCGCATCTCGGTGATGGGCGGCGAGCAGGCCGCCTCGGTGCTGGCGACCGTCCACCGCGACGCCGCCAAGTGGTCGCCCGAGGAAGCAGAGGCGTTCAAGGCGCCGATCCGCCAGAAGTACGAGGATGAGGGCAACCCCTACTACGCCACCGCGCGCCTGTGGGACGATGGCGTGATCGACCCGGCGCAGACCCGCGACGTCCTTGGCCTGGCGCTTGCGGCGTGCCTCGAAGCGCCAATTCCGGAGGCACCCCGCTTCGGGGTGTTCCGGATGTGAGCGGCGGAACGGGAGACAAGACATGATCCAATCGCTTCTGATCGCCAATCGCGGCGAAATCGCCTGCCGCGTCATCCGCACTGCCCGCCAGATGGGCATTCGTACCGTCGCGGTCTATTCCGACGCGGACGCCGATGCACTGCATGTACGCGAGGCGGACGAGGCCGTGCATATCGGCCCCTCGGCGGTGCGCGAGAGCTACCTCGTCGGTGAGAAGATCATCGCCGCCGCAAGGCAGACCGGCGCCGAGGCGATCCACCCCGGCTACGGCTTCCTGTCGGAAAATGCCGAGTTCGCGCAGGCGGTGATGGACGCCGGGCTGGTCTGGGTCGGCCCGAACCCGTCGTCGATCACCGCGATGGGCCTCAAGGACGCGGCCAAGACGCTGATGGCGGAGGCCGGGGTTCCGGTGACGCCGGGCTACATGGGCGCCAATCAGGAACCCGCTTTCCTGGCCGAAGAAGCTGCGAAGATCGGCTATCCGGTACTCATCAAGGCCGTTGCGGGCGGCGGCGGCAAAGGCATGCGGCTGGTCGAGGCGCCCGAGGCCTTCGTCGATGCGCTCGTTTCGTGCAAGCGCGAGGCGGCCTCCTCGTTCGGCAACGATCATGTGCTGATCGAAAAGTACATCGCCAGCCCGCGCCATATCGAAGTGCAGGTTTTCGGTGATAGCCACGGCAATGTCGTGCACCTGTTCGAGCGCGATTGCTCGCTCCAGCGCCGCCACCAGAAGGTGATCGAGGAAGCCCCCGCGCCCGGCATGGATGCGGCGACGCGCGAGGCGCTTTGCGCGGCGGCGGTGCGTGCCGCCAAGGCAGTCGACTATGTCGGCGCGGGCACCATCGAATTCATCGCCGACGGCTCCGGCAAGCTCTCTGCCGACCGGATCTGGTTCATGGAAATGAACACGCGCCTTCAGGTCGAGCATCCGGTGACAGAGGAGATCACCGGCGTCGATCTCGTCGAATGGCAGCTTGTGGTGGCGAGCGGCGGGAAGCTGCCGAAGTCCCAGGAAGACCTCACTATCGACGGCTGGGCCATGGAAGCCCGCCTCTATGCCGAGGACCCCGCCAAGGGCTTCCTCCCCAGCATCGGCAAGCTGGAACTGCTGGCGTTCGGCGAGGCGGAAGGAGGTCGCATCGACACCGGGGTCTACGAAGGCGCCGAAGTCTCGCCGTTCTACGACCCGATGATCGCCAAAGTGATCGCCTGGGGCGAGGACCGCGAGGAAGCGCGCGAACGACTGGGCGAGATGCTGGAAGACAGCGCCGTCTGGCCGGTGCGCACCAATGCCTCGTTTCTCGTCAAAGCCTTGCAGCATCCCGACTTCGCGGCGGGGAAGGTCGATGCCGGCCTGATCGGCCGCGACGGCGAGGCGATGGCCGAGGCGCCGGTGCCCTCGGACGAAGTGCTGGAAGCCGCTGCCAATTCCCTCGTGCCTGTCACGCCGCTTGCCGGTTTCCGCCTCAATGCGGCACCGGCGCGGTCGGCGTGGTTCTCGCTCGACGGCGAGAAAGTGGAGATCGCGCTGACGGGGGAAGGCAGCGAGGAACCCGACGAAGCCGTGCTCGTCACCGAGCAGGGACAAGCCTGGTTGCTCACCCCATGGCGCCGCGACGGCGTGCATGGCGGGGCGGATGCCTCGGGCGCGATCCTGGCGCCGATGCCGGGGAAAGTGATCGCCGTGGACGTCACCAAGGGACAGACGGTGACGAAAGGGCAGAAGCTGCTAACGCTCGAAGCCATGAAGATGGAACACACCCTCACCGCCCCGTTCGACGGCGTGGTGGCCGAACTCGAAGCCGTGGCCGGGGCGCAAGTCCAGGTCGAGGCGCTGCTGGCCCGAATCGATGAAACTGCGGCATGAGCGACGAACTGGTCATGCGCCGCGCGCGGGAGGACGATCTTCCCGCCATCGTCGTCATGCTGGCGCAGGACCAGATCGGCGATGCCGACGATGCCGACCTGCCGCTCGATCCGGCCTATCTCGAAGCCTTTCGCGCGATCGACGCTTCGCCGGATCAGTTGCTCATGGTCGCGGAGTTCGAAGGGCGGATCGTCGGCACGATGCAGCTTACCTTCATCCCCGGCCTGCTGATGCGCGGGGCCTGGCGCGGCCAGATCGAAGCGGTGCGGATCGACAGTTCGGTACGCGGTCAGGGCCTCGGCTCGCGGATGATCGAATGGGCCGTCGAGCGCTGCCGCGAGCGGGGTTGCAAGCTGGTCCAGCTGACGTCTAACAATGCGCGCACCGATGCGCACCGCTTTTACGAACGGCTGGGCTGGAGCAAGAGCCACGCCGGTTTCAAGCTCATGCTCGACCAGGGGGACTGACAATGCCGGGCCGTTTCTTCGACGAATGGACGGTGGGCGACCGGATCACCCACCAGCCGAGCCGCACCGTCACCGAGACCGACAACCTGATGTTCTCGGCCATGACCCACAACATGCAGCCGCTACACCTCGACGCGGAATTCGCGAAGAACAGCGAGTTCGGGCAGATCCTGGTCAACTCCACTTTCACTTTCAGCCTCGCCGTGGGCCTGTCGATCGCGGATACGACGGTGGGCACGCTCGTCGCCAACCTCGGCTTCGACAAAGTGGTGACGCCGAAACCGACCTTCATCGGCGATACGCTCACCTGCACGAGCGAAGTCGTCGAAATGCGCGAGAGCAAGTCGCGGCCCTCGCAGGGCATCGTGGTGTTCCGCCACGAACTGACCAACCAGCGCGGCGAAGTGGCGCTCTCCTGCCTGCGCAGCGTATTGCTAAAGAAGAAGGGCGCCTGATCGCGCTTAGCGCAACGCCCACATTCCGCGGGTCTGGGGGATCATCCCCCAGAATTCCTGTTTCCCTTCTTCAAACCGCCTCCCGCAGCACCTCCACCAATCGGGGCACATCGGCCAGCGCGCGCAAGGCATCGTTGAGATGCGTGCAGCCTTCCGGCCCGCGCAGCATTTCCAGCACATCCTCCCGCACCCCGCGCAAGTTCCGGCCGACCAGCCGCGCAACATTATGGACGGCGCCGGAGCATTCGCGGAACGGCAGGATGCGCGCCTCGGGAGCGAGGCTCAGCACTTCCAGCGTCTCTGCATCGACGGTCGCGCCAAGGTCGTACTCGTGGATGGCGACGCGGCCGCCTTCGCGCAGCTTCGCGCTGTCCTGAAAGGCCGAGGCAATGCGAATCAGGCCGCCGTCACGCGTCACATCGATGCGGCGGACGCGGCGAAAGCCGGGGCCTTTGTGTTCGAGGAACGGGTGCCAGCCTTCGGGATCGGCGGGATTGCGCAAGTGCCCTGCATCCGCATCGGCCACGTTTTCCAGCGCCATGCCGCCGGTGACGCCGCTGTTGCCCTCCTGAAGCCCCCAACAGACGTTGGCGCGCTGGGCCAGCACCGGATTGTCCTCATGGCCGCCGCCCAGCCGTTTATTCAGCATTTCCATCCGCTCTGAAAACCACTGGCCCCATGCGAAGGAGGATACGAGCGCGGTCCCGGAAAGGTCGTCGAGCACGAGATAGAGCGGATCGGCCTTCGTAATCAGTTCGGGCATGATCTCGCGCAAGCTCATGCGCAAGTGCCCACCTGCGCGGACACCGACAAGCTGATCGAGGTTTGCCGGGGCAGGCTTCGCGGCGATTTCGGTGATCGTCTTGTCCTCGCTCATCCGCAGCGAGAATTCGCCCGTGGCCAGCGTGCGACCACGACTGTCCGGCCCGGTCAGATAGTCGCGCGCACGGCCGACGAACAGACGCTGGCCATCCACCCCGTCGGGCCAGGCGACGTCGATGCTGGAGGTGCGGCGCAGCGAATTGACGGGGCGAGGCGGCGCCGGATTGGCCGTCCGGCGCGGAGGCGGCGGGTAATGAACGGTCATGGCGGCATCCTGCCCTTCTGTTATCGCCGGTCAGCGTGACATTTTCGTCCGCCGCTTGCCTAGAGGCCGCTGGCGGAAAATGCCTTCCCGCGTTCACCAATCGCGCAGGCGCTGGCTGGAACCTCTCGATCGGTCGGCGGTTGCCTCGCTATCCGGGGCTGCATATCTCCACGGCAGCCTGCGGCCTCAGGAATGGGGCGCGCGCAAAACCAGCGAGGATCCGCAAGACGATGGCTTTCACCGATTTCCTCCGGCAGCAGTGCTACATCGACGGCCAGTGGTGCGATGCCGACAGCGGAGCCACGTTCGAAGTGACCGATCCCGGCAGCGGCGCGGTGCTGGGCACGGTGCCGAAGATGGGCGCAGACGAAACCCATCGCGCTATCGCTGCCGCCGAGCGCGCGCTGCCCGCCTGGCGCGCCAGGACGGCGGGCGAACGCTCGAAACTGATGCGCAGGCTGTTCGACCTGATGATCGCGCATCAGGACGATCTCGGCGAACTGCTCACCCGCGAACAGGGCAAGCCGCTGGCCGAAGGGCGCGGCGAGATCGCCTATGGCGCCAGCTTCATCGAATGGTTCGCCGAAGAGGCCAAGCGCGCCTATGGCGACACCATCCCCGGCCATGCCGCCGACCGCCGCATCGTCGTCATCAAGCAGGGCGTCGGCGTCGTCGCCGCGATCACGCCCTGGAACTTCCCCAATGCGATGATCACCCGCAAGCTGGGACCGGCGCTGGCAGCGGGCTGCACGATCGTCATCAAGCCCGCTTCGGCCACGCCCTATTCGGCGCTCGCCATCGCGCATCTCTGCGAACTGGCGGGGATTCCGGCGGGCGTCGTCAATGTCGTGACCGGCAGCGCCGGGCAGATCGGCTCCGCGCTGACGGCCAGTCCCAAGGTCGCCAAGCTGACTTTCACCGGCTCCACCGAGATCGGCCGCGACCTGCTGCGCGAATGTGCCGGGACGATCAAGAAGACCTCGATGGAACTGGGCGGCAATGCCCCCTTCCTCGTCTTCGACGATGCCGATGTCGATGCCGCGATCGACGGCGCGATGATCTCCAAGTTCCGCAACGGCGGCCAGACCTGCGTGTGCACCAACCGCTTCTACGTGCAGGACGGCGTTTACGACGAATTCGTGGAGAAGCTGGCGAAGCGCGTCTCGGCCATGAAAGTCGGCTACGGCCTGGACGAAGGCACCGAAGTCGGCCCGCTGATCGACGAAAAGGCGGTCGAGAAAGTGGAGGAGCATCTGGAAGATGCGCTTGCGGGCGGCGCGAAAGTGCTGGCGGGCGGCCAGCGCAACGCGCGCGGCGGTTCGTTCTTCAACCCCACCGTGGTTTCAGGCGTGAAGCCGGACATGAAACTGGCGCGCGAGGAGACTTTCGGGCCGCTGGCGGGCGTGATCCGCTTCACCGACGAAGCCGATGCCATCCGCATGGCCAACGACACCGAATTCGGACTGGCCAGCTACTTCTACGCATCGGACCTCAGCCGCGTCTGGCGCGTGGCCGAGGCGCTGGAGGCGGGCATGGTCGGCATCAACACCGGGCTGATCTCCACCGAAGTGGCGCCGTTCGGCGGGGTGAAGCAGTCCGGCCTCGGCCGCGAGGGATCGCACTACGGCCTCGATGACTACATGGAGGTGAAGTACCTCTGCATGGGCATCAAGCCGGCCTGACGACCGTAGTGATACGCAAAGGGGCAGGAGGCCATCGGCCACCTGCCCCTTTTTCATACGTCAACCGTCCGGTCAGTCGAGGACGGTCTTTTCATCCGCCGGATCGGTGTGGAACTCCACCCACACGCCGTTGATGATGCCGAAGCCGACGGCCAGGCCGACGCCGAGTATCCATGTGAAATACCACATTGTCGTTTCCTCAGTAGAAATCGGGATTGAGGTTGACGTCGCGCGTCGTGATCCGGCCGAACATCACCTTGTAGGCCCAGGCCGTATAGACCAGCACGATCGGCAGCAGGATCACCGTCACCAGCAGCATGATGAACAGCGTCGTATGGCTGGACGAGGCGTTCCACACGAGCAGGCTGGAGCGCGCGTCGATCGAACTGGGCAGGATGAAGGGGAACATCGACAGGCCGACCGAAGCGATGATGCCGAGATTCGCCATCGACGACCCTGCGAAGACCAACGCGTCCTTGCGTCCGCGAATGCCGATGAGCGCCATCAGCGGTCCGGCAAGGCCGAGCAGCGGGGCCAGGATCATCCAGGGATGCGCGCCGTAGTTGGCGAGCCATGCTCCGGCCGCATGGGCGGTCTCGGTCATGCGCGGGTTGGACGGCCCTGCCGCCTCCGCGACGCCGATCACCCGGTAGCCGATATCGCCCATCGCCAACCAGACGCCGCCCAATGCGTAGAGCACGAAAGCGACCAGCGCGGCGACCTGGCCGTAGCGCTGGGCGCGGTCGCGCACCGGGCCGTCCTCCAGCTTGAGGGTCAGCCAGCCCGCGCCGTGCAGCACCAGCATCGCCACCGAGACGAGACCGCCGAGCAGGGCGAAGGGGCTGAACAGGCCGAGCAGCGTGCCTTCGTAGAAGCTGCGCATGTCGCTATCGAGCCGGAAGGGCACGCCCTGGAGGACATTGCCGACCGCCACGCCGAAGACCAGCGCCGGTACGAAGCCGCCGATGAAGAGCGCCCAGTCCCAACGCGAGCGCCAGGCCGGATCGGGCCGCTTGGAACGATACTTGAAGCCCACGGGGCGCAGGATGAAGGCCGAGAGCACCAGGAACATCGCGAGATAGAAGCCCGAGAAGCTCACGGCATAGACGTAAGGCCAGGCCGCGAAGATCGCGCCGCCGCCGAGGATGAACCAGACCTGGTTGCCTTCCCAGGTCGGTCCGATGGCGTTGATGACCATGCGGCGCTCGGCATCGGTGCGCCCGACGAAGGGCAGGAGCGAGGCCGAGCCGAGGTCGAAACCGTCGGTCAGGGCGAAGCCGATGAGCAGCACGCCCATCAGCGTCCACCAGATCAGCCGCATCGTTTCGTAGTCGAAGGGTATGGACATTGTGGCCTCCGTCTTACTCGGCCGGGATGGCGGTGAAGGTCGTGGCGGGCGCGCGCTCTGGCATGGGTTCGCCGTCGCTGCCTTCGTAGACCTCGGGTCCGTGGCGGATGGTCGAGAGCATCAGCTTCACCTCGATCACCGCCATCACGCCGTAGAGCGCGGTGAAGCCAAAGATCGTCGCCCAGATCTGGGTCGTCGTCAGGCTCGATGCCCCGAGGAAGGTCGGCAGTACCCCGTCCACCGCCCAGGGCTGGCGGCCCAGTTCGGCGACGAGCCAGCCGATCTCGATCGCCAGCCACGGCAGCGGCATGGCCAGAACGGCGGTGCGCAGGAACCACTTGCGGTCGAACCGGCGGCGTACCGAGAAGGCGAAAGCGGTCGCGAAGAACAGGATGAAGAAGAAGCCCAGCCCCGCCATGATGCGGAACATGAAGAACAGCGCCGGTACGTTGGGCACGGTGCTCCAGGCGGCCTTGGCGATCGTCGCGTCGTCGGCCGTGCGCGGGTCGGCGACGAAGCGCTTGAGCAGCAGGGCATAGCCGAGATCGCTCTTGTGACGTTCCCAGGCCTCGCGCGCGACCAGATCGTTGCGGTTGACCTTGAGCTTTTCCACCGCGTCATAAGCGATCACGCCCTGACGGATGCGGTAGTCGGCCCGTTCCACCAGCGGCACGATACCGGCCACTTCGCCTGAGAGGCTGCGCGTCGCGATCAGTCCCAGCACATAGGGAACCTTGATCTCGTAGGCGGTCTCATGCGCGGAGTTGGAGGGAATGCCGAAGAGCGTCAGCCCGGCGGGGGCCTGCTCGGTTTCCCACATGCCTTCCATCGCCGCCAGCTTCATCTGCTGGTTGTCGGTGAGGGCATAGCCGCTCTCGTCCCCCAGCACGACGACCGAGAGCGAGGAGGCAAGACCGAAAGCCGCCGCCACGGTGAAGCTGCGCTTGGCCAGTTCCATGTGGCGGCCGCGCAGCAGGTAGTAGCAGGAAACGCCCAGCACGAAGACGCTGGCGCAGACATAGCCCGCGCTGACGGTGTGGACGAACTTGGCCTGGGCCACCGGGTTGAAGAGCACGTCCTTGAAGTTCGAGACTTCCATGCGCATCGTCTCGGGATTGAACACTGCGCCCGTAGGATGCTGCATCCAGCCGTTGGCGATGAGAATCCACAGCGCCGACAGGTTCGAGCCGACCGCGACCATGATCGTCGTCAGCAGGTGGCCGCGCTTGGAAAGGCGGTCCCAGCCGAAGAACATCAGGCCGACGAACGTGGCTTCGAGGAAGAAGGCCATAAGGCCCTCGATCGCCAGCGGAGCACCGAAGATGTCTCCCACGTAGTGCGAGTAATAGGCCCAGTTGGTACCGAACTCGAACTCCATGGTGAGACCGGTGGCCACGCCGAGCACGAAATTGATGCCGAAGAGCTTGCCCCAGAACCGGGTCACGTCCCGCCAGATGGGACGGTCGGTTATGACATAAACACTTTCCGTAATTACGAGAATGAAGGAAAGGCCCAATGTCAGGGGAACGAAGAGAAAATGGTACAGCGCCGTCAAGGCGAACTGTAGCCGTGATAGTTCCACCACTGCCATGTCGATCATGTCGAATCCCGCTGTTTTTAGCGGCTTGAGGCGGGAAGAAAGCGATTGCCCCAAGCTGGTTGGTTTCGTAGGGTTGCGTTAGGCTTCGTTCGGAAAGCTGTCAAACTTTACTTACATGGTTTACTTAATTTGATCTATGTCAAATTTGCTCGCGTCCTGATACCCGGCGCATGGCTTGTCGATATTGTCGGAGCGGCACTCTTCTCGTGGGGGGTGGCGACAGGCGTCGGCGCGGTTGCGGGGGGCGGATCGCCTGCGCTTCCTGCGGCGTGGATCCTCTACGGCGTGGTGCTGCGCGCGCTTGCGACCTGCACGGTCGACCGGATCGCCGTGGCAGCGGCGCAGGAAGCAAGCGCCACGCGACGGGCCGGACTGTGGCAGAGACTTCTGGGCGGACGGCTGGCGAGACTGATCTCCTCAGGCGAAAGCGCAAATCTGGCGCTGGACCATAGCACGGCGATCGAGAATCGCGACGTCCGGTTTTCTCCCATCCGAATCAACGCCGTGATCGGGCCGCTGGTGGTGGCCGCAATCGTCGCTCCGGCGAGCTGGGTGGCGGCGGCGATCATGGTGGGGACGCTGGTGCCCTTCACGCTCGGGATGATCCTGGCCGGAACCGCATCCCGCCGCGCCGCCGAGCGCCAGCTCGCCGCGCTGGGCGCGCTGTCCGGTCTTTTCGTGGACCGCGTGACCCATCTGCCGCTGATCCGCCACTTCGGCGCCGAAGCGCGCATCGGCCGTCAGGTCCGCACCGCTACCGGGGAAGTGGCCCGCCGCACGGTCTCGGTCCTGCGCACGGCCTTCCTGTCCAATGCGGTGCTGGAGTTCTTCTCCGCCCTCTCGATCGCGCTGGTGGCGGTCTACTGCGGCTTCTCGCTGCTCGGCCTGCTGCCGTTTCCGGCGCCCGAGAAGCTGACGCTGGTCCCGGCCTTCTTCGTGCTCGCCATGGCCCCGGAATTCTACCTGCCGATGCGCCGCCTCGCCGCCGCCTATCACGAGAAGCAGCTTGGCGAAGCCGCGCAGCAGGCCCTCGCCCCCTTCGAAGAAACGCCGACACTGCTCAAGGCCCGGAAGGCCGCCCCCTTCGACGGCCTCCATGTCGAGCATCTGGCCCTCGCCTTCCCCGGCCTTGCGGTCGGCCCGCTCCATTTCGAACTCGAACCGGCAGACCTCGTGGCCCTGTCCGGCCCCACCGGCAGCGGCAAGACGAGCACGCTGGCCGCCATCGCCGGTCAACTCGTGCCGACGCTGGGCCACATCGCCATGCGCTCCGGCCAGCCGCTCGCGCCGGATGCCGTCGCCTGGGCCGCGCAGCGCCCGCTGCTGGTGACCGGAACGCTCGGCCACAACCTTGCGCTCGCCGCGCCGCAGGCCACCGAGGCCGAAGTGCTCGCCGTCGCGGAGAAGGTAGGCCTCGGTGATGTGCTGGCGCGGCGCGGCGGCCTTGCCATGCCGGTAGACCACGCCGGTTCCGGCCTTTCGGGGGGCGAGCGGCGCCGCATCGGCCTTGCCCGCGCGATCCTTTCCGCGCGCCCGCTGATCCTCTGCGACGAGCCGACCGCCGACCTCGACGCGGCTTCCGCCGCCATGATCGTCGCCCTGCTCCGCGAACTCTCCGCCGAGCGCTGCATTCTCGTCGCCACCCACGACGACGCCCTGATCCGCGCCGCCCGCCGGGAGATCAAGCTGTGAATTCCGCCAAGCGGCCCCACCTGCTCGCAACCGCCGGTCTCGCCCGCCGCCGCCTGTTCTTCGCCAGCCTCTGCGCGGGCCTCGCCGCCGTGGCCGCGATCGGGCTGCTGGCGGTGTCCGGCTGGTTCCTGACCGCCGCCGCGCTTGCCGGTTCGGCCGGCGTCGCCACCGCCATGGCCTTCAACTACCTGATCCCCAGCGCGGCGATCCGCCTGCTGGCGATCGTCCGCACCCTTTCGCGCTACGGCGAGCGCCTGCTCTCCCACAAAGTTGCGCTGGAAGGCATGGCCGACTTGCGCGGCACGCTGTTCGACAAGCTCGCCGCGCAGGACAGCCGCCACGCCCCCGACACCTCGCCCGGCGAAGCCAGCACCCGGCTGATCGACGACGTGGAAGCGCTGGAGGACCTGGTGATCCGCCAGCCCGCGCGCCACGCGGCAGTCGTCTCCGCACTGGTCAGCCTCGCGCTCGTCGCGTTCGGCGGCTGGGCGGCGCTGCTGTTTCTTGCGGCGATGATGGCGGGCCTGCCGCTGCTGTTCCGCCGCCTTTCAGAGCACCTGACCCGCGCGCCCGCCGAAGCCGCCGCCACGGCGCTGGGAGACCTGCGTATCCGCTACGTCGAACTCGCCGGTTCGCGTGCGGAGATCGCTGCCTATGGCCTTGCCGACCGCGCGCTCGCGGAACTCGAACCGATCGCCGCGCGCCTCGACAAGGCCCGCGCCGGGCTGTTCCGCGCCGAGGCGCTGCAGGGCGCGCTGCTTTCGGTCTACGGCGGCGTGGCGGTGGCCGGTGTCCTGCTGCTGGCGCGCGAATCGGCGCCGATGGTGGCGCTGGCCATGCTGGCGACCGCCTCGGCGGTCGAGGCGATGGGCGGCCTGTCGCGCAGCTTGCTGCGCCGCGCCTCGCTCGAAGCGGGATTGCGCCGGATCGCCTCGCTCAATGCGCTCGGCGGCGAACTTCAGGAACCCGTGACCGCCGCAGGTGCCCCGCTCACACTCGGCGCGCGGCAGTTCCGGCCCGGCGCGCGCCTGGCGATCACCGGGGCGTCAGGCTCGGGCAAGACCCGCGTGCTGCTGACGCTCGCCGGAATGCAGCAGCCGGTCGCGGCGATCGGCCTCGACGGCGAACCGCTCGAAACGAGCCCCGGCTGGCGCCTGAACAGCCAGTTCGCGCTGTCCCCGCAGGACGCGCCGCTGCTGATCGGCACCGTGGCCGACAACTTGCGCCTCGCCCGCTCCGGCGTGACCGAGGCGGAAATGTGGGACGCGCTGGAAGTCGCCCAACTCGACCGGCGCATTCGCCGCAGCGAACAGGGCCTCGACACCCCGGTCAGCGAGGGCGGCGGCATTCTCTCTGGCGGCGAGCGCAAGCGCCTGTCGCTGGCCCGCGCCCTTCTGAGCGGACGCCCCTGGCTGCTGCTGGACGAACCCAGCGAAGGTCTGGATACCGCCACCGAAGCCGCGCTCGTGGAAAGCCTCAAGCGCTGGCTCGACGACACCGGCAGCGGCCTCGTGCTGGTCTCGCACCGCAAGGCGCCCCTGGCGCTCTGCGAGGAAGCGGTGGAAGTCTCCGAACTGCTCTGAGACTTCAGCGAAACACGCGGGCGAAGCGCGCCGCGCCGCCCTGCTGAGGGGCGGCTTGGGATGGTGCAGGGGGCTTGGCACCGCCTCCCGCCTCGTCGCCGAGCACAGTCAGGGCCTGCGCGATCTCCGCCATCCGCGCACCGTCGACCTGATAGAACACCTGCTTGCCATTACGCTGCGAGAGCACGAGTTCCGCCTTGCGCAGGATCGAAAGCTGCTGCGACAGCCCCGGCTGGCCGATGCCGGTGGCTTCCTCGATTTCCCCGACGGCCAGCGGACGCGCGCGGACCGCGTGGAGGATCTGCAGGCGCACCGGATGCCCCAACGCCCGCAGCAGTTCCGCCGTCGCTTCGAACTCGGCGGCAAGATGGGATTGCGGCATGTCAGACCTGCCCCCCGTCCGCCGCGCCGAGCGGCGCATGGAACCACCCGACCGGATCGCCGCAGGCCAGCGCCGCCTCGGCCGTCTCGTCCGGCTGGCGCAGCAGCGGCGCGCCGGGCTGCCAGTCCGCCGGAGCCAGTCCCGAACCGTCCCGAACTTCGCGCAGAGCCGTCAGGATGCGCAGCAGTTCCGGGATCGAGCGCCCCACGGTCAGGGGATAGCTGTTGGTCGCCTGGATCACCCCGTCGGGGTCGATGAAATAGGTCATCCGCACGGTCGCACTGTCGTGCGCGTCGCTACCGACCATGCCGTAGGCCCGCGCGATCTCCATCGTCGGATCTTCAACGATGGGAAACGGCACGGTTACCCCGATGCTGTCGCGAATCAGGCGAATCCACGCGAGGTGGGAATAGAGACTGTCCACCGAAAGTCCCACGAGTCGGCACCCCAGCGCCGCGAAATCCCCGGCGGCACGAGCCAGCGCCACGACCTCGCTGGTGCAGACCGGGGTGAAGTCCGCCGGATGGGAAAACAGGATCAGCCACTGCCCGCGATAGTCGTCGAGGTCGAACGGCCCCTGCGTGCTGCGGGCCACGAACCGCGGCACTACATCGCCAATCCGCAAAGGCTGCAAGGCCGCCGCGCTTCCGTTCTCACCCTGATCGCTCGTCATCGCGCGACAGTTACAAGATTATTCCCAATCGTAAACTCTCGCCGTCCTCATGGCCTGTCGGTAACGCGGATACCCCAATGCGCCAGCCATCAGGGTAATTGCCCTGCCCCGGCCTTCGTCGCAAACAGCGGCTATGGAGTATACCGGCCTGGCCAAGCCACCCGACGGCGCGCTCGTGCATCCCAGCCGGGAGCACCATCTGGACGCCGTGCGCGCGGTGCTGATGCTGCTGGGCATTCCCTTTCACGCCACCCATCCCTTCCGGGACGACGGCCAGACCTGGATGGTGATGTCCGCGGATCGCTCGCTGGCGCTCACCCATGTCATGGAATTCCTGCACTTGTTCCGGATGCAGGGGTTCTTCCTGATCGCCGGTTACTTCACGGCGATGTTACTCCTGAAACGGAGCGTCGGCGCCTATCTGGAAAGCCGCCTGACCCGGCTCGTCCCGCCGCTGGTGGTGGGCCTGCTGGTGATCGTGCCGCTGATGAACCTCGCTGCCGACCTGCATAATGCCTCCAGTTCAAGCGCAGGATTCGGCCTGTGGCTCGGCGAAAGCCTCACATTGGGACGGGAGACGACCGGCCACTTATGGTTCGTGATCGTGCTCATCTATTTCAGCGCCGTCGCGGCGCTGGTCTGCCTTTCGCCGAAAGTGCGGACATTCCGCCTGAACCTGTCGGATCGCACCGTCTCCCGGCTGTTCCTTCCGGCCATACTGGCCATCGGCCTCGGCATCGGCGTCTATGAAGTCGCCCTGCTGAAAGCGAATCCGCTGATCCCCGAACTGCTCAAGAATCCGGTTTCGCTCGGCTTCGCGCTCGAATACGCGCCCTATTTCGCGATAGGTGCGCTGGTCAACCGGGTCCCGGCCATGAACCGCCGGTTCAATCGCTTCTCCTGGCTGGTAACGCTCGTCGCGATCGTGCTCGCGCTGGTGGCGGTAGGCGTCGGGGAACTGCCGAAGTATACCCGCCCGGTCCTCAAAGCGGTGGCCGCCATCGGCCTGACCCAGTCCATCATCTCCGGCGCAGGCACTCTGTTCAGGACGGAATCGCGCCGGGTCCGCGAACTGGTGGAGGCGTCCTTCGTCATCTACCTGCTCCACCTGCCGATCATCGTGGCGACCTTCGGCCTCGTGGAGGCGATCCCGGCTCCCTACTTCGTGCGGTACTTCGTGATGATCGCGGTCGCCTTCACGCTGTCGTTCCTGGGATGGCTGATCGTGAAGCGGAGCGACTGGCTGCTTTTCGTCATGAGCGGCGTACGGAGCACACCCCGCCCGGGATAGAACAATGCCCCGACGAAGGCCTTGCTTCGCCGGGGCATTGCTTCGGACCGGCAGACTTACTCGCCAGACTTACTCACTGGTGCTGCTGCCGAGGTTCACGCCGAGATTCGCGGAACCGCTCGCCCCGTTCCGCGAGGCCGAACCACTGCCCGAACCCATTGCACCAGCACTGTGCCCGCCCGCGCTCGCAGTACCAGATCCGTTGCCCGAGGCTCCGGCCGAACTGGAGGACAGGCTGCCCGCCGTCTCCCGCGCCTTGTCGCCCAACCCCTGCGCCTTTTCGGCGGCGGCGCTGCGGGCGGCCTGGGCGCCGTCGCTTGCCGTGCTCGCCAAACCCGAAGCCGCGCCTGTCGCACCGGCAAGATCGGCCGCGCCGGTCAGGTTGCCCGAGCCGGTCGCCGAGCCACCATTGCCCGATCCGGACAGCGCACCGGTTCCCGAGCCCGCCGCCGAAGCACTACCCGCCACACTCGACAGCGTGGAACGGGTCGAATCGACCAGCCCACCGGCCCGCGAACCCGCGCCGCTGACCGCTGTCGTCTGACCCGAGGCATCCGGGGCCTGCACCTGCGGCGCCTTCACCGACTTGCTGGCCCGTCCGCTGCCACCAGCCCGCGAGGAAACGTTCCGGCTCGCCCGCGAGGCGCTGATATCGCCCGCGCCGCTGCCCATGCCGTCGATCGAGCTGCCGACGCCGCCGAGCGTCCCACCCAAAGAGCCTCCGAGCGAGCCGCCCAGCGAACCGCCAAGGCCGCCCCCGCCAAGAAGCTGGGCATGGGCCGCAGGCGAGACGGCAACGAGGGCGAGCGTGGCGATTGCGGTCCCGAGAGTGAGCTTGTTCATGATTCTGCTCCTTCCTTATTCTCCACACCCATCCGGTGTGTCTGTTGGAAGGAACGGATGCCCCTCGGGCTTTCATCCGTGAGAGGCGTGAATTTTTTCGGTTGCCCCGTTCACAGCCCGCTGCGGCAGATGCTGCAAAGCACCCCGCGCCCGGTCCGGCGGGTGCCCTTGACCGCTTCGGAATCCACGGCTTTCAGCGCTTTCGCACCGTTTCCCAGCCGGGCCTGCCACGCCGCGATCCGCGCGGCGGCAAGCGGCGCCGCATAGGACGTCCCTCGCAACGAGACCCGCCCGCGTCCAGGAACCACTGCCGAGATATCCGCACCCGGCGCGGCATAGTCGAGATGCGCCGCCTGCCCCGCCTCGATCAGCACCCGCCCGGCGCGATCGACCCCGGTCACTGCCACGACGCCGGGATAGGATGCCGGAAAGGCCGGCGGCGCCGCCGCTCCGTCGTTGCCGACCGCCGCGACGATCACCATGCCCTTGCCCTGCGCCCCCGCCACCGCGCGTGCCAGCAGGGGATTCGACGGTCCGACCAGACTGATCGAGACCACCGGCACCCCCTGCCCCTGCATCCAGCCGAGCGCTCTCGCGATCGCCAGCGCGCTCCCCCCTGCCGGATCGGAGCCGTAGACATCCGCACCATAGATCTTCGCCGTCCCCGCGCCCGCCAGCAGCGAGGCGATGGCAGCGGCATGATCGCTGGCTTTCGGCGCCCCGGACGCGAAGCCCCGCTGCGCCGCCAGCCGGGAGGAACCCGCGATCCCGCCATCGATGACGCCGACGGTGCCACCATGGGGCAGAGCCTCCGCCTTGCCTGCTCCGCCCGGCTGCAACGCCGCACCGGAGGGGAAATGAAGCTGGTCGGCGGAAATCTCGCGGCCGGGCAGCGCCTTTCGCAGATCCTGAACGGCTTTGGCGAGCGGCATCCCCTGCGGCGTGCCGAGCCGTGCATAGGCAAGATCCAAGGCCTCGATCTCGGCCTGCTCCAGAACCTTGTAGCCCTTGCCCCGTGCTGTCTCCAGCGCGGCAGGATCGGGGTCCAGCAGGAGGACTTCGCCGCGCACGGCGGGCTGATGGTCATCGTCCCATTCGACCCGGTCGCCGTGGACGGAGACGAACCCGCCGATCCGCCGAAGCCGCTCGCGCGCCATCGAGCGGACATCCTCCACCACCTCGCCCAGCGGCGCGGCGACTTGCGACGCCGTATCCCGCGCCGTTTCGCCGAGCGTCCTACCCGCACGACCGACCGTGCCCAGCGGATCGACCGGCAGCAGTTGCGCCCGCAAGGGCGCCGCAACCAGCGCCGCCATCGCCAGAGCCAGGATCGCGACTGTTCTCATCAGCTTGTCCATCATGAAAAATCGTAGCACTCAGGGATGAAACGCCAAGGCTCATGCGTTTCATCCCTCAGGCAAGACATTCGATGAGCACAGACCACTTCTTCCAAGAGCTGACCGCCCTGCTGCCGCGCCTGCGGCGGTTCGCGCGCGGCCTCGCTCGCGATGCGGCCGATGCCGACGACTTGTGCCAGCAGACCGTCGAGCGCGCGCTCAAATCCCGCCGGCAATGGCAGGAAGGGACGCGGCTCGACGCATGGGTTTACAGGATCATGCGCAACCAGTGGATCGACGAGACAAGAGCAAGGAAGCGGCGTTCGCAGACCTTCGTCCATGAGGAGGAAGGCGTTGCCATAGGCACCCCCGGCGACCGCGATGCCGAGAACCTGGTCGAACTCGGCAATGTCGGCCGCGCGCTGGCGCGGCTCCCCGAGGAACAGCGCGAAGCGGTGATGCTCGTGCTTGTCGAGGGCTTTGCCTACAAGGAAGCTGCCGAGATCATCGGCATCCCGCAAGGCACCCTAACCTCGCGCCTCGGCCGGGGCCGCGAGGCGCTGCTGCGCGAACTGGGAGAAGCGGCGTGACCGTGAGCGACGAGGAACTGATGGCCTATGCGGACGGCGAACTTGCCGAGACCGATGCCGCGCGCGTCGCCGCCGCCGTAGCGGCCGATCCTGCGCTCGCCGGGAAGCTCGCAGCGCAGCGCCGCCTGCGCGCCCTGCTGCGCGGCACTTTCGATCCGGTAACGGCCGAACCGGTCCCGGAAGACCTGACCCTCTTGATCGCGGCAGCCGCCGCGCAGGAGGCGGAAGAGGACATGACCGATGCCCGTCTGCCCTCTGAACTCCCCGCCGGAAAACCGCGGGTCATCGATCTCGCCGAGATTCGCCAACGGCGAAAGGCCGAAGCACCGGCGACGAACGGCCGCCCCCGGCACCTGCGGCACTGGCGCATCGGCCTTGCCGTGGCTGCCACGCTGGTGCTCGGCCTCATGATCGGCACGCAGATTGAACGCGGCAACATGACGGAACGAAACGGTGCCCTGCTGGCCTCCGGCGACCTCGCCCGAGGGTTGGAGACCCGGCTCGCTTCCGCCCCTGACGGGGACCTGCGCATCCTCGCCAGCTTCCGCCGCCGGGACGGCGACTATTGCCGGGTCTATGCCGCCACGGCCTCCGCCGGGATCGCCTGCAAGGATTCGGGCCGATGGGTCCTCGAACATGTCGTTGCAGGAGACGGCAGGACAGAGGCGGACTATCGCCAGGCCGGTTCGGACAAGTCCGGTTCAGACAGGGCCGATCTGATGGCAAAGGCGCAGGACATGGCGGCAGGCGATCCGCTCGATGCCGCGCAGGAACGCGAAGCCGCGGCCGGGGGATGGCGGAAGTAGGCAGAGCGCAGACAGCGGATGACAGCCTTGGTCCTCCCCGCTATGAGCGCGCTTCCGCCCGCTGAACGATGGTCGAACGGTGCTGGGCTCATGAATCCGGGTTGCACGGCAGAACAGTGACTATCGAGGGAATGACATTCGTGGCGCTGCCGCTCGGCGCCATCCTGCTCGAAGGACTCGTGCGTCCACGGCGCGACAAGTTCCCGCTCGCAATCGGACGGAGCCTTCCCGGCACCTGGCTCCTGCTGTGGATGATGACGGCCCTGGCGGGTCTCTTCCTCGTTGTCTGCGGTAACGTTCCCGTCTCCGTCTGCCTCGCACTCGGCGTGCTCGCCCTGCTGACGGTGGCATCCAATGCCAAGCATGCCATGCTCGGCGAGCCGTTGCTCTTTTCCGATCTCGCCCTCATCGGGGCGATATTTCGCCATCCGCAGTTCTACCTGTCGGCGGTCGCCGTCTGGCAGCGGACCATGGCCGGGATCATTGCCCTCCTCCTCCTGGCGCTCCTCGCCTGGCTGTTCGTTCCGGCGATGCAGCCGCACCTGATCGGATTGGGCGCTCTGGCTGCGAGCCTCGCGATTCTCGCGCTCTCGCTGAAGACCGCGCCCATCCGCCGTCTGGCCACGGTGCCGGCGGCCCACGCCGACGTGCAGCAACATGGCCTGCTGCCGACGCTCCTGCTGTACTGGCTGCGCTGGCGCGCAAGCGAAGCCCCGGCGCCTTGCGTCGCGCCGCGCCGGACCCCGATCGCAGAGGCACCGGAACTCGTCGTCATCATCCAGTGCGAGAGTTTCGCCGATCCGGTCGAACTCTTTTCGGACCCGGACCTGGCCCTGCCCGGCCTTGCCGCGGCGCGGAAGCACGCCTGGCAGTCGGGACGGCTCCAGGTCAGCGGCTTCGGCGCCTATACCATGCGCACGGAATACGGTGTCCTGTTCGGCCTCGACGAGGAAGAACTCGGCTTTCGGCGCTACGACCCGTTCCTGACGGCTCTGGACGACGTGTCCCATGCCCTGCCTGCCCGCCTGAAACCGGCCGGTTGGCACAGTTTGTTCGCGCATCCGCATGACATGCGCTTCTATGGCCGGGACCGGATCATGCCCGCCGCCGGTTTCGCCCACCTCGTCGGCGAGGATCGCTTCGAGCCTCCCGCACCCGGCCAGGGCCGCTATGTCACCGATGCGGCAATGACCGACGAGATCGTCTCGCTCGCGGCGGCAGCGGCCGGGCCGACCATGATCTATGCGGTCACGATCGAGAACCACGGCCCCTGGGCGCCCGACGAACATTCCAGCGGCGATCTCAAGCAAAGCTATCTTCGGCTCGCACGCAACAGCGATGCGATGCTGTCCTCTCTCGTCGAGCGACTGGGCGCGCTAGAACGCCCCGCCCTGCTCGTGTTCTTCGGCGATCATCGCCCCAGCATTCCCGGCGCGACAGCGCCCGGCGGAGACCGGCACACCCCCTACGTGATGATTCGCCTCGACACCTCCGGCGCGATCGTCCGCGGCGAGGATCGACACGCGGACCTGACCCCGGCGGGCCTGCATCATGCCATCCTCGGCGCCGCCCTCGGCGACGTCGCGTCCGAGCAAAGCCCCTCCTGACAGGCCTATCGCGGTGGCGCGAGCGACAGCAGCAGGCGGTCGCGCAGAAAACGCGGCAAGATACGGTCGAACAGTCGCAGCGCCGCAAAAGGCCAGGGCAGGATCACATGCCCCTTGCCGCTCGCGACCGCCGCGGCAATCCGGGCGGCGACGTCATCCGGCTTCAGGATAAGCGGTTTGGGCCCCGGAACCTGCCGTCCTGCGGCCGTGTCGATGAACCCCGGCGAAACCAGTGTCACAGTGACCCCGTGCTCGCGCATGCCAAGTCGCAGCGCTTCGGAGAATCGCGCAAGGCCCGCCTTCGAACCGGAATAGGCCGCCGCGAAAGGCAGGGCGTGAAACGCCGCAGCAGAGCCGATCAGGACGATGGAGCCGGATTTCCGCTCCGCCATACGCTTCGCAAGAGCGGCCGCCATGGCTGCGGGCGCTGCGAAATTGACGATGCCCAGCTTGGCCACAAGCGCGGGATCCTCCACTTTGTCTCCCTCGGCCCGGACGTCTCCGAGACCCGATGCCAGAAGCGCCAGATCGATCGGCCCCACCGCATCCTCGGCCTCAACGGCCAGGACCGCGCCCGCGACATCGGAGATATCCAGCGATCGCACATCGACGCAGGCCCCTCTGGCTCGACAGATTTCCGCCAACGCGGTGAGACGCACCAAATCTCTGCCCCAAAGGGCAAGCATCACGCCCGGAGCGGCGTATTGCCGGGCCAAGGCCCCCCCGAGTCCGCCCGAGGCGCCGGTAATGAGAATTCTTTTTTGTGGGGAACCCGTGTTCATGCCGCTGCATCCGTTTAATCGACCGCGATTGTCAACATCTCAGCGTATTAGGGGACTATTGGCTTGACACTTACCGACGCCTGATGTTCGAGATCGACGCAATGCCCGCGCTAAATCCTAGTCCGCAACGTGTTCGTTTGTTCAAGAGCGAGAAGCTCGAACGGCTAACGTTGATCTCTCCCCGTTTTTTCGCGGCCGCTTGGGCTGTGCTGCTTCCGGCCATCGCCTGGGCAGGCTGGGGGACGGTCGGCCTGCTCGCGGGCACGGGCCTGGTCCTGGCAGGGCTTGGGGTGTGGAGCCTCTTCGAATACGTGATGCACCGCTACATGTTCCACCTGGAATCCGATGTCCCGGTGCTGAAATGGTTCGTGTTCCTGATGCACGGCAACCATCACGACGCCCCGAACGATCCCTTGCGCAGCCTCATGCCGCTCGGCGCCAGCGTGCCGATCGCCCTTGCCGTTTGGGGGACTCTCGTCCTGCTGTTCGCAGACGCGGGAACCTGGCTGTTTCTGGGCTTCATGATCGGATACGTCATCTACGACGTGGTCCACTACGCCTGTCATCACTGGTCGATGAAGGGCCGACTCGGTTCGGCGCTGAAGCGGCATCACATGCGTCACCACTATGTCGACGAGCACGGCAACTACTCGATCTCGGCCATTTTCTGGGACGATGTGTTCGGCAGCAAGATTCGCTCGCTGAAGCGGTAAACGATCACGATATGACCGGAGGCTTCGCTCAAGGTGTATACAAGCGCACTTTGAGGCACGCCTGCGTTGTCCTGAAAGAAGTATAAGGAGCAGTTTCTTGAACTGGCAACAGACCCTCAACTCACGCGGTTGGAAGGTTCCCTTCGTCAACAAGTCGCTGTTCCAGATCGGCAAGGAGCTTCGCCCCAAGATCGACCGCGTCATCATGCGGAATTCGCTGATTCCCGACGCTGCGGTCCAGGACAAGGCCTTCTTCCCCTGGATGGCCGAGCTTGAGAGCCAATGGGAAACCATTCGCGACGAAGCCGTGCGCATCCGGACGGAAGACATCCCTTCGCTCGGCGATCTTTCCTTCGACCATGGCCGGATTGCGGCGGATCGCCGCTGGCGCGCCTTCTTCCTGAAGGGCTACGGCTATCGCCTTCAGAAGAACGCTTCGCGCGCGCCGTTCACGGCTGCGGCCATCGAGAAGATTCCAGGACTGGTGACGGCCAACTTCTCCGTCCTCGAAGCCGGCGGCCATATTCCGCGCCATTGGGGCATGACCAAGGGCATGCTCACCTATCACCTCGCCTTGAAGGCTCCCAAGGAGCGGGAAAAGTGCCGCATGCACGTCGAGGGTGACGACAAGCTGCACGTCCTGACCTGGGAACCCGGCCAGTCCTTCCTGTTCGACGACATGTTCAACCACGAAGTCTGGAACGAGACGGACGAGGACCGCTATATCCTGCTCATCCAGATCAAGCGCCCCTGCCGCTGGCTGGGCACCCTGATCCAGAACACCTTCCTGTTCGGCGTGCGCCATTCGCGCTTCGTGAAGGACATAACCAAGGCCATCGAGCGCGCAGGCAACAACCCGGCCCCCCAGCCGAACGAAGCTTGAGCGTCATCCTGGCGGGAATCCGCTAACGCAGATACTTGCGGGTGGAAGGCTTCCCTTCGGGCGCGCCTTCAATCCAAGGGACTGACCGGGCCCTCCGATGTCGCCCGCGGCGCTCGCCCGGCACCCCCTACTTGGCCGGAGCTATAAAAAGTGCGCGCACGGGTGCGCAGCCGGATGGACTTGTGCGTCTATCCGCACGCTTTCCGTGCCCGCCGAATTCGCTCTTGAGATGGCGTTCCAAAAAAGCGGCTTGTTACGCAATATCAGAGTTTTCCCATCTATATAAAAGTTAACACCCCATTCGGCACGTCGATACGAATGCCTGTGGTCGTGCACGAGAGACACCTCCCCGTCTCGCCCGGCGCCCTTCCGGCATCGGGGTGATTACCTACATGATGACAGGACTGAATATCGATGTTGAAGCGCCTCGCGGCCGGCGGGACGATCCTGATGATCGCGCTGGAAATCCCGTCGTCGTCCTATGCCCAGACCGCGTCGCAGATCACCCCGCCCAGCTTCGCACGGCTTCCAGCACGTATACCACGGCGCTCATTCCAACGTTTGGCGGTACCCTCGAAGGCCTCGGCCATACCATTTCGAACCTCCGCATTGCGCGCAAGGCCGATTACACCGCGCTAATCGGAAATCTGACGAACACGGGAACGATCCGCGACATCGCGCTGACCGGCGTATCGATTTCCGGCGGCGGCTATGCGGGCGGGCTTGCCGGTTACAATGCCGGTGTGATCACCAATGCCTCGGTGAGCGGCTCGATCACCAGCTCGGCCAACAATGCCGGTGGCCTGGTGGGATACAACGGGGCCGGTCTCGTCACCAACGTCTACGCGGCGGGCTCCGTGAAGGGCAACGGCAATATCGGCGGCGTGGTGGGCTGGGCGCAGAACGGCCTTGTCAGCAACGCCTATTCCACCGCCGCCCTGACCGGCAACAGCGCGGTAGGCGGCATCGTCGGCACCAACAACGGCTCCATCATAAGCACTTACGCGACGGGGGCGATCAACGGCACGTCCGGAATCGGCGGCGGCCTAGTCGGCAGCAACGGCGGCACCGTCCAGTCGAGCTACTGGGATATCGGCACCACCGGACGTTCGACCAGTTCCGGCGGCGGCACCGGCCTTACGACCGCGCAGCTCCAGTCGGGCGCGGCATCGGGCCTCGGCTCCGCCTTCGCGGGCGGCGCGAACGGCCTCTACCCCTATCTCGCCAGCTTCTTCCCGAACGGCGTGCAGGTGATTTCCGGCACCGCCTATACGAATAGCGGCGCGGGCGCCGCCAATGCCATCGTCAACCTCTACAGCGGCGACTCACTGCTGGCGGGCGGCACGCTGGCGACCGCGGCCAACGGCTACTACTACACCATCCTGCCCGTCGGCACGCTCGTCGACGGCGGCAGCATCGGCCAGACCCTGACGCTCGGCGGCGCCTCCCTCGTGAGCGGGGTCGACTACCGGGACGGTCTCGCGCTCGACGGCCAGGGCAATCTCGGCGGCCTGTCCGTCCGCTCCGGCCTGATGAACCTGACCACCAGCCGGCCCCTGATCTCCGATCTGGCGACAGGGGTGCAGTCCACCATGGGCCCCCTCTCCTCGCTCGATCCGGACATGTCCACGACGATCAACGCGACGGGGAGTTTCGCCTTCGACGTCAGCTTCGCCAGCCTCTCCGGCACGAACGATCTCACGGTGAACACGGGCGGGGACCTCGAACTTCAGGCCGGCACCAGCCTGACGGGCCGCAACATCACGCTGAACGCAGGCGGCAACTTCGTAAATCTTGCCGGAGCCTCGGCCCTGAACGCCAGCAACCGCTGGCTGGTCTATCTGCCCGATGCGCTGGGCAACACCTATGGCAACCTCGACAGCCAGAACACCGCGATCTGGGCAACCGCCCGCGGCTCGGCCATTTCGGCAGGCGGCAATCGCTATGTCTTCACCGAAAACGCAGGAACCCTGGTGCTGACGCCCGAAAGCACGAGCAAGGTCTATGGCGATAGCGGTAATCCATACGGCGGCATTTTCTCGGTAAGCGGCCTGCGCCAAGCCGTTGGCGGTGCCTATCTGGGCGATGGAATCGATAGCTGGACCGGCACCGCCGTCTTCAACAGCAGCGGATTGGCCGCTACCGCCAATGTCGGCACGTATGCGATCACTCTTTCCGGGATCACCGGCACCAACGGCTACGTCGTGGACAACTCGGCCACCGGCACGCTGACCGTCACCCCGCGCGACCTCGCCATTATCGCCAGCGGGGGCTCGCGCACCTACGGCGATGTCAATCCGGCCCTCACTTATGCGATCGTCAGCGGCAGTCTCGTCAATGGCGATACGCTGAGCGGCACGCTTGCCACGAGCGCGAACGCCACCAGCAGTGTCGGCGCCTATACCATCACCCAGGGCACGCTCTCGGCAGGCTCCAACTATGCCGTGACCTTCACCGGAGCCGACCTCACCGTCACACCGCGTAGCCTCACCGTGACGGCAGACGCGCTCTCGCGTCTCTATGGCAAGGCCAACCCGGCCCTGACCTATACGCTCGGTGGCAACGGCCTCGTCGGCGGCGATACGCTGAGCGGCGCGCTCGCCACCGGTGCGACCGCCGCCAGCAACGTCGGCAGTTACGCCATCGGCCAGGGCACTCTGGCGGCAGGCTCCAACTATGCCGTGACCTTCACCGGCGCCGACCTCACCGTCACACCACGTAGCCTCATGGTTACGGCGGACGCGCTCTCGCGTCTTTATGGCAAGGCCAACCCGGCGCTTACCTACACGCTCGGCGGCGACGGCCTCGTGGGTAGCGATGCCCTGAGCGGCACGCTCACCACCGGTGCGACCGCAACCAGCAATGTCGGCAGCTACGCCATCGGACAGGGCACCCTCTCGGCTGGCGGCAACTATTCGCTGACCTTCACCGGTGCCGATCTCACCGTCACCCCGCGCAGCCTCACCGTCGCGGCCGATTCACTCTCGCGGCTTTACGGCAATGCCAACCCGACCCTGACCTATAGGCTCGGCGGCGACGGCCTCGTCGGCGGCGATACGCTGAGCGGAGCGCTCGCCACCGAAGCGAACGAAAACAGCGACGTCGGCAGCTATGCCATTGGCCAGGGCACGCTCTCGGCAGGCGGAAACTACACCATCGCCTATGACGGAGCAGAACTCGCGGTCACGCCGCGATCCCCGGGCAGCACGGCAGGCAACCTCCTGCCCTACATCTTTACGCCCAACTTGCGCCCGGCGACCAATCTGGTCACGCTCAGCACCGCAAAGGGAGGCGGATCGGACGCAGGGACTGCGCTGGTTTCCTGCCAGATGCAGGGCGGAGCAACTTGCTCAGGCAACTGATCGAAAAGGGAATGCCCTGCATTCCCTTCCTTTTCCCCGCAAGGCGCCTGCCGACCGCCGGGTGGCAGGGCCGTGGCTTCGCCTTGCCGCAGCACAGGCGCCACCTTTCGATAGGGAGCACTTGGATAAAGCGGAGTAACCCTCTTGGCCGCAAGCATTAATCGCTCACCTCAGGTGTAAGTACGCGCAAGAACCGGGGAAGGCGATATACCGAACGACGATGGATCGGCTCGCCGCGCTGGGACACGACGATGTCGGCAAGGGGGAGGACCGAACGGCGATGACAACTCACCGCTTCCAGCAGGAAATTGAAAGTGTCGTGGCCGAACCCGCAGCACGGTCCGTCCATTCCGAACGGAAGCGTGCCGCATTGGTGCTACCGGGCTTGGGCGCCGGTGGAGCGGAGCGCATCGTCAATATCATTGCGGATCTTCTCGACGAGCGCGGCTGGGAGATGTCCGTGATCAGCTTCGACGAAGCCGACAGCGCATCCTACTATCGATACCCCGCCGGGGTGGAGGTGATACGACTCGACCTTCCGCCGGCGCGCCAGTCGGTTCCGGCCAGAAGCATCTCCGCGATCCGGCGCGCCGTCCGGCTTCGAAAGGCACTCGACAAAGCCGCGCCCGACGTCGTGGTCAGCTTCCTGACGCGTACCAACATCCTTGCGCTCATCGCGGGACTGGGAAGGCGGACACCGATCATCGTTTCGGAACGCAACAATCCCCAGAAGCAGTCGGTCGGCCCGTTGTGGTCCTGGCTGCGAGCGCGCCTCTATCCGCGTGCATTCGGACTTGTGACAATGACGCAGGGCGCGATGGATTGTTTTCCGCCTGCCATGCGCCGACGCCAATGGGTCATTCCCAATCCGGTGCTGTGCTTCGAACGCGGCGACACGCCTGCGACGAAGACCAAATGGATTACCGCCGTGGGCAGACTTGTGCACCAGAAGGGTTTCGACTTGCTCCTGCAAGCCTTCGCAACGCTGGCCGGGGAGTTTCCGGAGTGGAATCTGGTCATCTGGGGCACCGGTCCGGAACGCTCCAAGCTGGAAGACATGGCGTCTCGGCTCGGCCTGCACGCACGCGTGCGTTTCGCCGGTGTCAGCGAAAGTCCGGGAGGTTGGGTCGAAAACTCCGACATTTTCGTGATGAGTTCGCGATACGAAGGCTGGGGAAATGCCCTGGCCGAGGCACTTGCCGCCGGAATTCCATCGATTTCCTTCAACTGCAACTGGGGGCCGGGAGAACTGATTCAGCAGAGCGTCAATGGATTGCTCGTGCCTCCGGAAGATGTCGATGCCCTGACCGGAAAAATGCGCGAGCTGATGCACGATCCCGAACTGCGCCGCCGCCTCGGCAGCAATGCAAGAAGCATTGCCGATTCATTTTCCACCTCCCGCGTCGTCGATGCGTGGGAGAAGGTGATGGTGGAAGCGCTGAGTAGCCGTACCGCCCCCGCAGTACGCCGCAAAACGGATGCCCGTGGGAAGCACGGTGAAATCTGCCGCGAATCAATGCACTTCCTCGTCACGGATGCGCATTGATCGCTCTTCGACTTTAAGATGCCAGCCGTGCGGCGTAAAAATGATCGACGTAGAATTCAATTCTGACATCGATCATTTTCGCCATTTTTCAGGAAAAGCTCATCTTACGGATCCCGGAACATCGGCGCGGCTCCCCCCGCTCCGTCAGAACGCCAGCCTGACACCTGCCGTGCCCTTGAGGCTGTAGCTGTCCCCGAACTGCCGCAGCGACGCGCCGCCCGAGGCCTGGGCGTAAAGCGACAGCCTGTCGGTCAGACCCAGCGTACCGCCCAGTGCCACTTCGCCCCAGAGCCGGTCGCCCGCCTTGGCGATGCCGGTTCCGGAGACGTCGACGCGGGTGCCGTCCAGCCATTCGTAGGACAGGTTGACCAGCGCATAGACGTGGCTGCTGCGCGCCGTGCTGCCGCTCTCCCAGTTCGAGCGATGGTCGATCGAGATTCCCCAGCGCGACTTCAGGCTGTCTCCCCGATCCGACGAGACTCGAGCACCCGAGGGATCGGTGAAGCTGTCGAACGACACGTTCTGATAGGCCATCTGGATCTGCGGCGTGAGCGTCAGGCCCTTGCCGATCACCGAGCTTTTCCCGACTTCGAGGCTGAAGGCTTGGCCCGTGCCGTGATTGTCGTCCGCGAGAGTGCCGAGCGACACCGACTTCAGCTTGCTGTCAAACCAGCTGAACTGGGCCTGGCCGTCGGCATAGAAGCCGTCCGCCGCGAACCAGGTCAGGCTCGCGCCGAGGCCGTAGCCTCTAGTGTCGATCGTACCGCTGCCGAACCGCGAGCGGACGGCGGCGTCGGCCTCGCCGTAATGGGCAGTGAGGCCCGCGACGAAGACCGAATCCTTGCCTTCGCTCAACGTGTGATCGAAGCCGATCTGCGCTTTCCAGCTGTCGATGTCCGTGTCCGCACCGGTTGTCGAGAAGCGGCCGCTCGGGCGCTGGCGGGTGCTTTCCATCCGGCCCCAGATGCCGGTCGGAACCCCGGTCGGGGACTGTGCCCACTGGCGATTGCCGACGCGCTCCTGCATCGTCGCGACGCCGTTCAGCGCCTGAAGCGTCTGGCCGTAGCTCTCGTAGATCGGCACGCCGGGCTGATAGAGCGGTCCTTGCGGGTTTCCGGCGCTGTCGAGCAGCGCGGAGCGGAGATACCAGTCGCCGTCGGCCGGGGTCGAAGTCCCGCCCTGATAGAGCCGGTAGCCATAGGCCCCGGCGATCACCGCCTGCTCGCCCTCGAACACATAGTCGCCCTTGAGCGTGAAGGTGCCGGCAGACGTGCCCGCGACATCGACGATCCTGATGCCCTCGACCGTCTGCGCGCCGAGGCCGCCGCGATTGAGGACGTTGACCTGGGTCGTGCCCGAGGTCGCACCGTTCACCACGAGGAGGTCGCTGCGCGAGGCATCGCCGCCGAGTTCGACCTCGATTTCCAGCACGCCGCCGGCGCCCTGATAATCGCCATCGACCGTGAACGTGCCGATCGAAGAGCCCGGCGCCACCACGCCGCCTGCGCGGTTGATGAGCGCTGCGGCGTGCCCCCGTCCTTCGAGACGTCCGCCCGACTGCACATCGACGGTGCCCCCGAGCACGCCGTCAAGCGCCAGCGTACCGGCCGAGACGGTGGTGAGGCCGGCATAGCCGCTGCTATCGCCGGAGACGAGCAAGGTGCCCGCGCCCGCCTTGGTGAGCGCTCCGGTGCCCGAGAACAGGCCCGCGAACGTGAAGACGCTATCCGCCGCCGTTGCGATCGTGCCGCCACCGGAGAGGATTACCTCGCGCTGGCTGGTCAGATCGGCACCGGTCGCAAGCGTGCCGCCGTCCAGCGTCACCGCGCCCGAGGCGGCGCCGAGGTTGGCATCGGCGGAGACCTGCACGGTGCCGCCGTTGATCAGCGTGCTGCCGGTATAGGTATTGGCACCGTTCAGAACGAGCGTACCGGCGTCGCTCTTCACCAATTGCGTGTCGCCGGTCAGTACCGCGTCGATCGTTGCGGTGAAGGCGGCCCCGCCCGTGCTGCCGTCGCCGACGCGGATGGTCGCGGTCGGGCCGGTGAGTTCGAGAGCATCGCCGGTGATCGTGTAGCCGGTGGCGGCGAACTGCATGCCGCTGGCGGTGACCTGACCCAGGCTGTCGTCCACGGTGACCGTGCCCGGATTGCCCGCGAAGACCGCGAACCCACCGTCTTGATAGGCCGCGTTGACGCCGCCCGCAGTATCGGTCCAGTTGTCGTTGCCGCCGCCGTTCTGCCAGACACCGTTGCCGCCGTTGACCGCACCGTTGTTTTTAGGCCCGGCCGCGCCGTCCCAGAAATTGAGCGTCAGCCCGGCGGTGTTGACCAGATTGACCTGTCCGGTGATCGAGGTCTGCACCGTCACCTCGCTGCCGAGCGGCATGGCGCCGAGCGTCAGGCCGTTGTTGGTCAGGGCACCGGCATAGTTGAACACCCGGTAGACGCCGACATCGAAGGCGCCGCCCGCAGGGACCGTCACGTCTAGCGTGCCGTCGAGCGTGAGATCGCCGCCGACATTGACGAGATCGTTGAGCCCGCCGCCCGCGACATTGGCCTGACCGAATTCGTAGGCGAGCCGCGTGCCGGACGAGAGCGAGAGGTTGCCGCCGATCGTCAGCGTGCCCGGTGCACCCGCACCCGCACCCGGCGTGAGAGTCGCGCCGTCGGCCAGCGTCACATCGCCGCCGATCGTGCCACTGCCGCCAAGGCTGGCGCCCGACGCGACCGTGGTGAGGCCCCTCGCCGCAGCATAGTTGCCGTTCACCAGCAGCGCTCCGGCCTGTACCGTCATGCCGCTGCCGTGGCTGCCGGTGCCGCCGAGAACCAGCGTGCCGGTGCCGCTCTTGACGAGTCTGCCGCCCCCCGACGTAGTGCCGGTCAGCGTCAGCGTCGTGCCCGCGTCGGTGAGCAGCGTGCCGGTGCCGACCAGATCGACGGTTCGCGCCGAAGTCAGGTCGAGCGTGGTGTTGAGGGTGCCGCCACTGAAGCTCAGCCCGCCCGCCGCATCGCCGAGGTTGGCGTCGCTGGCGATACGCAGGGTGCCGCCTTCGATCGCCGTGCCGCCGGTATAGCTGTTGGCGCCGTTCAGCACGAGCGTGCCGCCATCGGTCTTGACCAGCGTGGCCGTGCCGGAGAGCGTATTGGCGATGGTTGCGGTATAGCCCGCACCGGCTGCCGTGCCGTCGCCGACGCGGAGGATCGCCTGCGCACCGGTCAACGTCAGTGCGTTCCCGGCGAGCGTGTAGCCGTCCACCGCGAACTGCATCCCCGCGCTCTGGACCGCACCGCCGCTGTTGTCGACGCTGACCACGCCGGGGGCACCGGCGAAGATCGCGAAGCTGTTCTGCGCGTAGTCGGCGTTCACCTGGCCTGCGGATTCGGTCCAGTTGTTGCTGCCGCCCGCGACCCGCCAGATGCCGTTGCCGCCGTCGATGGCGCCGTTGTTCTTGGGACCGGCCTGACCGTCCCAGAAGCTGAGGTCCAGCCCGGCGGTGTTCACCAGATTGACCTGCCCGGCGATCGCGGTCTGCACCGAGACCTCGCTGCCGAGGGGCATCGTGCCGAGCGCCAGCCCGTTGTCGGTCAGGGTGCCGCCATAGTTGAATACCCGATAGACGCCGCCGCCGAAGCTGCCGCCCGCCGAGATCGAGACATCGAGCGTCCCGTCCAGCACGAGGTCGCCGCCGACATTGACGAGGTCGTTGAGCGCGCCGCCCGCGACATTGGCCTCGCCGAACTCGAAGGCGAGTGTGGAGCCGCTGCCGAGCGCGAGATTGCCGTTGATCGTCAGCGTGCCGGGGCTGTTGCCCGGCGCCAGGGTGCCGCCGTCGGCCACCACGACGTCGCCGCCGATGATGCCGTGGCCGCCCAGCGTCGCGCCCGCAGCCACATCGACGAGGCCGGTGGCCGCCGACTGGTCGCCGTTGACGAAGAGGCTGCCTGCGCGGACGATCGTCTGGCCGGTGTAGTTCGAGGTGTCGTTGAGCGCGAGGTTGCCCGCGCCGTCCTTGACGAGATCGCCCGATCCCGTGACCGAGCCGTTCAGCGCCAGCGTCGTACCGGCATCGGTCAGGATGGTGCCTTGGCCGATCATCTCGACATCGCGGGCCGAAGCGATGCTCGCCGTGCTGTGCAGCGTGCCGCCGTCGAAGCTGATCCCGCCGGTCGCAGCGCCGAGATTCGCATCGCTCGCAATCCGGAGCGTGCCGACCTTGACCAGCGTGCCGCCGGTATAAGTGTTCGCACCGTTCAGCACGAGCGTGCCGAGATCGGTCTTCACCAGCTGGGTAGCGCCGGTCAGCGCGCTGTCGATCGTGGCGGTATAGCCGAGGCCTGCCGCCGTGCCGTCGCCCACACGGATCACCGACTGCGGGCCGACCAGAGCGATCGTGTCGCCACCGATCGTGTAGCCGTCGTTGGCGAACTGCATGCCGAGCGCCGTCACCGCGCCGAGGCTGTCGTCCACCGTGACCGTGCCGGGCGCTGCCGAGAAGATCGCGAAGGCGCCGTCGCTGAAGGCGGCGTTGATCGCGCCGGTGATCTCGCTCCAGTTGTTGTTGCCCGCACCGTTCTGCCAGACCCCGTCGCCGCCATCGACGACGCCGTTTGCCTTGGGTCCGGCGGCGCCGTCCCAGAAGTTCAGCGTGGTGCCGGTGGCATTGATCAGGTTGACCTGACCCGCCACCGAAGTCTGCACTTGTGCGAGCGTGCCTGCGGGCAGGGCGCCGAGGTCGAGGCCGTTGTCGGTCAGCGTGCCACCGTAGCTGATGACGCGGTAGAGGCCGACATCGAAGCTGCCGCCGGTCGAGACCGCAACGTCGATCGTGCCGTCCAGCACCAGATCGCCGCCGACCTCCGTGAGATCGTTGAGCGGGCCGCCGACCACATCGGACTGGCCGAAGTCGTAGACAAGCCGGGTGCCGGAAGAGAGGCCGAGGTTGCCGTTGATGGTGAGCGTGCCCGGTCCGGTCGCATCGCCGGGGGTCAGGATCGCGCCGTCCACCAGCGTCACATCGCCACCGATCGTGCCGACGCCGCCGAGCGTCGCGCCACTGGCGACGATGGTCAGGCCGGTGGCGGCGGTCTGGTCGCCGTTCACCAGCAGGGTCCCGGCGGCGACTTCCGTCGTACCCTTGTAGCTGTTGGTGCCGGTCAGGATCGTCGTGCCTGAACCGACCTGACGGATGACGCCCGTGCCGGAAATGAGGCCCGCGAACAGCACTTCATCGGCGCGGTTGAACGCGAGCGTCGCGTTCGTCACGACATCGCCCAGAATGCTGCCGGTGGTCCCGCCATTACCGAGCTGGAGCGTGCCCGCATCGATCAGCGTGCCGCCGGTGTAGGTATTGTCCGCCGTGAGGCTCGTCGTGCCGGAGCCGAGCTGGTCGAGCCTGCCGGTGCCGGAAACCGTACCGCCAAACTCGCTCGCGTCCGAGCGGTCGAATGCGAGGATGCCATGGTTCAGGACATCGCCAAGAAGACTGCCCGTCGTGCCGCCGTCCCCCAGGCGCAGCGTGCCCTGCGCGATCGTGGTGCCGCCCGTATAGGCATTGGCACTGGCCAGCACGAGCGTGCCCGCGCCGTCCTTGGTGAGCGCGCCGGAACCCGCGACGACGCCGTTCAGCGTCAGGGTGGCGCCTGCGTCGGTGAGAATGCTGCCCGCCGCTGCCAGCGTCACCGCGCGTCCAGAGGCGAAGCTGGCGCCGATGCCGAGCGCACCGCCGTTCAGGGTCAGGCCGCCTGCCGCATCGCCGAGGTTGGCGTCGGCGGAAACGCGCAAGGTGCCGCCGTTCACCAGCGTCCCGCCGGTGTAGCCGTTGATCCCGCCGAGCGTCAGCGTGCCGAGGTCGGTCTTGACCAGTTGCACGCCGCTGCCGGTGAGCGCGGCTTCGATCGTCGCGCCATAGCCTGCGCCTGCCGCCGTGCCGTCGCCGACGCGGATGACCGACTGGGCATTGACCAAAGCAAACGCATCGCCGGTGATGACATAGCCGTCGCTGGCGAACTGCATGCCGCCCGCGCGCACTGCGCCGAGGCTGCCGTCTACCGTGACCGTGCCGGGAGCAGCGGAGAAGATCGCCACCGCATCGTCGCTGAAGGCCGCGTTCACCGCGCCGGTCGGGTCGGTCCAGTTGTCATTGCCGCTGCCGTTCTGCCAGACGCCGCTGCCGCCGTTCACCGCCGCATCGAACTTCGGCCCGGCCGCGCCGTCCCAGAAGTTCAGCGTCGCGCCATTGGCGTTGATCAGGTTGACTTGTCCCGCAATCGCAGTCTGCACCGAGAGGTCCGCGGCATCGACGCCCGCGGGCAAAGTGCCGATCGCCAGGCCGCCGTCCGTCAGCGTGCCCGCATAGTTTAACACGCGGTAGAGGCCGATGTCGAAGCTGCCGCCGGGCGAGACCGCCACGTTGAGCGTGCCGTCCAGCTTCAGGTCGCCGCCGACGTTGACGACGTCGTTGAGCGCATCGCCCGGCGCGTTCGCCCGGCCGAACTCGAAGTTCATCACTGCATTCGCGGCAAGGTCGAGATTGCCGCCGATGGTCAGCGCGCCGACGCCACTGCTGCCCGGCGCCAGAACCGCGCCGTTGGCGATGGCGACATTGCCGCCGATCGTTCCGCTGCCGCCCAGCGTGCCTGCCGACACCGTGGTCAGGCTCGCGGCATCGCCCAGCGTACCGTCTACCAGCAGCGTGCCGCCGGACACGGTGGTCAAGCCGCTGAAGGCACTGCTGTCGCCGGTCAGGCGCGTGAGACCGGCCAGCTGGTTGATCGCGCCACTGCCCGAAATGGCGCTGGCGAAACCATAGTCCGGGTCGGTGTGGTTGAAGTTCAGACGGCCCGATCCGGGACCGAAGGCAATCGCTCCCTCGACGAAACCGGCAGCCGCGGCCGCGCTACCCTCGGCTCCGCCGATGTTTACGGTGCCGTTGGTTCCGGCATTGTCGTCGGCGATGACGATGCCGCCAGCGGCCGTGACGCGCCCGCCATCGGCGATGGTCAGGACACCGCTGCCGGAGACGTTCGACATCGACCCGACGACCAGTCCCTGCGTGGTCGACAGCGTGGAACCCGCCCCGGATACCAGGGCGCTGGCATCGACGGTGCCGATCTGCACGGAATCGAAGCTGGCGGCGCCGCCATCGAGGATCGAGAATTGTCCGGTGCGCTGCACCAATACACCGCCGCTCCAGCTGGAACCGGCACCGGTGACGGTGACGACGGGCGCGACGGTATTGCCTGCGAGAGCGCCGATCGCGTTCAACATGCCCGATTGCAACGTGCCGCCGTCGCTGATCGTCACGCTGGCGGTGTTGTTGGCGGCCTGGCTGGCGATCATCAGCGAACCGCTCAGATCGACCAGCGAACCGGCGCCGGAAATGGTGAGCTGCGCGTTGGCCGGCGATCCGGTGGCACGCAGCGCCAGGTTGGTTCCGGTCAGCGTGCCGCCGTTGTCGACGTCGATAATGGCGCTGCCGCTGGCCGACACGGCATTGATCGCGCTGGTCGCGAACGTCGAACCCGCGCCTGCGACGGTCAGCGTGCCGCGATTGATGGTGGTCGATGCGCCGGAACGGACGGTGTTGCCGCTGGCGATGCGCAGTTCGCTCTGGTCGACGATGCTGGTGCCGCCGCTCCAGCTGCTGATGCCGGTCAGGCTGATGACCCCACTGCGCGTCGTGACCGACCCGGTGCCGGTGATCGCGCCGCCGTAAGTGTAGCCGTCGGAGCGGTTGAAATTGAGCGCGCCGTTGTTGACGATATCGCCGCCGATCGAACCGCTGGTGCCGCCGTCGCCGATGCTGAGCGCGCCTGCGAGGATCGACGTGCCGCCGGTATGGGTGGCATTGCCGGTCAGGGTCAGCACACCGCCGCCCTGCTTGACGAGCGATCCGGTGCCGCTGATGTCTCCAGCGAAGGCGGTCGTATCGGAACGGTTGAACTGCAACTGGCCGTTGTTGACGACATCGCCTGCCAGCGTCCCGCTCGTGCCGCCGTTGCCGACGCTGAGCACGCCCGCCGAGATCGTGGTCCCGGCACTGTAGGCATGGTCGCCGGTCAGGGTCAGGGTGCCGGTGTTCTGCTTGGCGAGCGTCTCGAACCCGGCGATCTGGCCGCCGTCCAGCGTGCGGGCCACCGCATTGTCGACAATCAGCGAATCCGTGCCGGTTCCACCGTCGATCGTGCCGAGGATCACCCCGCCGTCGTTCAGGGTCAGCCGGTCGTTGCCCGCACCGAGGTTCAGCGCGCCGCTGCCGGTGTCGATCAGGCCTGCCAAGACCACGGCATCGGCGCCGTCGCCCAGATCGCCGTTCGCGCGCAGGACGCCGCCGACGTTCACGGTGATCGTGCTCGCGCCGCCATCGCCGGTCAGGGCCGAGGTCGTGCCCGCTGCCGCGCCTTCCACCGTACCGTTCACGGTCAGCGCGCCGTCGCCGTTCATCGCCAGGGTAGCGGTCTGCAGCGTGCCGCTGACCTGCAAGGTGCCGTGATCGACCCGCGCCGCGCCGATGCTGTTGACGGCGGTCAGCACCGTGGTGCCGCTACCGATCTGCGCGATCGCGCCGGGGCCGCTGATCGTGCCGGTGAAGTTGAAGGCGTCGCTGCGGTTGAACGACAGGGTCGAGCTGGCCTGTGTGACGTTGACATTGCCGGTGCCCGCGTTGCCGCTGGTGCCGCCGTTGCCGATCACGAGGTTGCCGTCGTTGATCACCGTGCTGCCGGTGAAGGTGTTGTTGCCGGTCAGGATCCAGGTGCCGCTGCCGTTCTTGGCCAGCGAGGTGACATTGGCGCCCTGGTTGCCAATCGTGGCGCCCATGATGTTGTTGCCGGCGTTGGTCCCGCCCAGCGAGACGACCCGCGCGCCGGTGCCGGTATAGGCCACCGCGCCGGTATTGTCGAACACTACCGCGCCGGTGCCGACCGACTCGATGGCGGTAGTGCCGACGCCAAGGGTGAACTGGCGGTCGGTCGTATCGCCGCTGCCGGTATAGCGCAGCGTGGCGCCGGTACCGATCACGAGGTTGGCCGCCGCGCTCGACGATTGGCCGATGCTGCTGGCGAGGCCCGCGTTGGCCAGCTTGTCCACGCCCAGCACGCCACCGGTGATGGAGGTGACGCCGGTATAGGTGTTCGCCTGGTTGGTCAGGATCCAGGTGCCGACGCCGGTCTTCGACAGCCCGGTCCTGCCGGTGCCGTTGTCGGTGATCCGCCCCGCCAGACGGTTGTCGGCGGTGCTGGTGCCGGTCAGTGTCACCGATTGGACGGTGTTGGGCGTCACGAAGGCAATGGAGCCGGTATTCGTGAAGACGAGCGCCCCGGTGCCCGAGGCATCGAGCGCGCTGGTCGCGCCCAGAGTGAAGAGCCGGTCGGTACTGTCGCCCGCGCCGAGATAGCGCAGCGTGCCGCCGCTCAGCACCAGATTGCCCGCGCCGCTGCCCGATGCGCCGATCGAGCTGTTCGCGCCGCCGTTCGCGAGGCACGTCACCTGAAGCACGCCCTGGCGGATCGTCGTGGTGCCGCTGTAGCTGCTGTCGCAGCCGCTCAGGATCTGGACGGCGCTGCCGTTCTTGACCAGATTGCCGGAACCGACGATCGACCCTGCAAAGGTATTGTTGCCGGTGTTCGAAACCGTCAACGTGGCGTTGGCATCGCCCAGATCGATGGTGCCGCCAGTCGTGCCGCCGCCCTGAAGCTGGAGGAAGGCGGCATCGAACCCGTTGAGATCGAACACCGCGCTCGCCACGTTGCCAACCACCAGGATGCCGGTAGCCTGATCGAAGCTGCCCGCCACGCCCGCCACGAGCCGACCGGCTTCTACGGCGGTTTGCCCCGCATAGCTGTTGTCACCGCTCAGGATCAGCGTGCCCTCGCCCCGTTTGACGAGGGCACCCGCACCGACGGCGGCGCCGGTGAAAGTCAGCGTCGTCGCGGCATCGGCCACCTGGATCACGCCTTGGCCGCTGGCGAGGGTGAAGCCGCGATCCGTGACCTGATCGGTCGCCACGGCGGTGTAGTTGAGGACGGCGCCGTTCTGGATCACCAGATTGGCGGCATCGCTGCTCGAAGCGCCGATCCCGCTGCTTTCGCCGCCATTGCGGATGCAGTCGGTGGAGAGCAAGGAGCCGCCGAGCGCGCCGGTCAGCGTGGTACCGCCGGTATAGCTGTTGCCGCAGCCGGTCATGATCTGCGTGCCGTTGGCATGGGTCACGCTGCCCGCACCGCTGATCGCGCCGAAGAAGCCCGGATCCCCGCTGTTGCCGCCGCCGATGGTCAGCACGGTGCCCGCGAGCGCCCCCAGCGTCACGTTGCCGCCGCCGTTGAGTGCGCCGATCTGGTTATTGTTGTCGGCAAGGTCGAGCGTGCCGCCCGCGTTCACCGTCATCACCGAGCTGACGGCGCCGAACACGCCTGTCGTGCTGCCCGAGGCAAGGGCTGCTCCGGCGCGCAGCGTGCCCGCATTGACCACGGTGATGCCCGCATAACTGTTGGTGCCGGTCAGCACGAGCGTGCCGTCGCCGTACTTTTCCAGCCTGCCCGCGCCGACGATGGTGCCGCCGATGGTAAGGTCGGTCGCCACATTGCTCACGTCGATGCGCCCGGCGCCGCTCTCGATCGTGAAGCCGCGATCGATCGCCACGGTGCCGCCGGTATATTGCAGCGTGCCGCCGTTCAGCAGCACGAGATTGGCAGAATCGCTGCCGGACTTGCCGATGCTGCTGACCTGGCCGCCATCGGCCAGCGTCGAGGCGCCGAGCAGACCGTTCTCGACGCGAGTCACGCCGATGTAGTCGTTCGCGGCATTGGCCAGCGTCAGCGTGCCGCCGCCGGTCTTGGTGAGGCCCGCATCGTCCGGGCTGGTCACGAGGCCGGTGAAGGTGAGGTTCGCCGTGCCCGTAACTTCGAATATCCGCGAAGCACCGCCGTTGACCAGCGTGAAGCCGCGATCCGTCGTCGCCGTGCCGCCGATGTAGCTCAGCGTGCCGCTTTCCAGCACGAGGTTCGCGGCGTCGGCAGAGGAAGCACCGATGGCGCTGGCCGCACCGCCATTGCCGATGCTGGCAACGGTCAGCGTGCCGCCGCTCAGCGTGGTGGCGCCGGTATAGCTGTTGGCGGTGTTGTTCAGCGTGACCCGGCCCGTACCGGCCTTGGTAACGCCCACCGCGCCGCCGTTGTCGACGACTTGCGAAGAGACCAGGAAGTTGCCGCCGCCGTTGTGCAGAAAACCGAGCGTGCCGCCGCCGACCGCGCCGGTCAGCGAACCGCCGGTGATCTGCTTGCCGGTAGCGCCGGTCGAACTCGCGACGATGATGGTGCCGTCGACGCCCAGCGTCTGCCCGGCACCGATCGTGACGACGGAGTTCTGCGCGGCGGTATATTGCAGGCCGCCAAGCTGCCGGCTGCCGCTCACCGTGCCGGAATAGGCCGTGTCGGCCGCTCCGCCCGCATCGCTGACGACTTCGCCGCTCAGCCAGGTGACGGCGTCGTCCTTGTTCACGTAGGCGGCGAAGGCGCCGATCACGCCGCCCGAAACCTGGGCATAGTCCTTGCCGTTGACCGTCGCCCAGCCCAGCGTGCCGTCCGGATTGGCGGCCGTAAGGCTGCCCGAGGTGGGCAGCGTGAAGTCCATCAGACCGCCCGTGCTGTTCAGGGTGCCGAGATCGAGGTTCATCGTACCCCCGACGCCCGACGTCACGATGATCTTGTTCGTTCCCGCCGTGACGTTCAGCCCGGCGAAGGACTGGCCGTTGGTCTCCCCGGCGGCGCCGGTGACGGTGAGCGTGCCGCCCGCCATCGTCAGCGTCGAGGCGGGCGAAAGGATATCGTCGGTGGGGGACGAGACCGCCGAGAAGTCCAGTGCAATCGTGCCGCCCTGGATCGTCGTGCCGCCGGTATAAATGTTCTGCCCGGTCAGCGTCAGCGTACTCGTGCCGCGCTTCAACAGGCTGCCGCTGCCGGTGATGCTGCCGCCGTACGTCGAATTGCCGGCAGTGGCGAGGCCGCTGATCGTGAGCGTCGACGCGCCGGTCAAGGCCACGCTGCCGCCGGTGCCGGACAGCTGCGTCGCGCTCAGGTCGTAGCCGCCCAGATCGAGCGTGCCGCCATTGACGGCAATACTCGTCACCGTGCCGAAAGCGGAACTGCTGCCCGCCTGAAGCGTGCCGCCGTCGACCGCGATGGCCCCTGTCCGCGTGTTCGCGCCGGTGAGGCGCCACAGGCTGCTGCCGGTGCTGCCGAGCGCGCCGGTGCCCGAGATCACGCCGGAGAAGGTGTTCGTCCCGGCGTAGCTGCCGCCGAAGGTCAGAACGTCGGAGGCGATGCCACCGGCCAGGAAAGACGCCGGGCCGCTGAGCGAGAGCGCGCCGGTGCCGCTGTTCCAGATGTTCGTCGCGCCGTCGGTCAGCACGGTGCGATCGCTGCTACCGCCCGTGCCGGTATAGTTGAGCGTGCCCGCGCTCAGGTTGATCTGCGTTCCCGCGCCCAGTGCGCTGGCGACGCCGCCGTCGGCCAGCGAGGCGACATCGATCCGGCCGGTCTGAAGCGTGGCGAGGCCCGTGAAGGTATTGAGCCCGCTCACCGTGATCAGGCGCCCTGCTGCGGCGGAGAAGAGCACCGCATCGCCGCTGAGCACGCCGCTCAGGTTGAAATCGGCCTGTTCCGCAACGAAGCGCGCGGCACCGTTGATGACGAAGGTGCCCGTCAACGCAAGCGTGCCCGAACCACCGTTGACGAACGTGCCCGTGGTGTTGGCGTTGAATATCCAGTCGCGGTTCGATTGGTCGCCGTCACCCACGTAGTTGAGATTGTCGGTGTACTGGCTGCTCTGGTTCCAGATGATCGTGCCGTTCGCCACTGTCGTCGGCGCACCGAGCGAGCTGGCTTCGCCGAGATTACCGATCGAGGTGAACGCAGTGCTGCAAACGCCGTTGCACGCGCTGAAACGCGTCACCCCGTCATAGGTGTTCGCATCGTTGCTCATCGTGAGGCCGGTGGCCACGTTCACATTGCCGGTTCCGGAAATCAGCGCCGCCCCTGCCCCCGCGCCGCTGAGGTTGAGCGTGCCGCCGGTACCGATCGCGATCGAACGGTTCGTCGTGCCCGAGGCGAGGCCGAAGCCGACGGTCGCTCCGGCCGCCGTGGTGATGGTATTGGACGCCGCGCCCAGCGCCGCATCGCTGGCGGCGGTCAGCGTACCAGCGTTGATCGTGATGCCGCCGCTGAACGTATTGGCGCCGCCCAGTGTCAGAGCCGCGCCGCCCGTCTTGACGAGCCCCGCCGTACCCGCGAGCACCGAGTTGATCGTGGCGCCGGTCGTGGTCGTGATCGTTGGATTTGCACCGGCCAGGGTCAGCGTGTTGCCGCTCAGCACCCACCCCCCGACCGACTGGAACGTGAGGTTATGCGCGGTGATCGGCTGCGTCAGCGCAACGGTGCCGGAGGTGCTGGAGACACCGGCTGCGGAGACGCCGAAGATCGCATTGTCCGGATTGGCGAGATTGTTGTTCCATGCCACGAACGGCCCGAGCACGTCGCTGTTCGACTGACTCCAGAGCGCACCGGTGACATTCCAGTTGCCGCTGCCGCCGCTGCCCACCGCCGATGCGTTCGCGTCCCAATAGAGATCGTCGGCACGGGCAGGCGAAGACAGGGCCAGGAACGCCACCGCCGTGAGCGAGGAACCGCCAAGGAACCGCTTCGCCCAATGCCCGCGAGCGGCCTTGCGCGCGCCATATTCGTTGCTCGATGCCATGATGACTTTCTGCTCCAGACGTGACAAATCGCCGCCGGACCGGCGCGGCCCGCGGAAAAACAGGTTGAATTTCTTGAAAAGGAAGGTGTCAGTTACGCCGCATGGCGAGGCAGACACGCATTTGTCTGCCCGTTACTTGCGCTCTTTTCTTCCGGCGGCATTCGATTTCCTTCCTTCAACCCCGCCGCCCCCGGACAGTCTGCACCGCCGGTTCCCGCGCTGTCGGATCGCCTTTGCCGTCGGTGTCCTCCCGTCCTGACCGGACGAGCCTGACATTCGATTGCACCGCGCATCCCTGCAATGACACGTCTGTGCAAGAGTGACGCTACATTACAATTTCGTTCCAATATCCGCGTCTTTGGCGAAATCAAGTCGGTATAAAACGCAATTTTACAATTGTTATCAAAGTCACGAGATGATTACCTCGACTTTTACCAATGGAGGCGAGGAAGAACCGAGAAAAGTACCGAACGAAGCAGTCGAAGCTCCAACCAAAAATTGATTCAACAGAGCCTGACACCTTATCTGCGCGGTTATGGCCGATTGTCAGGCCGAGGCAGAAGCGCCGCGTCGGCGGCCCCTGCAGCGTGATGAACCTCCCGAAAACCACCCCCGGCTGATAATTGAGCGATGAATATTTTTATCGCCTCGCCTTGACATGAAAGAATTGAACACCGATCATGATCCGCGTAAAAGGGAGATGACGTTTTGGTTCGCCCGGCTTTTTCAATGCTCGATCGGCCGATCCGCCTTGCCGCGACCATCGCCCTTCCCTGCCATTCGGTATCGACCGCCAAGATGGAGAATATCGCCGTGACATCCTTCCCTTCGTGGTTCGCGCCTGCAGCGACCGTGGCACTGGCGGCACTGTCGGCCGCACTCCCGCAGGCTGTCCTGGCCGCACCGGGAAGCGGCCCGTCCTTCGATTGCCGGCGCGCCTCCTCGCAGGCGGAAAAGACCATCTGCGCAAGCCCGGCCCTTGCCTCGCTCGACCGTCAGATCGCCGCCCGCTACGCCGTGCTGCTCAAGCAGATGGACAAGCCCTCGGCCGACAAGCTGCGAGCGGATCAGAAGTGGTTCATCAGTTCGCGAGACGGCGCCTATCTGGATCGGAAATTCGACGATCTGGGGCTGGCCCTGCGCAGCCGCCTCGCCTTCCTGAACGCGATTCGACCGCAAGCGACAGCGGGACTGGTCGGAAAATGGCGCAACCTCTCCGGCGAGATCGCCATATCCCGCAGCGCATCCGGCGCCCTGACGTTCGAAGCCAATGCAGCCGAGCCGACCGGTGGTTACTGGGTATGTCAGGCAACCGGCACGATAGCCTCTACCGGAACGGGTCGCTGGCAGGCCCATGTCACCGATCCGACCGACGCAAGGTTCGACATCGAGCATCGGGGAACCAGCCTCATCGTTACCGAACCCGGTGCCGTCGAGTATTGCGGAATGAACGGCGGTCTTGCGGGCGGCTTTTTCCCGGTCGGGAAATGACATGACGAGGCCCGGCTGCGGGCGATGATCGCCTCAAGGCGGACGAGTGCGTCCTCCTCTCAGGGGCGGACATGGTATCGCAGCCCTCGGGCACTCTATCGGCGCGCCTGTTCCCCGTCCGGTTCAGGCGCATCGATTGCCCGATCCCGCCGCCTGTTCACCGTCCCCCGCGCGCCTTCGGCGACAGCCTGTAGGTAAACGAAAGAAAACCGCTGGGCAGGGTCCTGTGCTTTACCAGAGGACTGGACGCAGTCCGTCCAAGCAGCGTGGTGACGCCTAAGGAGCCGCTGATGCTGATGCGATCGTCGAGCCGGTAGATCGTCGTCAGCAATGCCGAGGCATCCTTGAAACCGGCCTTGCCGCGCCAGGCCGTCAGGCCGGAAGCCTGCGCTTCTGCGGCGCTGATGCCGAAGTAGCGATCATTGTGCCGTCGGTCCGCAAAACTGGTCGCGATCGACGGGGTCACTATCAGCTTGCGGCTTGCGAGGACGGGATAGGACAGGCTGGCATCGGCAATGAAACCACGAGTGCTGCCGACGAAGCCCTGGGTTGCGCCCAATGTGGCAATGACACCTCCGCTGCTGACAGCGGCAAACACGCGGGCACCGGCCCCCGAAGTCAGCCGGCCCACGCCTTCCGGCACGTCCCTGCGGCGATATCCCGGCATGAAGGTAACGCCCGATCCGATGGTGAGCCCGCGACTGGAAACGAGGTTCAACCCAACGCCGTTCCGGAAATTCGCATAGATCGGCCCTTCGACGATATCGATCGCGGGCAGCGGCAGGACCCGGTAATCGTCCGCGCCCTGGTACACGGGCGTCATCGCCGCGCCGATCCCCAGGACTATGCGGTCGTTGCTCGGCTTTTCGAACGACTGCCGCGAGCCGCTGAGGTCCTGGGCCGCGGCAGGGCCGCCTGCCAGACACGTCGCTGCGATAGCTCCGCCGCCGATCGCCTTCAGGAAAGACGAGACGTTTGCCCTGCCTTTCGCCCGGCCGATTGCAATCGCCTTGCGAGCATGAATCAAACGATCGACCGCAAAGCGTGAAAGGATGGCGTTCATCGCGAGTGACTTAAACGTCATTGGCGCTCAGGGAAGTTAAATACTGTTTCTGATGGGCGGGCGTCCCCGGTTCCAAGGATACCCGCCCCGTTCCTGTCAGGTTCACCGACTTGACGATGCCCTAACCGGCATTGCCGATCGCGGCCTTCACCTTGGTCGGCGTCAGTGGCATGTCGCACAGCCTGACGCCTGCGGCATCGGCGATGGCGTTGGCCAGCGCCGCTGAAGTCGGACCCTGAGAAGCTTCGCCGGCACCGAGAAACGGTAATCCGACACTTTCGATGATCTCGACGTCTATCGATCCCGGAACCTGGTCGAAGCGCAAGATCGGATAGGACCCCCAGTCAAAGCTGGTCCGTTTCGACGTATCGTAGGTCATTTCTTCATGGATCGCCCAGCTCAGCGACTGGATGATGCCGCCTTCGATCTGGTTGCGGATACCGTTCGGGTTCGCCGGTTGTCCTGCATCGACAGCCGCGTTGACGCGGTGGATCGTAATCGCCCCGGTTTCCCGCTCGATTTCGATTTCCAAGGCTATCGCGCAGTAGGCACCGCGATTCTTGTAGCGTGCGAATGCCATCCCGCATCCGCGCCGCCCATCGCCGCGGGGGCGCTTGCTCCAGCCGAATGCCTCGGTCGCACGAAGCATGACGGCGCGGGCACGTTCGTCTTCCATGTGGGCCAGGCGGAATGCCAATGGGTCGACCCCGCCGGCTTTGGCCAGTTCATCAAGCACGGATTCCATCGTGAAGATATTGAGATGCGCCCCCAGCGATCGCAACGCGGAGACGCGCATGGGCATCTCGGGTACGAAATGATAGCGGATATCCATGTTGTCGAAAGCATAAAGCGGATTGGCGTTTCGGTCGCCGTCACCCTCGGGCATAGGGATCGGCGCGGGCACCTGCATCGGGAAGCCGGGTACGATCTCTTGCGCGACCGCATATCCGCCGGCACTGACCGCCCGGTTGTTATGCGAATTGCTCCAGACTTCGTACTTCCAACTGGCGATCTTGTTGTCCGGGCCGATCGCAGCCTCGACCTGCGTGACCATTGCGCATCCGCACGGCTCCCATCCGAATTCCTGCTCGCGCATCCACTGGAGGCGGACGGGAACACCCGGAAACTGCATGGCGATGAGGCCGGCTTCTGCCGTCACGTCATCGGCCCCGTTTTGCCCATAGCAGCCGGCCGACGGAGTATGGATCACGCGAACCTTTTCCGGGGCCAGGCCGATAAGTTCGGCCGTGGCCCGGCGCATATCGAACGCGCCCTGGCTGTGAGACCAGATGGTGAGTTCATCGCCTTCCAGATGCGCGACCGCGCAAGATGGCCCGATAGAACCGTGGCTATACCATGGCCGGGAGAAAGATCCCTTGAAGGTCCTGGTCGAAGCCCTGGGGCCGTCGCTGCTCTGTTCCACGATGATTTCGCGGCTCGCGAGCGCCTGCAACCGGCGCGGCCCCTGCTCGCCGGGCAAATCCGGACCCGTTTTCACGTAATCGCTCGCCTGCGCCACGCGCATGGCCTGGATCGCCTGCCACTCGCTGCGGGCTACCACGGCCAGGAACTGGCCGTTCTGGATAATCTTGAGCACGCCCGGCATTCTTTGCGCAGCGGCCATGTCGGGTGCGATGAGCCGGGTTCCATAACTGGGTCCCCGTACAATCCGCGCGTGCACCATGCCGGGAAGCCGCATGTCTTGAACGAACGCCTGTCCCCCCGTGAGTTTCGCCGGAATATCCACGCGCTGAAAGTCGCGGTTCATCGTTCGGTAGTTCTGCGGCGACCGGCGAGGCGCGTTCGCCACGGCCTCGACGTGAAGCGACAGGGTGCTCGCTACTTCGCCGTAGCCGACACGCTTGCCGTCGGGGGCAACGATATGCCCGTCGCCCGTAGTATCGAGCTCCGCCGCCGGAAAGCCTAAGCGCTTTGCCGCAGCCCTCATGAGCAGCATGCGCACATTGGCACCGGCATTCGCCAGTGCCGTACCGCTGTCCTGCATCGAGTGGCTGCCGGCCGTCAGGCCTTCATCGGGGGTCCGTCCGGTGTCCGCAGTGACGAATGTGATCGCGGCGGGCGGCATGTCCAGCTCTTCCGCCGCCACCTGCAGCAGCGCCGTGCGAATGCCCTGTCCCAGTTCGGCCTTGCCCGAGCACACAGTGGCTTTCCCTTGGGCATCGATGCGGATCCACGCGTCAAGCCAGGGATCGGTTTTGAGGCTGCCTTCCAAGTCGGGACGGATTACCTTGGGACCGGCACCACCCTCGCCTCCGCCGATCGCATCGCCCAGAAGGCGCGATGTCATCGCGAAGGCAACCACCAATGCCCCGCCGGACAAAACCTTGCGGCGATCGAGAACCGGCGCATTCACGCCGCTGCTCCCGTCGGCACGGCAGCAACCCGGCGAATGGCCCGAAGAATGCGCATATGCGTGCCGCACCGGCATAAGTTCGGCTGCATGTGAGAACGTATCTGGGCCTCCGTGGGATGCGGTATCGCATCAAGCAGTGCCTGGGCCCGCATGATCATTCCCGAGATGCAATAGCCGCATTGGGCAGCCTGCTCATCCGCGAACGCCTGCTGGAGCGGGTTCATCGAGTCGATACCGCCCAACCCTTCCACCGTGCGGACTTCACGCTCGCCCACGGCGACCAGCGGCGTAAGGCAGGAGTAGACTGCCTTGCCTTCCAATTGCACCGTGCACGCGCCGCATTGTCCAAGACCGCAACCGTACTTCGGGCCGCTGAGCCCCAGTTCGTCGCGCAGCACATAAAGAAGCGGAGTCTCGGCTCCGGCTTCCACCATGTGGGTCTTGCCGTTTACGCTGAGTTCGAATGTCATGGTTGACCACCTTCTTTGCGGGCCTGGCGCACGTCGCGCTCAAGGTGGTTCCAGGCCGGTTTACGAGTGTAGCGGGTCCGGGCGTAGCCAAGGACCGCGGCGACCTGTTCGTCGGTCAGACTGGGCGCGAATCCCGGCATCTTGGGGCCGCGACCTGCCACGGGTGGTTCGATACCTTGCAAAACGGCCTGAATGGCGCTGGTCGGCCTGCTGTCGGTCAGGTCGGTCGAAAGGCCCAGCGCCGGTCTGCCCTGCGCCATCATCGGCGCGCCGCTCCCATGGCAGCCGGCGCAGGCGCCGGCAAAGATCCTGGCGCCTTCCGGAAAAGCGGCCGCCGCCTCGACCGGGCGATCCACCAGCACCTCCGGCGTCCCCGAGACCGAGGCATTCCCCATCTTTGCCGCGAAGTAGACGGAAAGCGCTCGCACGTCCTCTTCGGGTACGGAGGAAAGGCTCTCCACCACCGGGCCCATCGGGCCACCCGCCGCACTATGCTCCGGTGAAACACCTGTACGCAGGAACGCATAAAGACTCTCGGCCGTCCATCTACGCGCCGCAGGATTTGCCGTGTTCAGAGGGGGCGCGCGCCAACCTTCCGCAATGCCGCCACCATAAGCTTTCGATGCCACCTCGGCACCCATAAGGTTTCGCGGCGTATGGCAACCACCGCAATGACCCAGCCCTTCAGCCAGATAGGCACCTCGATTGTACTGAGGAGACTGGTCACTGTCGTAGGGAATCTCGCCGTGGTGAAGATAGAGGAACTTCCATCCGGCCAGAAACGGGCGGAATCCCAACGGGAAAATGAGCTTGTTGTCCGGCTTAGGCGCATGAACCGCGCGGCGCGTCATCAGATAGGCGTAAATGGCCTTGAGATCGCCCTCGTTGACGTGCGTATAGTGATCATAAGGAAGCGCGGGATAGAGATGGGAACCCGTTCGGGACACACCGTCACGCATCGCCCGACGAAATGCGTCGTAGGACCAATTGCCGATCCCCGTTTCCGCATCCGGCGTGATGTTGCTCGCGAACAGGGTGCCAAATGGAGTTGCCAAAGGCCTTCCGCCCGCCAGGGGTCGGCCACCGGGAGCGGTATGGCACACGGCACAATCGCCGAGCTTGGCGAGCGTCGCGCCGCGATCCACCAGAGGAGCAGGGAACGAACCGGCCTTGGGAGGATCGATCGCTGCCATCGACGGCCTCCAGGTCAGGCCCAGCGCAACGAGACCAGCTGCTGATGCTGCAAGCACAATTGTGCCTACCAGACGTTTCCGGTTCATGGCGCCTTATCTTCCGCTCGACGCTGATCAGAGAACACTCCGGCAGCCTGGACGCCGATTATTTTCTCGCCTCCGGTTATCCAACTATATGAAGATATAGATTGCCAAAAAACCCGGTACATACTTCGGTATGGGGTGCCACATCATAACGAATAGACGAGCGTTCGCAGATGTTGCTCTTGGACTAAGGAAGAACGTCTCCTAGCGCTGTGCCGCGCCTTTAACGGAGCCGAGAACTTCTCCCTTCCGGACCCGATTGTCTGGTCGATCCTGAGATAATCGCTGCGCGGCGTAGCGCTGCCCGACCTTGCGCGAAGATAAGGCGGCGGCCTTGGCGTAACGCAAGCCTTACCTTTACCTAGCACGCTCCCAGCGCTGCAAAATGCGTTTCCGCCATGCAAGGGACCAGGCGGCTGGGCTGTTATCACCCGCGACCCACAGCGCCTGACCTCCGCCGATGCGGCCAGCAGGGCACGCCCGGTTCTTGCCAGCGGAAACGGCCTTTCTCATGTTCCATGCCTACCGGATCCGCACTTGAGACAGCGCGACAATCCTGCGGCCCAGCAGGACCGCAACCCCGCCCAGCAGCATCCCGGCCACGATATGCGCGGCGAAATCCATCGCCGAGAGTTCGACCGGGTGGCAGAACGCCAGCAAGCCGAACGAAAAGAACGCGCTCCCCATACCGGCCAAGCCCAACGACCGGACCGGTTTCAGCGAACGCGTACGCCTGAGGGCAAGGATTCCGACAAGAACCATGGGAAGCCCGGCCGTCACGACGAACGTGAAGCAATAGCTGCCCTCGCCCAACACGCCGCGGGGATCGCCCGAGAGGGAGATGCTGAACAAAGCCAGCGCGAGCCATGCCGCCACGCCCCCGGCAATCCAGCCTTTCGCCCGGACCCTGCCGCCGGGAATACTGACCGACAACGCCGCGATGAAAGCGGCGACACCCAGCATCAGTGAAATCACGATATTCGCGGCAGCGACAAACGCCAGCGGATCGGCCCAGTCCGTGCTCGCACGGTGCACCAGATTGGTCGCGAGATAACCCAGTCCCAGCGCAAGCGGCGCCCAGAACAGCGCCCTCACCCACGCAGGCGAAACGCGCCGGACCGGTCCGGCCTCGGCGCTGAGAGCATCGATGAGCGTTGCATGATCAGCCATGAGTCTGCTTTCCATGTTCGCGCAGCTTCAGGATCGCGCGGTGCAGCAGGGACTTCACCGCCGATACCGAAAGCCGGCTTTCCTGCGCCGCTGCGTCGAGCGACATTTCCCGCAGCTTCACCATTTCCACCATTTCGCGTTGTCTCTCGGGCAGGACGCCCAGCATTCCGGCAAGGTCCGCCCCGGCGTCGAGGCTTTCGAAAGCGGCCGAGGCACCGGCATCGATCGCCTCGCCCAGCGCTGCCTCGTCGCTCACCTCCCGCCTGCGGAACCGGCCCTGTCGCCGCAGGGCATCGATCGCGCGGGCCGATGCGATCGCGGAAATCCACGGCAGCAGCGGCAACGCGGGGTCGTAAGTATGCCGGAGCCGGTGCACGGCAATCAGCACGTCCTGCACGACATCCTCGATCAGGGTCTCGTCGAAGATCCGGCGGCGCACGCGAATGCGGATCGCGGGAACCATGGCGCGCAGCACCAGCCGGTAGGCGCGCTGGTCGCCATCCTGCGCCAGCCGCATGAGGGCGGGCCAATCGTCTTCGAGGGGCAGGTCGTCCGGCACGCGCTGGCTACGAGGCGCCTGCCAAGGGCAATCGCGGTTCCACCATTGCCTTCATCCCTTCCTGCCCGAAGCCGCCTCGAGCGCCTGCACGGCCGTCTTCGTATCGAGGACCTGCGGCAATACTACCGGATCGCCGCCTCCCGCCGGATAGACGAGGTAGAGCGGCAGGCCCGATCGTCCAAGCTCCATCATAGCCTGCTCGATCCGCGCGTCATAGTTCGTCGAGTCCGCCACCATGTAGGTCGTTCCGGTCCGCGCGACGGCGGTCTTGAATGCGGCGGTGGATAGGACGGCTTTCTCGTTCACCTTGCAGGTCAGGCACCACTCCGCCGAGAAATCCACGAAGACAGGATGTCCGGCGGCACGTTCGCCGGCAACGCGCTCGGGCGACCAGGCCACGGACCGGAACTCCGCCGTGGCGGGCGATGCCTGCGCGGCGTCGGGCTTGGCCAGGAAGCCGTTGCCGGGCCAGAGGCCGAGTACGATGGCGAGCACGCCGGAAGCCGCCACGACATGGAGCGCGCCTGAAGGCCGCCCTGCCATGCGCTGCCGCTGCGCCATGCCGAAAATCCACCCGGCAAAGGCCAGAATCAGCGCGCAGCCCAGCATCACGGCAAGGCCGGCGCTGCCCGTTTGCTGGGCAAGCACCCAGAGCAGCCAGGCCGCGGCGGCCAGCATCGGGAAAGCCAACGCATGCTTGAGCGTCGTCATCCACGATCCCGGGCGCGGCAGGCAGCTGGCCAGGGCCGGGCTGAAGGAAAGCAACGTGAAAGGCGCCGCCACCCCGGCACCAAGTGCCGCGAAGATGGCAAGAGCAGCCAGCGGCGGCTGCACCAGCGCGTAACCGATCGCGCCCGCCATGAACGGCCCGGCGCAGGGGGTCGCGACGACCACGGCAAGCGCGCCGGTCAGGGCCGCGCCCAGCAGCCCTTCCCGACCGTCCAGCTTCTGACCCACGCGCTGGAGACCAAGGCCGAACTCGAAGATACCGAACAGGTTCAGCGCCGAGCCCAGCAGCACGAGCGCCAGCACGGCCACCACGAGCGGGGACTGAAGCTGGAAACCCCAGCCCACCGCCTGCCCCCCGGCCCGCAAGGCGATCAGCGTCCCCGCCAGTCCCAGCATCGCCAGCAGGGTGCCCGCGAAGAAGGCAGCCCCTTCCCGGCGCATGCGACCGGGATCGCCGCCCTGCCGCGCAAGCCCGAATGCCTTGAGCGAGATGATCGGGAAAACGCACGGCATGAGATTCAGGATCACGCCGCCGAGAAAGGCGGAAAGGATGGCGACAAGCATGGCGGGGCCTCGCGGACGACAGGGATCAGGCGATGAACGGAAACGGCGGCCGGATCAGCCGTGCTTTGCCTTCCAGGCGCGGACGGCAGCCATGGTCTTCTGGATATGCGCCTGCGGATTGCCGTCGGTATAGCTCATGAGGATCGTGCCGTTCGGCGCGATGACGAAGGAGGTACGGTCGGAAATCGCCTGCTTCGTGCCCTTCATCACGGTATCGAACCTGGCCGCGACCTTGGCGCCCGGATCCGCGGCGACCGCGAACTTGTCCCGGCATTCCGACTTCGAGAATTCGGCAACCCGCTCGACGTTTCCGGCGGTCACGCCGATGACGCTGGCGCCCATCTTGCTGAAACCATCGGTGGCTTCGGCGAAGAGATGCGCCTCCACGGTGCATCCGGACGTGAAGGCTGCCGGGAAGAAGTAGAGGACGACCGGGCCTTTCCTCAGCGCCTTGGCAAGCGACAGGTCGAAGGGCTTGCCGCCGCGCGCTGCATGCAAGGTGAAATCGGGAGCCTTGGCGCCTTGCGGAAGGGCTGCGAAGCTCGGTGTCGGCGCCGCTGCCATCAGCATTCCGAGGGCCAGCGAAAGGACTGCGTTCTTCGGGTTCTTCATCTGCAATGCTCCGATGCGTTGGTGATCGAGGGCACGCCTTCAGGCCGCCTCTTACCCCTGTTCGCTGGAGCACCGCCAAAAGTTGCGGCGGTGTCGTTTCGATCGCGGAATTTTTTCCGACCCTGCGAATTCCCGTTCGTGAGGAGACCCAAACGAGGATGCCGATCGATCGGAGTGCGCCTGCGGAAATGGCGCACTCCGATCCTTACCGCTCTGGAAGACAGTGGACTGCCGGGGCCGTGGATCAGAACCGCACGGTCAGCATGGTCTGAACGAACAGGTTATCGCCATATCCGGCGCGGCGCAGGACCTTCCCGGCCTCGACGTAGTTCACGTATCCGGCCAGCGCCACATGCGGGTTCAGCGCCCAGTTCGCCTTGATCCGGGCGATGTTGGCGACGTGCCGCCCAGCCACGTTCTGCGTCCCGGCATAGACCTGCGAATTGCCGCGATAGACCGCGTCGCTTTCGTTCGGCCGCCAGTAGAAGCCCGCCTCTCCGGTCAGCTGGAGTTTCTTCGTGACCGGCACCGCCAGGGTCGGGGCGACACCCATCATATTGACCGCGCCGATGTAGTTGTCGTCGCTGAAGATGACGGTGGCATTGTAGAGGAAGTTGAACGAACCGACCTTCCCGGTCTTATCGAACGTACCGCCGCCCGAAGCATAGTCGGCGTGGAACCCCAGCCGCGGCGCCGCCACGCCCTTGCCCAGTGCGACCGACTGGTTGGTGCTCACGGCCCAGGCATCGACCTTGCGCACGCCGAAGCGGCCGTCCTGCTTCATCGCCGTCCAGTCGAACGCCACCGGCCCCAGATGCCCCCAGAACCGCGCTCCATAAGTCTCGCGCCGATCCTTGCCGGACAGGCGGCCGAGCGTGCGGTCGTCATCCTCGAAATGGTAGTAGAACGGATCGAAATAGACCGCCGACCCGGCCTTGAGACCGCCGCCCGAGACCAGCACGCTGGAATAAATTCCGCTGAGTTGCTCGCCGTTGCCGATCCTGTCGTCCAGCCAGCCGGAGCCTTGTTCGGTCGGCTCGAAATGGAAGGCGCTGAAGCGGAAGCGGCTCCAGTCCATCGACAGCCGCGCGCCGTTCATCGAGACGCGGACGTTCGGGTTCTCGCGCGGGCTGACGATGAAGCGCGGACCGTCGAAGAACTCCTGCCGCCCCACCGTCAGGCGCGCCACGCCGCCTGCGACCGGCGCACGGACTTCGGCGAAGAGTTGCTGGACGATCAGGTCGTTCTTCTGGATCGGGATATGCTTGTTCTCGTTCTTCCCGAAAATCCGCCCCGACGCCAGTTCGCCGTAGAACCGCACCGCCGGGCCGATCCGCAGGTCGGCACCGATGGTCGTACGCGACAGCACTTCGACACGGTCGGTCGTGTCGTTGAGCAAGGGCCGGGTGGAGAGGCTGACACTGCTGCGCTGATCGCCGTTCAGTGTCAGCGAAACATCGCCGTCCCCATCAAGCGGAATGAACTTGAGCGGCGAGGCCCAGTCGCGCTTCGCTTTTGGGCTGCGGAGGAACCGCCAATCCTCGCCGCCGCGCAGCATCATGTAGTTCGGGCCTGTCCTGGGCCCTTGTCCATCGGCCTCGGCCGGATAGGGCGACTTGAGCGGGTCGGCGGGTACGGGGGCGGGCTGCGGCGCCGGGGCGGCCGTCTGCGTGGACGCCGGCTGCACGTCATCGCCCGCGGCTGCAAAAGCGCAGCCCGGCATGAGCAGTCCGATCGTCACGCATCCGGCGAGGCCCCGATCGCGCAGCGGAAATATCCGGTTGCGCATCGTCATCCTCTCGCCGTTTACCCGAGCGGGATTTCCATGAGATCGCGGCCGACCACGATCTCGCCCTTGTAATGCTTGGCCACTTCCTCGCGCCACATGGCATCGGTGATCCAGTCCATGTCGCCCGGTACGAAATGGCTGAGCACCAGCTTCTTCGCGCGCGCCCGCGTGGCGATCTGTCCGACCTGCTCAGCCGTCGTGTGGCTTTCGATCAGGTGATTGCGGAAAGCCGGCGTCCCGTTGGCCCTCTGGACGAGACGGTCGACGCCGGGAACGTAGAGCACCTCGTGCACCAGCACGTCGACATCGCGCGCGAAATCCGCCAGCGCCGGATTGTAGGCGGTATCGCCCGAATAGACGACGCTGCCGTAAGGCGTTTCGAAGCGATAGGCGAGGTTCTCGATCGGGGGATGCGGCGTGGTGAACGCCGAGACCTTCACGCCGCCTTCCGCCATGACCGGCCCCTGCTTCGCCGCGAAGTCGTGCGCGCGCAGCAGAGTCGCAGGATCGACCTTGCCTTCGTCGACCATGCGGGTGGCGATATCCATGCGGTTGAGCCGCCAGAAATCGGCAGCCATCGCCTCGATCCCGACCGGGCCATAGGCATCCACCGGCGTGCGCAGCGCGCCTGCCGCCCATATGTTGTAGACGAGGTTGCCGAATTCCAGCTCATGGTCGGAATGCATGTGCGAGATGAAGATCGCGCGAATATCGGCGAGGTTGAGACCCGCCTTCACGATCTGCGCCGTCACGCCCATGCCGGTGTCGATGACATAGACCTTGCCGTCCACCACCAGCGCATTGGCCGGATTGGAGCGGGTGCCGCCGACACGCGGCCCGCCCTTGGTGCCGAGCAGCACGAGCTTGGCGCCCCTGTTGGCAGTCGGGTTCGAAGCCGGTTTAGGCCCCGATGTCTGCGCGAGAAGGGAAGATGCCGAACCGGCCAGTATGCCGCCGGCAGCGGTCGTCATGGCCGCCTGCAAGAGTGCGCGGCGATTGAACGTAGACTTATGCGACTCGAGAATCATCGAATTCCTCTCAACCTGCGTATCCAGCCCTGATCGAGCTTGTTGCGGGCCGCCTAACATCGCTGCCACGCTCCGGTCAATACGAATAAGAATCTCATTCTGTTTAGTTGCGATAGACAATGCGCGCGCTATCGGCGATGCCCATGCCCATGATGGATACGGGCCGTACAATCGACATCGAGGACGATTTGGCGAAAGTGGGCGTCGTGCCCGCGACGCAGGCGCGAAGCCGCGCCTTGCGGGACAGCCTCATCCGCGAAGCCCTTGCCATGGCCCGCCGCAAACCTTTCGACGAAGCCGGCATCATCGATATCTGCACTGCCGTAGGATGCTCCACCGGTGCGTTCTATGCGCGTTTTCCCGACAAGATAACGCTGTTCAAGGCGGTCATGGTCTTCGCTGCGGCCGAATCCGGTCCGATGCTCGAACGCATCGTCCGCCAGGAAGCGTTCGAGGACATCCTGCCGAAACTGGTGAATGCGCAAGTCGAACGCTATCTGCGCCACGACACATTCTTTCGCTCCGCCTTCAAGGTCAGCCTCGATTCGGAACAGGCCTGGGAACCCTTCCGCCGCAACGCCTACAATCTCGCGAGCGCCTATATCGAGCGCGTCCTCGAACGCCCGGACATCGATCGAAGCCAGGTAAGCGCCGAGAAAGTGCGCTTCGGATTTCAGGTGATGTACGGGGTGCTCAACAATACGCTCAGCAATCGCCCCGGCCCCTATGTCCTGGAAAGCGAGGAGTTTCCGGCCCTGCTCCAGCATGCCATGGTGGCGACAATGGCCTTGCCCATCGCCGGGCATCAAGCGGAGCGCGTGTGAGCCCGCATTCGCGCAGGAGTTCGGATCCCCCCTTTCCCGACATCCCGGGTCTGGACGCCTTTCGCGGCCTGATGCTTGGCGAATGCAACGGAACATTTGGCACCCACACCCGCGTGATGCTCAGCATGCTCGGCCTGGGCCTTGAACAGACGATGACCTGGCTGGTGCAAAACCGCCCCTCACCGGAGGAGTTGCGGAACTGGATCGTCGAAGTCGCGGGAATGCCGCACCCGGATGCGCTTGCCCGCTACACCGCCTGGATCGAGGACCGCCTTGCTCCGGCCACGGCAAAAGATCACTTCGCTGCCATCGATGCCATGCCGCCGGTTCTGGACGAACGCGAACTCGCGCGGTGGGAGCGCGATGGCTACGCCGTGCTGAGCGATGCCATCGCCCCTGCCGAAATCGAGGCTCTGACGGGATTGGTCTGGCAACGGGCGCAGGCACGGCCGGACGTACCCGCCACATGGTACGCCCCGCGCCCGCAAGGGATCATGCTCCAGCATTTCCAGAGCCCGCAGCAGGATGCCGCCCGGCGCGGCAAGCGGGTACATAAGGCTTTCGCGCAGCTATGGGGCACCGCCGACCTCTGGCCCAGCATCGACCGGGTCGGCTTCAGTCCGCCCGTCACGCCGAAGGCCCCCTTCCGGGCGACCCCGCTGCACTGGGATTGCAGCCTGCACCGCCCGGTGCCTTTCGGCCTGTTCGGTGTGCTCTACCTGACCGACACCGGGCCGGACCAGGGCGCCTTTCGCCTGGTGCCGGGCTTCCACCATCGCCTCGATGCCTGGCTAGACGGCCTCGGAAATCGCGATCCGCGCGGGGTCGATCTCGACGACGAGGCCGTGCCGATAGCAGGACGGGCAGGCGATCTCGTCATCTGCCGCCACGATATCCCTCACGGCGCCAGTCCCAATCGCTCGGATCGACCGCGCCTGGTGCAGTATCTCTCGATGTTTCCGGCCTGGCAGCAAGAGCAGGATGTCTGGCTTTGAAGCCGGGCTACGTTCCGCAGCAAACTGCCGTTTCGTGCCGGTTGCCGCCTTGCCGTTCAAGCATCCGACCGTCATTGCCAAGAGACCCGATCCGGACGATTCGCCTGCGATCGCAAGGGCCATCAGCGCATGAGGGCTGTAGGTCCATTTAGGGCACTGGCCCAAGGCCGAAACGGCATCGACCATATCCGGAATCGCCCGGACCGTGCATCACTCAAAAAAAGCAGAAAACGACCATTCACGTACCTCTATAAGCACGTATCATGGACTGGAGCGGGTAGCGGGAATCGAACCCGCATAGCCAGCTTGGAAGGCTGGAGCTTTACCACTAAGCTATACCCGCCCATCGAAGGGCTGTGCCCGATCAGGGCACCGTGTCCAGCGTCGTGGCAGCCGCTTGCCACGAGAGGACGGCCCTCGTCAACGCCTTCCTTGTGCCTTGGCCGCGATAAGACGTGGAAACTGCTTCAATGGCCGGGATAATCGAGCAGGGCATGGGGGATAATGCCCGCTGCGCGAAGGCGTTCGGCGCCGCCGAGATCGGGCAGGTCGATGGCGAAAAGCGCGTGTTCCACTGTCGCTCCAGCGCGGCGTAGCAATTCGGCGGCGGCGAGCGCGGTGCCGCCGGTCGCCAGCAAGTCGTCGATCAGGATGACCCGATGCCCCTCGCCCACGGCCTCGGGGTCCACTTCCAGCGTGTCCGTGCCATATTCCAGGGCATAGTCGATGGCGATCACCGGCACCGGCAGCTTGCCGGGCTTGCGGATCGAGACGAAGCCCAGCCCCAGCCGTGCCGCGATCGCCGCGCCGAAGATGAAGCCGCGCGCCTCGACCCCGGCGATGGTATCGGCGCCCGAGGCCTTCACCGTTTCCGCCATCAGATCGACCGCCGCCGCGAAGCCGGGGCCGTTGCCGACCAGCGTGGTCACGTCGCGGAACAGGATGCCGGGCTTGGGGAAGTCCGGCACGGTGCGCACCAGCGCCTTGATTTCGTCGAGGGTCATGGTCGCCGTCCTTACGGGGTCGAACCCCCAAACGAAAGGGCCTCCGCCATCACGGGATGGCGGAGGCCCTTCGCTCGGTTCCGGAAAGGAAGCCTCAGTGCTTCTTGCCGGCCCAGATGTTGCGGTAGGACATATAGCCCAGGATCGTCGCGAAGAGCAGGAAGCCCAGCACCGGCCAGCCGGTCTGCTTGCGCTTTTCCAGCTTGGGTTCGGCGGTCCAGATCAGGAAAGCCGAAACGTCCTTCGACATCTGGTCGACCGTCGCCTTGGTGCCGTCTCCGTAAGTCACCTGACCCTCGCCGGTCAGTGGCGGCGGCATCGCGAGGTTGAGATTCGCGAAGTACGGATTGTAGTGCAGGCCGTCCGGCGTCTTCGCATCCGGGAACTTCTTCAGAAGCGCAGCAGGCTGGTCCTGATAGCCGGTCAGCAGCGAGTAGACATAGGCCGGGCCGTCATGACGCGCCTTGGTGATCAGCGAAAGGTCGGGCGGGGTGCCCTGGCCGCCGTACATCACCGGCGGGAAGTAGTCGGTCGCCACGCCTTCGCGGGTTTCCACTTCGCCCGTGGCGTTGTTGTAGACCGGAACCTGGAAGCCCTTGGCGATCGCCTTCACTTCGGCGTCGTTGTAGCCCAGCGCCGCAAGGTCGCGGAAGGCGACGTGGCGCAGGGCGTGGCAGGCGGCGCAGACTTCCTTGTAGACCTGGAAGCCGCGCTGCAGCTGCTGGCGGTCGAACTTGCCGAAGGCGCCGTCGCTGGCGAAGCTCACTTCCTTGGGGTGGAGGTGGAATTCATGCTCGGCGGTTGCGGCGGGCGGCTCGGTGATCTGCTGGTAGGCCCCTTTGCCGAAGGACCAGGCCAGCGCCACCGTGAAGAACAGCCCGACGAGGATCGAGAGAATGCGTGCCATGTCTTTCGTCTTTCGTTCCAGCTGTTGTCAGGCGACCGTCGCCGAAGGCGCGGGGGCGAGCTTGGCCGCCTCATCCTCGCCGAGCACGGATTCGGTGATGGAGAAGGGCAGCGGATCGGGCTTCTCGATGGCCGAAACGATCGGGATGACGATCAGGAAGTGCGCGAAGTAGTAGAGCGCCGCGATCTGGCTGAGCATCACGTAAGGCTCTTCCGCCGGGGCGCCGCCGCAGTAGAACAGCACCGCCATGGCCGGGATCAGGCCGAAGAAGAAGAACTTCTTGTAGAGCGGGCGATACGAACCCGAGCGGACCGGCGAACGGTCCAGCCAGGGCAGGAAGAACCACACGAGGATCGCCCCGAACATCGCCAGCACGCCCATCAGCTTGGCCGGGATGAAGAAGAAGTCCTGGGTGAAGGCGCGCAGGATCGCGTAGAACGGCCAGAAGTACCATTCGGGCACGATATGCGCGGGCGTGCTCATCGGGTTGGCCGGAATGTAGTTGTCCGGGTGGCCCAGCGCGTTCGGGAAGAAGAACAGCGCGGTGCAGAACAGGATCGCGAAGACGCCGATCGCCCAGCCGTCCTTGGCGACGTAGTAGGGGTAGAACGGCACCGTGTCGCTCTCGCTCTTCACTTCGACGCCGGTGGGATTCGACGAACCCGGAATGTGCAGCGCCCAGATGTGCAGGATCACCACGCCGACGATCACGAAGGGCAGCAGGTAGTGCAGCGAGAAGAAGCGGTTGAGCGCGGCATTATCCGGCGCGAAACCGCCGAGCAGCCACTGCTGGAGCGGCTCGCCCACGAAGGGGATCGCGCCGAACAGGCCGGTGATGACCTTGGCGCCCCAGAAGCTCATCTGGCCCCAGGGCAGGACATAGCCCATGAAGGCGGTGGCCATCATCAGCAGGAAGATCACCACACCGAGCAGCCACACCATCTCGCGCGGGGCCTTGTACGAGCCGTAGAAGAAGCCGCGGAAAATGTGGACGTAGATCACGACGAAGAAGGCCGAGGCGCCGTTGGCGTGCGCATAGCGCATCATCCAGCCCCAGTTCACGTCGCGCACGGTCTGTTCGACAGTGTCGAAAGCCACCTGCGTATTGGCCGCATAGTGCATGGCCATGACGATGCCGGTGACGATCTGCAAAACCAGGCAGAGCGCGGCGAGGAAACCGAAGTTCCAGAAATAGTTCAGGTTGCGCGGAACCGGATAGCCGCCGCCGACCGAGTTGTAGACGAGGCGCGGCAGGGGCAGCCTGTCGTCCATCCACTGCATGAAGGGGTGGCTCGGCTTGTATTCCTTGGCCCAGGGAAAGCTCATGTTCTTGATCCTCTCTCTCGGCCTCAACCGATCTTTACGACCGTGTCGGTGGTGAAGGCGTATTCCGGAACCTCGAGGTTCTTCGGCGCGGGGCCTTTGCGGATACGGGCTGCCGTGTCGTAGGACGAGCCGTGGCAGGGGCAGAAGTAGCCGCCGAACTCGCCCTTGGGTTCACCCTCCCCGGCACCTAGCGGAACGCAGCCCAGGTGGGTGCAGACGCCCATGGTGATCAGCCAGTTCTCCTTGCCTTCCTTGGTGCGTTCCTCAAGCGTCTGCGGATCGCGGAGCGAGGAAACGTCCACCTTGTTGGCTTCGGCAATCTCGTGCGGCGTCAAATTGCGCACGAAAACCGGCTGCTTGCGGAAGATCGCCTTGATGGCCTGACCGGGCTGGATCGAGGAAATGTCGATCTCGGTCGATGACGCCGCGAGAACGTCCGCCGATGCGGACATCTGGCTGACCAGCGGGACGACGATGCCCACGCCGGCGACACCCGCCGCGCTTACAGCGGCGATATTGATGAAATCGCGCCGCCGCACGCCATCTGCTTCTGCCATGATTGCCCTTGCCTTGTTATTGACAACCTACTCCCGGGATTCCGGTAGCAAGCCCAGATTCCTGACCAATTCTATTTTTTTGTCTGGTATCCCCGTAACGGCCCCCCGTTGACGGTTAGTTGCCTCGGGCGCGACCCGAAGCGAATACCGACTTTGAGGTTCTGATATACAGGGAAACCTGCCCTGCCAACCGCCTTTTTGGTCGGGCAGGGCCGGAGGGTCATCAAGGAATTCAAGGTATAACTATCCGGCGGACAGGCCGGACGGGCCTTTTTCAGCCCGCCGCAATCAGGGATATCTGGCGCCCATAGGCAGCCTCGGCCCGGTGCGTGGCGCGGCGATAGGAATAGAACCGCTCCGGCGCCGCATAAGTATCGAGGCCGAGGCGCTCCACCCCGGCGATCCCCGCCGCTTCCAGCCGCGCGGCGACGTAAAGCTCCAGGTCGAACTGCCAGTGCCCCTCGCGACCTTCCACGAAGAACCTCGCGTTTCCGCCGTTTTCGGTAAGGAATCGGTCGCAAAAGCCTTCGTCCACCTCGTAGGATTCCTGCGCGATGCAAGGCCCTACCGCCGCGACGATGCGCGATCGTTCGGCGCCGAGCGATATCATCTGCGCGATGGTGCTGTCGGTCACGCCGCCGATGGCGCCCTTCCAACCGGCATGGGCGGCGCCGACGACGCCCGCTTCTCGGTCCGCCAGCAGCACCGGCGCACAGTCGGCGGTGACGACGCCGATCAACACGCCGGGTCGGTCGGTGACGAGGGCATCGGCATGAGGCCGATTAACATCGCTCCACATGTCGGCGCCGAGAATCACGCAATCGGGCGAATGGACCTGATAGACGGAGACCAGCGGCGCCCCCGGCAGCACGGCAGCGGCGGCGCGGCGACGGTTTTCCGCCACCGCCGCCGATTCGTCGCCGGAGCCGAGACCGGCGTTCAGGCCCTCGACCGCGCCGCTGCTGACACCGCCGCGACGACCGAGGAAGCCGTGTGGCAGGCCTTCCAGCAGACGGGCGCGGTTGATCTCCACGGCCCCCGGTTCAGCCCTCAATTCAGCCAAGACTTTTGCTCACCTGCTCGCGCACGTCGCGCGAGAGATTGGGCTCGGCGGCGATCTTCTCCAGTTCGGCGCGCATCATCGCCGCGCGGACCGGCTCGATCCGCCGCCAGCGGCCAAGCTGCGGCACGAAGCGCGCGGTGGTCTGGGGATTGATCGGGTCGAGCTTGCGGATCAGCTCGCCGATCATCCGGTAGCCCGCGCCGCTCGCGTCGTGAAACGCCTTGGGATTCACCGCCGCCGTCATGTAGAGCGCGCGGGCACGGTTGGGATTGTTCAGCGTGAACTCCGGGTGGCGGGCCAGCGCCTCGATATGCTCCAGTACCTGCGGGTGGAACGAACCCGCCTGGAGCGCGAACCACTTGTCGATGACGAGGGCATTGCCCTGATAGCGGCGCAGGAAGTCGGCGAGCGCTTCCTCCCGCTCGGGGCCTTCGAGGTTGCAGAGCACGGTGAGCGCCGACTGGCGGTCGGTCATGTTGTCCGCCGCGCGGTATTGCGCGATGGCACGGCGGGCCCCCTCGGCGCCGTCGCCCGCGGCGATCAGCACGAGCGCCTGGCCTTTGGTCTTGCGGGCACCGCGCGCGGCGGCATCGCGGCCATAGAGCACGGCGGATACGCGGTCGTGCAGAACGCCCAGCACGTCCGCCAGTTCGCCGCCGAGCCAGGCCTTGAGCGCCTCGCGTTCCTCGTGGATCGCGGCCGGGTCAGCCACCAGCACCTGCTCGGCCAGATAGGCGACGCCCGGCAGGACCATGAGTTCGCCGCGCATCAGGTCGTCGAGCGCCTCGTCCGCCAGCACGGCGGCGAAGGCCTCGCCGATCGCCCGGCGGCCCTCGGCGCGCGCGGCGTCCGACAGGCCGCCGCTTACAGCCGCCACGAGATGCTGGACGACGAGGCTCTGCATCGCCTCGTAGCGAGCGAAAGGATCGTCGTCATGAGCGGCGAGGAACACGAGGTCCTCGTTCGAGCGCTCCATGTCGATGGCGACCGGGGCCGAGAACCCGCGGTTGATCGAGACCACCGGCGGAAGCGCGAAGCCCTCGAAGGTGAAGCTCTGGCTGCCCTTGTCGAGCACGACCAACTGCTCGCCCGCATGGCGGCCGCTGTCGCGATCATACAAGGCGAGGCGCAGCGGGATCGGCACCGGCTGCTTCTCGGGCTGGCCCGGCGTAACCGGAACCGTCTGGGTCAGCGTCAACGTGGCCGTCTCGCCCGCATGCGCCAATTCCACCGCGACCTGCGGCGTGCCCGCCTGCGAGTACCAGAGGCGGAACTGCGTGAGGTCCAGCCCGGTGCCGTCCTCGATCGCCTTGACGAAATCCTCGCAGGTCGCGGCCTCGCCGTCGTGGCGGTCGAAATAGAGATCGGTGCCAGCCCGGAACTTCTCGGTTCCCGCCATGGTCCGCATCATGCGGATCACCTCGGCGCCCTTGTTGTAGACGGTGGCGGTGTAGAAGTTGCTGATCTCCTGATAGGAATCAGGGCGGATCGGATGGGCGAGCGGCCCCGAGTCCTCGGGGAACTGGGCCGAGCGCAGGACCCGCACGTCCTCGATGCGCTTCACCGCCTCGCTGCCCATGTCGGCGCTGAACAGCTGATCGCGCAGGACGGTGAAGCCTTCCTTGAGCGAAAGCTGGAACCAGTCGCGGCAGGTCACGCGGTTGCCCGACCAGTTGTGGAAATACTCGTGGCCGATCACGCTCTCGATGCCGTCGTAATCGGCATCGGTGGCGGTTTCCGGCTCGGCGAGGACATAGCGGGTGTTGAAGACGTTGAGGCCCTTGTTCTCCATCGCCCCCATGTTGAAGTCCGACACGGCGACGACGTTGAACAGGTCGAGATCGTATTCGCGCCCGAAGGTGTCCTCGTCCCACTTCATCGAGTGGATCAGCGAATCCATCGCGTGGCTGGTGCGCTGCTCGTCGCCCGCGCGGACCCAGATGTTGAGATCGACCTTGCGGCCCGAGCGCGTGGTGAACGCGGCATGGTTGGCCACGAGATCGCCCGCGACGAGCGCGAAGAGGTAGCTCGGCTTGGGCCAGGGGTCGTGCCATTCGGCCCAGTGGGTGCCGTCCTCGCCCTCTCCGGTTGCGGTGCAGTTGCCGTTGGAGAGAAGGATAGGGAAGCGGGCCTTGTCACCCGTCATGCGCACCGAATAGGTCGAGAGCACGTCCGGGCGGTCCGGGAAGAAGGTGATGCGGCGGAAGCCTTCGGCCTCGCACTGGGTGCAGAGCATGCCGTTCGAAGCATAGAGGCCCATGAGCTGGCTGTTCGCCGCCGGGTTCACCGACGTCTCGATTTCGACGTCATGGGCATCGCCGGTCAGTTCGACGAGCAGGTCGGCGCCGTCCATGCGCCAGTCGTTCACCGCCTCGCCATCGACGCGGATCGCCAGTGGGGTAAGCTGGTCGCCGTTCAGGCGCAGCGTGGAATCACCGTTTCCGGCGGGATTGCGCCGCATCGAAAGCGTAGCCGTGACATGGGTCTCGTCCACGCCCAGCCGGAAATCGAGCGAGATCTGCGGCACCAGCCAGACCGGCGGCTGATAATCCTCGCGGCGGATGACCGGCGGCGCGTGCGGTGCGGGGGCGCCATCGGCGATCTGCGCTTCGGCTTCGGGCGAGGCGGGGGTGCTGGCAATGTCCATGCCGCTAAATTAGAGCCTTGTCCCTCGAATGCCAGACTTGGCGCGACGAATTCACAGCCGAATCGCAAGGAATGCCCGATGTCCGTCCGCACACCGAAACGCCTGTTCATCTTCGGGCTGGGCTATACCGCGAAAGTGATCGCCCGGCAGGCCGTGGCGCGCGGCTGGGAAGTGCTCTCCACCGGCAGCGAGGGCACGCTTTCGTTCGAGGACGAGGGCAACGTCCGCCTCGCGCTGGCCGATGCCGATCATGTGCTTTCCTCGGCCCCGCCGGGCAAGGAAGGCCGGGGCGAGCCGCTCGACCCGGTCCTGGAACGCTACGGCGATGCGCTGAAGGGCATGCCGCTGTCCTACCTTTCCTCCACCGGGGTCTATGGCGATACCGGCGGCGCCTGGGTGGACGAAAGCGCGCCGGTCGGCACTGGCCGCCGCACCGCGCGGGCCGAGGCTGACGGCGCGTGGCTCAAGCTGGGCGCGCGGGTCTATCGGCTGCCCGGTATCTACGGCCCCGGCCGCTCGGTGCTGGACAGGGTTCTGGACGGGCGCGCGCATCGCATCGCCCTGCCCGAGCAGGTCTTCAGCCGCGCTCATGTCGAGGATATTGCCGCAGGCGTTATCGCCGGACTCGAAGCGCCAAGCGGCGCCTACAACCTCGCGGACGACCTGCCCTGCGGCCAGAACACGCTGGTCGAGGAAGCCTGCCGCCTGCTCGGCCTGCCGATGCCGCCGCTCCAGTCGATGGAGGAGGCGCGGCTTTCCGCCATGGCGCGCGGGTTCTATGCCGAGAACCGCCGGGTGGCGAACGGCAAGGCCCGGCGCGTGCTCGGCTGGCGCCCGCGCTTCCCGACCTACCGCGAGGGGCTGCGCGCCCTCAGCGCCACGACCAGCCCGACCGTCGCCAGTGCCGCTCCGGCCAGCGCCAGCAGCGACCAGCGATAGCCCTCGAACGCGGTCGAGATCAGCATCGCAATGATGATGACCATGACACCGTTGTAGGCCGCCTTGCCCGCGCCGAGCTGGCGGATCAGCGTGTAGTAGAGCGGGAACGTCACCACCGAGCCGAGAATCGCGAGGTAGGCGGTGCCGAGCCAGTACATCCCATCCTGCGGAATTACCGGCGGTCCGGACGTCGCCCAGGCCACGGCGACATCGGCCAGTGTGCCGTAGAGCATGGCCCAGGCCAGCAGGCTGACCATCGGCAGCGCCTTGCCGGTCTCGTTGGCCTGAATCACGTTCGAAACCGAAGCGCAGATCATCGCGATCAGCGCGAAGACGGTGCCGAGCAGGACCTTGCCGCCCAGCGGCGCCTCATGCGCCTCGTGGAGCAGCAGCAGGGCGAGACCGGCAATGGCGATGGCACTGCCGATCGCGAAACGCCAGGTGATCGGCTGGCCCAGCAGCAGCCGCGCCAGCACTGCGTTCGGCACCAGCAGCAGCCCGATCATCACCGCGACGATGCCCGAGGTCAGGTGCATCTCGGCGCGGTAGACGAAGTTGTAGTTGCCGCAGAACTGCGCCACGCCCACCGCCAGCGCCAGCCACTGGCCCGCCGCGCCGAGCCTCAGGCTCTTCCTCATCACCACCGCGACCAGAAACATCGCCGGGGTCGCCAGCACGAAACGCCAGGCGACCGACCAGCTGGCCGGCACCTCGCCGATCTGGCCGGTGATGACGAACCAGGTCGATCCCCAGATCAGCGCCACCAGCAGGAACGGCAGCGCGACGGCAGGCGTCAGGAAGCCCGGTGCCGGAGCGGGACTCTCGCTCACAGTCCGGAAATCGCGCGGGCAAGCGCCGAAACGTGATCCTTGCGCGAATCCCAGGCGGTGACGAGGCGCGCGGCATCGTCGCCCCAGTCATAGAATTCGAAGCCCTGCCCACGCAGCGCCAGCCGCTCGGCGGCGGTGGAGGTGAGGAATATCTCGTTCGCCTCGACCGGATGGAGCAGACGGTCCTTCGCCGCTTGCGCGATCTCGGCAGCGGCGGCATTGGCCGCGCGGGCATTGTCCAGCCAGAGATCGCGCTCCAGCATCGCGAGGATCTGCGCGGCGAGATAGCGGCCCTTCGATTGCAGGTGCCCGGCCCGCTTGCGGCGGAAGCGGACCTTGTCGGCCATGGCGGGATCGAAGAACACGATCGCTTCCGCGCTCATCCCGCCGTTCTTGACCATCCCGAAGCTCAGGGCATCGACATCGCCCGCCGCCTCGGCCGCATCGCCACCCATAAACGCCGCCGCATTGGCGAAACGCGCGCCGTCCATGTGCAGGCCGAGGCGCTTGTCCTTGGCGAAACGAGCCAGCGTGGCCAGTTCCTCGGGCCGGTAGACACGGCCATATTCGCTTGCCTGGGTGATCGAGATCGCATGGGGCTGGACCTGATGGACACCGTCGCGGATCGGGTCGAGCACCCGCGCGATAGCTTCCGGCGTGATCTTCGCGCCCTCGCCGTCGGCCAGCAACAGCTTGGCGCCGTGGAGGTAGAAGCCCGGCGCGCCGCCCTCGTCCATCTCGATATGCGCCTCGCGGTGGCAGATCACCGCGCCGTGCGGCTCGACCATGGCCGACAGGGCAAGGCAGTTCGCCGCCGTCCCGGTTGCCACCCAGAGCGCCGCGCAGTCGCGCCCGAACAGCGCGGAAAAGCGCGCGTCCAGCTCTCGGCTCAGCGCATCGCCGTCATAGGGCGAATCGGGCGCGTCGGCCGCTCGCATGGCGTCCCAGACCTTCGGGTGGACCCGCGCGGCGTTGTCGGAGAGGAATTTCATGACCATATGCACTGCGAGCGGACATAGGCGCCGTCAATAAGGAGATTGGCCCATGGTCGGTGTGACCATCACCAAGCACGAAACCGCCACCGGCGGCGAATACCAGGCCCACCTCGCCGACAGCGACGTGACCGGCCACCTGAGCTGGCAGGCCCGCGACGGCGTGCACTATGCCGACCACACGCTCGTCCCCACCGAGATCGGCAATCGCGGCGTGGCGGCGCGGCTGGTCGAAGCGATGGTGGCCGACGCGCGGGAAAACCACTTCAAGATCGCGCCCTTGTGCAGCTACGTCGTCGCCGCGTTCCGGCGTCACCCGGAATGGGAAGACGTGAAGGCCTGAATCCTCTCAACCGAACCCGCGCTGCAACCAGTCCTGCGCCAGCCCGGCCAGGAAGGCGGCGCCGCGCGGCAGGGCCTTTTCGTCGACCATCATCTTGGTCGAGTGGATGCCGCAGCAGTGCTTCCAGTCGGCGCCGTCTTCCGCGACGCCTAGGAAGAACATCGCGCCGGGCACCTTTTCCAGCACATAGGCGAAGTCCTCCGCGCCCATGATCGGGTCCTTGAGCCGCTGGAATGCGGCTTCGCCGTAAAGATCGCGGGCCACGCGCTCGCCGAAGTCCACCGCGCGCGGATCGCAGATCGTCACCGGGAAGCCTTCGAGGATGGTCACTTCGCCCTTGAGGCCATGCGCCCCCGCGATACCGGCGACGAGTACCGGCAGTTCCTCCTTCAGCCGCGCGCGATTGGCCGCCGACAGGGTGCGCATCGTGCCGGTGAGCCGGGCGGTGTCGGGGATCACGTTGTGCGCGCTTCCCGCCTCGACCTTGGCGATCGTCACCACGACCGGATCGAACACGCTGTAGCGGCGCGCGACCATCGTCTGGATGGCCATGACGATCTCGCAGGCGACCGGCACCGGATCGACCGTGTCATGCGGCATCGAGGCATGGCCACCGCGCCCGGTCACGACGATGCGCAGTTCGTCCGCCGCCGCCATGAGCGGTCCGGCCCGGCCGCCGATCACCCCGTGCGGCGCATTGGGCATGATGTGGAGCGCGAAGGCGGCACCCGGCAATGGGCGGTCGAAACCCTCCCCGCCGAGCAATCCGTCCTCCAGCATGAAGCGGGCGCCATGATGGCCTTCCTCGCCGGGCTGGAACATGAAGCGCACTTCGCCGCTGAGGCTTTCCGCCCGGCTCGCGAGGATCTCCGCCGCGCCTGCCAGCATGGCGACGTGGGTATCGTGCCCGCAGGCGTGCATCGTGCCGGGAATGGTCGAGGCGAAAGCCAGGCCGGTTTCCTCGGGCATCGGCAGGGCGTCGGTATCGCCGCGCAGGAGCACGCTGCCACCCTCGCCCGCGCCGCCTTTCAGGGTGGCGATCAGGCCGGTGGTCGAGGGACCCTCGCGCCATTCCAGCGGCAGATGGGCCAGAGCCGCGCGGATCTTGTCCCGCGTCTTCGGGTTGTGGAGGCCGATCTCGGGTTCGGCATGAATGGCGCGGCGCAGCGCGACGATACGGTCGGCGAGGCCGTGGGCCTGCTCGATCAGAGTGTTCGCGGATGAGGACATGTCGGCATGATAGCCCTCGATCCGCGTCTGTCGAGTTCAGGTCACCGAATCGGCGACCGGCAGATCGTCTTCCGGATCGGGTGCGATGCTGATCTCGTTGCGGTCGATCTGCTGGAGCGTGCGCCAGGCCATGATGCCCATCGCCAGGTAGGACACCGCGCCGCCCAGAGCCACGGCCCAGGCCGCACCGCTGGGGCCGACCGGCAGCAGGAACACCAGCCCGATCGCCAGCGCGACCAGCGCGATCAGCCGTGCGATCAGCGAATGGCGCGCCCGCCCGGTGGCGTGGAGCACCGGCTCGAACGCGACGCTGGCAAGGTCGAAGCTGGCCGCCAGGGTCAGCGGCACGAGGATCGCCGCGCCCTGTTCGAAATCGTCGCCGCCGATGAATTCGAGCATTTGCTTGCCCAGCAGCACCGCCACCGTGATCACCACGATCCCGGCGAGACCGGCGATCTTGCTGGTCTGCAAGGCCAGCTTGCGGAACTCCGCCGCTTCCGACGCAACCCGCGCGCGCGCCACTTCGGCATAGACCGAACGGGTCAGCAGCGAGGACAGCTTGCTCAAAGCCTGTGAAAGCTGCGAAGCGAGGCGATAGAGACCCGCCGCCTTGGTGCCGACCCAGGCGCCGACAATCAGCAGCGGACCGTTCCGCATCGCTGCATCGATCGTGGAGGCCACGTAAGTCTGCGTGAAGAAGCGCGTGACGCCGGGGTTTTCCTCGATCGCCTTGCGCCAGTTGCGCAAGTTCGAAAGGTTCACCGCCTCGGGGCAAAGCCGCCGCGCCATGATCCAGTAGAGCAGGGCTTCGAGGATATCGATCGCCGCCCAGGCGAACAGGAACCGGCCGACGCTCGGCCCGGTCAGCCAGATGACGAGCGAGGCGGCAAGGCGGCCGCTCGGCACGATCGCCTCGACATAGACTGCCATGTCGAAGCGGTTGAGCGCGCGCACGATCCCCGTCGGTGCCGAGACCAGCGCCCAGAGCGAACCCACGCAGAACCAGAAGGCCACGTCCACAAAGTGCGGGTTGAGTTCCAGCTTATGGGCGAACCCGTAGATCAGGATCGCCGCCAAGCCGCAGCCGATCACCGCGCCCACCGCGTCCAGCAAGCCGCAGAGCATGCCGAGGCGACCGAGCTTGCCCCAGTCCTTCTGGTGGACATGCTCGCTGCCGTAGCGCACCACGACGCGCCAGGTCTGGAAGCTGGCGAGCGCGATCAGCGCCTGCGCCGTCCCGAAGATCAGCGAGAAGTGGCCGAAATCCTTCAGGCCCAGCGAGCGCGTCTGGATGGCGAGATAGGCCAGGCCGCAGACGGCGCCGAAACCCTTGCCACCCAGCAGCCAGGCCGTGTTCTGAATGATCCGCCCTAGCGGAGACTTGCTCTCGCGGCGGTTAAATTTGGCGGACATTGCGGCTGCATTGAACGAGGGGGAAGGGACTTGCAAGCTGTGCAGATGGCGAATGTCCCCATGCTGAACAGTTCTGTCCCCTGCCGATTTGTCGCAGCCGCGCGCCGGCAACCGACGGGCCACCTTGCGGTCGCACCTTTTCCTTTTGCCCAGCATTCCCTAGATGCGGGGCGACCTCCCCCTATCGTGAAGCACGAAATCCATGATCGAACACGCCATTCTTCTCAGCGCCGGCCAGGGCTCGCGCCTGCTTCCGCTCACCGCCGAGCGGCCCAAGTGCCTGATCGACTTCTCCGGCAAGTCGCTGATCGAATGGCAGATCGAGATGCTGGCGCGCGGCGGCGTGAAGCGGATCGACGTCGTCACCGGCTTCATGACCGACATGCTGGAAGAGCACCTGAACGCGATCCACGATCCCCGCGTCGAGATCAACATCCGCTTCAACCCTTTCTTCAAGGTGGCCGACAACCTCGGCTCCTGCTGGATCGCGCGCGAGGCGATGCGCGGGGACTTCCTGATTCTCAACGGCGACACGCTCGTTTCCGAGGATATCGTCCGCAAGGTCCAGCAGGGCGCAACCGATGCGAAGGGCAAGACCTGGCCGATCACCGTCACCGTGGACGTGAAGGCGGAAGGCTACGACAGCGACGACATGAAAGTGGAGCGCGAGGCGGACGGCCGCCTCGTCCATATCGGCAAGACGCTGACGGCGGCGCAGTCCAACGCCGAATCGATCGGCTTCCTCGCCTTCCGCGGCGAAGGGGCCGACCTGTTCCGCGAAACCGTCCGTCAGGCGATGCGCACGCCCGAGGGCGTCCAGCACTGGTATCTGAAGGTGATCGATTCGATCGCGCCCACCGGCAAGGTCGGCACCGTTTCGATCGAGGGGCTGGACTGGGCGGAAGTCGACTTCCTCAACGACATCGAGATCGCGACGAAGCTGACCGATACCTGGTAAGAGGGTTTACGCCGTCCGGACGGCTCAGGCCCAGCCGGGGGGCTTCGGCAGGCTCAGCCCGAGCGATGTTGAAAGCGGGTTTTCGAAATCTTTCAGCCTGAGCAGTCTTGAAAGCAGGTTGCCCGATTCCGCTCAGGTTGAGCCTGCCGAAGCCCCCTCGGCATGGCACCACCTATCAGGCAAACGCACCTTTCAACCAAGCCACCAGCCCGGCCAACTCGTCGCCCTCCAGCGCCACCGCATGCCCGAGATCGGGCACCTTGGGCCAGCCGCAGTCGACGAACTCGCGCCCCTGCCATTCGCGCGCACCGTCGTAGCGGGGGATGACGTGGAAATGGACGTGCGGGTCCACCATCATCAGCATCAGGTAATTGAGCCGGGCATAGCCGACTGCGCCTGTCAGCGCCGCCTCGATGGCGGCAGTGACGATCTTAAGCTCGGCATGGGCCTCGCCCGAAAGGTCGCCAAAGGCCGTCGCCTCGGACTTCGCGGCCAGTACCAGCGAACCCAGCGTCGGCTGCGCGGGTCGGGCGAGCACCACCCAATGCGCAAATTCCGCGACGAGCGTATGCGGATAACCGAACTTCTCGATCGTCGCGTTCATCACCATTTCTCCTTCAGGCGTCCGAGAGCCACGAGGTGATCGTACCGCCCCGCGCGCGCACGATCCATGCCTGAACCAGCCGCACCGCATGGATGAGGCAGGAAATCGCCGTCCACCAGGCGACCGCGATCAGGCCGAGGTCGGGACGCGCGAAGAGCATCGCCACGAACAGGATCACCATGTTCGGGTTGCGGCGCGCGGTGATGAGACGGAACTGGCTGTCGAACTTGCGCCAGACGTGGATGTGCATCAACCCGTTCTGCTTCATGAACAGGCCCTCGATCAGACGCTGCACGACATAGCCGCCCTGGATCGCGCCCTGCACCCACCAGAACGTGGTCTGGTCGTAGGCCAGACCCCATGTCGCGAGGCCCGTCGCCCAGAACCACCACCAGAACGGCGGATGGACGAGGTCCATGCCGTGATCCGCGACATTGCCCCATTCCGACGAGGTGATCGTGCAGCGCGCCAGCTTGCCGTCCACGGTGTCCAGCACCATGAAGACGAGGCCCAACGCCATGCCCAGCCAGTAATGGCCGTAAGCGAAAAGCACGGTGGCGGCGACGCAGAACACCGCGCCCACGGCGGTCACCATGTTCGGGGTGATATGCAGCTTCGCGCAGATCCGCGTCAGCACCAGCGCCCATTCGGGCCAGAGGTACTTGGTCAACACATCGGTCACGCCCTTGTAGGCACCGAAATAGCTCGCGCGCTCGATGGTGCGGACGCTCTGCGGCGTCAGTGCCATAAGGAACGGCGTCTCGCGCTTGCGCAGCTGCTTGTTTTCAATCGTCGGGCCGCTCTCGTAGGCGACGACATCAAGACCGGTGCTGCCTGAAAGCGGCGTTCCGGCGTTCATCGCTTCGGCGATTCGGGCGGCCTGCGCGCCGTCTGCCGCATGGGCCAGAGCGGGAATGCCGCCCAGCGTCAGGACCATGCCGGGATGCGATGTGACGTATTTGAACCAGGCCGGATCCCACGCGAAAGCGGCGTTGGAGAGGATGGCAGGGCCCTGGGCCGCCATCGCGGCGGCTGCGGCATCGGCAGGGGCGCCATTGGCGCGGGCGATCCGCGCCACGCGTTCGGCCATCGTCAAACCCCAGAGCTTGACCGGGTTCGCGCCGAGAGTGACCACGGGGGGGAGCTTGTCTTGTTCGACCATGATTCGGGCCGTAATCCGTCCCCTTCCCCGAGGCAACTTCGTCACTTGCGGAAAATGCTATCGTTTTTGACGGTCTTGCAAGTGGCGTAAAAGCGCCATACAACTGTAACCTTAATGTGTCAGTGAATGTTTCCTGATGATTTTCCCGCGCGGCATCCCTAAATAGGGCCCCGTGTACGGAACCATTTACGAATTCGAAACGCTGCCGACCTTCGGCGAGCAAGGCAAGCGCAAGACCACCGGCCATGTGCGCGTGGCCCGTCGTGGCCGTGCCGTTCCCCTCGTCGGCATCATCCGCAATCCGCGCAGCCATCGCAACAAAGGCCATGCGCCCGAGATGGAAGATTGCTCCAACATTCTGACCGAAACGCCGCGCACCCGCGCGGAGCTGTTCGGTGTGCTCGACGGCTTTGCGCGTCGCGGCATCGACTATCTGGTGGTCGACGGCGGCGACGGCACCGTCCGCGACGTGCTGACCTGCGGCGCCGAGATCTTCGGCGACGAATGGCCCGCTTTTATCGTCCTGCCCAAGGGCAAGACCAATGCGCTCGCCATCGACATCGGCCTGCCAACCCACTGGTCGCTGGCCGAAGCACTGGCCGCCGCGCACAAGGGCAAGACCGTGAACCGTCGTCCGCTGCGCATCTCGTCGCAGGACGGCAGCAGCGGCTGCGTGCAGGGCTTCATTCTCGGCACCGGCGCCTTCTCGCTGGCCACCGAGGCCGGGCAGGAAGCCCATCGCCGCGGCGCCTTCAACAGTTTCGCGGTCGGCCTGAGCGTGCTCTGGGGCATCATCCAGACCCTGTTCGGCCGCACCGGCAACCCTTGGCGTTCGTGCACCCCGATGCGCCTGATCGACCGTCACACCGGCCGCGACCTGCCCTATTCAGGCCCCGGCCGCGCCGACGAGCGCTTCATGGCCGTCGCCACCACGTTCGAGAAGTTCCCGCTCGGCGCCCGTCCCTTCGGCCGCGACGTTGCGCCGGGGATGAAGCTCGGCGTGATCGACTGGCCGGTGCGCTGGATCGTCGCGCTGCTGCCCGCGATCCTGTTCGGCCTGACCGGCAAGTTCCTCGAACGCCGCGGCACCCATCGCCTCAGCGCCAGCGCGGTCGACCTCGAACTGGGCGGCTCGTTCATCCTCGACGGCGAGGCCTTCCCTGGCGGCAGCTATGTCCTCGAAGAAGGCCCGCAACTGACCTTCGTGGTCCCCTGAGCTTTTCCGGCATTTTTCGGATCACGGCACCGGCGCGCTTGATTTCGCGCGGCCGGTGCCCGAGCATGAACCGATGACCCAAGATCTGGAAGGGCGCGTAAGCCAGGCGCTTCAGCGCCCCGTCGTGCCCGAAGTCCGCGCTTTCGCGGAGCGGCTGGCGTTAGCTGCCGGAAACGCCGTGGCGGTGCTGTTCTACGGCTCGAACTTGCGCACCGGCTCGCTGGAGGGCGTGCTGGACTTCTACGTCCTCACCGAAGGCCCGCAAGTCGAGAAGATCTGGCCGCGCGTCAGCTATCACGAATGGACCCGCGAAGGCGTGCCCCTGCGCGCCAAAGTCGCGACGATGGCGCTGGAGACCTTCCGCGCCGCTGCCGCCGGCGAACTGCTCGACACCACGATCTGGGCGCGCTTCGTCCAGCCGAGCGGTGTGGCCTGGCAGCGGGACGCAGCTGCGCTCGCCCCCGTGTCCACAGCGGTTTCCGGCGCGGCCCGCACCGCCGCGCGGCTTGCCGTCGCGCTCGGTCCCGAGACGGGCACTGCCGAAGATTATTGGCGCGCCCTGTTCCGTGCGACTTATGCCGCCGAGTTCCGGGTGGAGAAAGCCGGACGCGAGGATTCGATCCTTTCCGTGAACCGCGAGCATTTCGACGGCCTCCTGCCGCTGGCGCTCGCCGCCGACGATATCCGTTTCGAACGCCTGCCCAACGGCACGCTGCGCCCGCAGCTTTCCGCGCGCGACCGCAGCCGCACGCTGGACTGGTGGAAGCGCCGCCAACGGCTTGGCAAGCCCTACAACGTGCTGCGCCTGCTCAAGGCCTCGACCACGTTCGAAGGTGCCGCGCGCTATGCCGCCTGGAAGATCGAGCGCCACACCGGGGTGCCGGTGGCGATCACCCCCTGGCGTGAGCGCCATCCGGTGCTCTCCGCGCCCGGCGTGCTCTGGCACGTCTGGCGCGCGAAAAAGGCCATGGAACGGAAGCCCGCATGACCTCCCCGACACCCTCGGCCCTGATTCTCGCAGGCTCCCGCCCCGGTGCGCCCGATCCGGTCGCTGCGGCGGAAGGCCTCAGCCACAAGGCGCTGGTCGAACTGGAGGGCAAGCCGATGCTCGCCCATGTCGCGGAGGCCCTGCGCGATGCCGGGATCGCGCGGCTTGCGGTCGTCGCCAACGACCCGGCGGTCGTCGCGCTGGCCGAACTGCTCGGCTGCGAGACCGTTCCCGCCGAGGCCGGCCCCAGTGCCAGCGTCGCGGCAGGCTTCGCCCTGCTCGGCGCGCCGATGCTGGTCACGACCTCCGACCACGCTCTGCTGCGCGGCCAATGGGTGCGCGATTTCCTTGGTGATACGCCCGAGGACGCCGACGTTTCCGTGCTGCTCGCCCGGCGCGAGGCGATCGAGACGGCGATGCCGGGATCGCGGCGCACTTACTTGCGCTTTGCCGACGGCCACTGGTCCGGCTGCAACCTGTTCCTGCTGAAGACGCCCCGCGCCGAAGCGGCGATCGAGACCTGGAAGCTGGTCGAGGCCGACCGCAAGCGTCCCTGGCGCATCGCCGCGCGACTGGGCCTCGGCATGCTGGCGAGCTATGCGCTCGGCCGCCTCACGCTCGCGTCCGCGCTGGCGAGGCTGGGCGCGAAGATAGGTGTGACCGCCCGCCTCGTCGCCGCGCGGGACGGGCTGGCGGCGGTCGATGTGGACAAGCCCTCCGACCTCGTGGACGCCCGCACGATTCTGGCGAAGCGGCGCGCAGACCCGCCCGAGAAATGACGGCAAGCCCGGCAGAAAACCGGGCTATCCGATTTACATATACCGCATCTGGATACGGATCGACTTCACTTCCTTGCCCACCGGCACACCCACCTTGGTGTAGCTCGGCTTGCCGAGGTTGAAGATGTTGATCGAGGGGTTGTTCGACATCGCCCCGCCGTCCGAACCAAGGTCGGTCTTGCCGTTCCCGTTCACATCGTGACGGACGGCAATGCCGTAAGTGCCCGATGCCGGAACCGGCACGCAGAAGGTCATCGTCCCCGCCTTGGCAGGCGCCTCGATCCGCTTCAGCCATTTGCCTTTGGCAAGCCATTCCGCCGAGGTGGCGCGATAGGACTGGACGCGCATGCGCCCTTCGGACGACTTGATCCCATCCACGGTAACCAGGATCGCCGGGCCGCCGCCGGAGCGGCATTGGCTCATGTCGTTGCGGATTTCCTCGCGATATTCAGCGGCTGCCGGGGCCGCAACCGCCAGCGCGGCAAGCCCTATTGCGACAACGGCAGGCACCTTGGGGAACTTCAACATCATCTCCGGTTCCATCATGCGGGCATGGGAATAGGCCCATGAAATATCTGGCGCCGCACTGCCATCGAGGCCGTGAATGCACTCTGAATTGACAATTCACAATGGCTCAAGGGCAGGCCGGGTCGCTGTCCTTCGCCCAAACTAAGGGACTTCCTCCATATGGCGTGTGGAAAACGGCGGCAACGCGCTTGTAGCCCCAATATCTGGTGTCCTATCCTGCGCATCGAGGAGTACCGTTCTTTACTATGACCACGCCGCTGATCTCGCCCTCCATCCTGTCTGCCGACTTCGCCCGCCTGGGTGAGGAAGTCCGCGCGATCGACGAAGCCGGTGCCGACTGGATCCACGTCGACGTCATGGACGGCCACTTTGTCCCCAACATCACCATCGGCCCCGCCGTGGTGAAGGCCCTGCGCCCCCATTCGGCCAAAGTCTTCGACGTCCACCTGATGATCTCCCCGGTCGACGCCTATCTCGAAGCCTTCGCCGAGGCCGGCGCGGACTACATCACCGTTCATCCCGAGGCTGGCCCCCACGTCCACCGCACGGTGCAGACGATCCGCAATCTCGGCAAGAAGGCGGGCATCTCGCTCAACCCGGCCACCCCGGCCAAGATGCTGGACTACCTGATCGACGAGATCGACCTGGTCCTCATCATGAGCGTGAACCCCGGCTTCGGCGGCCAGAGCTTCATTTCCAGCCAGCTTCGCAAGATCGAGGCGGTGCGCAAGATGATCGACAAGTCGGGCCGCGACATCCGCCTCGAAGTGGACGGCGGCGTCGATGCCAAGACCGCGCCGCTCTGCGTGGCGGCAGGCGCCGACGTGCTGGTGGCCGGTTCCGCGACCTTCCGCGGCGGCCCTTCGCAATATGCCGCCAATATCCGCGCCCTGAAGGGGCTCGCCTGAAACGAGAGGGCCTGAAACGATGAAGCTGGACGCCCATCCGCGTTTCCCGATCGGGAACCCCGGCGGGCATCCGGCGATTGCTGCGGAGGACGAATCACCGAACGGGAGCGAGGAGGCTGCCTTGAATCAGAGCGTTAGCGGATCTTCGGCCCTCCAGAGCGCAGCCGTTCACGGGACCGAACCCGATGTGACCGACATCACCGCCTTCGCGCCCGATCTCCACGATTCCGACTTTCTCCCAAGCCGCGCGGAGCCGCAGGTGGAAATCGCCCAGATCGACGGCGGCCGCGCGCTGGCACTGGCCGATTTCTCGGCCCCTTCGGTCGGCGCGGGCGAGCGGCTGATCCGCTTCGCCTACCGGCTCGGCATTCCCGGCTCGATGCTTTCGGCGCCGATGGGCAAGAAGTCCCGCACACGCCTGCTCGCCACCGTCAGCAACACCCTGCCCGGCCATGCCGGCGCCGGAACCGCGCTGCGCGCCGGGCACTTCCTGATCCACGGCGCCAAGACCCCGATCGCCCAGGTCGACTATGCCGGGCCGTCGCGGGTCACGCCGCCGCTGGAGCGCGTGGTCCACAGCTTCTCCTGGCTCACCGACCTCGAGGCCTGCGCCCCGCGCGAGCAGGGCATCGGCGTGGCCGAGCGCATCCTTACCGCCTGGCTCCAGGCCAATCCCAAGCCCCCCGCCAAGCCCGGCAAAGGTCCGGCCTGGGATGTCGGCAATACCGGCGCGCGGCTGATGAACTGGCTGGCCCATGCGCCGCTGATCCTCTCGGGCGAAAAGGCACTGCGCAACCGCACCCTCGCCCACATTTCCGAAACCGCCCGCTGGCTGGACCGCCATGTCGGCCGCGCCGAGGACGAGCTGGCCGCCATGGCCGGATGGAGTGCCATCGTCGCTGCCGGGCTGCTGCTGCCGGAAGGCCGCCCGCGCCGCCTCTACGGCGAAGCCGGGCTCATCAAGGCGCTGGGCGAACTGATCGGCGACGACGGCGGCGTGCTTTCGCGCAGCCCGCTCGCGCAGATGGAGGCCATCGCGCTGCTGGTACGGCTGCGCAACTGCTACCACGCCACCCGCCGCGATGCCCCCAAGGCGGTCGAGCGGGTGATCGAACTGCTGGTCCCGCCCCTGCTTGCCCTGACTCACGGCGACGGTTCGCTGGGGTCCTGGCAGGGCGGATGGGCGGTGAACGGCGAGGATGTCGAGGCCCTCGTCAAGGCGACCGGCGTGCGTACTCGCCCGCTGCGCGACGTGCGCCAGTGGGGCTACCAGCGCGTGCTCTCGCACAAGACGATCCTCCAGTTCGACACCGCCCCGCCGCCGCTGCCCGCCCATGCGCGCCACGGCTGCGCCTCCACGCTGGCCTTCGAGATGTCGCATTCCGGCCACCGGCTGATCGTCAATTGCGGCGGCTCGGCCAGCGGCGGCGGCCTCGTGCCCGTCCGCCTCGAACAAGGGCTGCGCGCCACCGCCGCCCATTCGACCCTGACGCTGGACGATGCCAATTCCACCGCCGTCCTCATCAATGGCGCGATCGGCGGCGGCGTCAGCGAAGTCGATATCGACCGCAAGACGCTGGTGCAGGAAAACGGCGGAAATGCCACTCGCGTCGAAGCCAGCCACAACGGCTACGAGGCGCGCTACGGCCTCACCCACCGCCGCATCCTGATCCTGCGCGACGACGGCAGCGAACTGCGCGGCGAAGACGTGCTGATCCCTGCCGGGCGCAAGGCGCAGCGCGGCAAAGTGGGCTTCGCCATCCGCTTCCACCTTGGCGCCGATGTGGAAGTGCTGCTCACCGAGGACGGACAGGGCGCGGGCATGGCCCTGCCCGACGGCAGCCTCTGGCAGTTCCGCAGCAGCGCGGGCGAAGTGACGCTGGAGGATTCGCTCTGGGTGGACGGGCAGGGCCGCCCGCAGGCGACCCAGCAACTGGTGATCCAAGGACTCGTCTCGCGCGGAGGCGGTAATTTCGGGTGGCTTATCAAGAAAATGGGGTGAAATGCCGAGACGAGCCCCATGGCTTGTGGCACCCTGACCTTGCGGCCTTCACGCTGCCGACCTAGAGGGCGCGGAAATTCCCTCTCCGCACGTTCCAGAACGAGGCCGTTTTCATGACCGATACCGTCCAGATCCGCCGCGCATTGCTTTCGGTTTCCGACAAGACCGGCCTCGCCGATCTGGGCAAGGCCCTTGCCGCGCGCGGCGTCGAACTGGTTTCGACCGGCGGCACCGCCAAGGCGCTGCGCGACGCCGGTCTTGAGGTGAAGGACATTTCGGACCTCACCGATTTCCCCGAAATGATGGACGGCCGCGTCAAGACGCTGCACCCCAAGGTCCACGGCGGGTTGCTGGCGGTGCGCGACAACCCGGAACACGCCAAGGCCATGGCCGATCACGAGATCGGCGCGATCGACCTCGTCGTCGTCAATCTCTATCCCTTCGAAGCGACCGTCGCCAAGGGCGCCGATCGTGACGAGATCATCGAGAACATCGACATCGGCGGCCCGTCGATGGTGCGCTCGGCCGCGAAGAACCACGCCTTCGTCGCCATCGTCACCGATCCCAAGGACTATGCAGGTCTGCTCTCCGAGCTGGAAACCACCGACGGCGGCACCACCCTCGCCTTCCGCAAGCTGCTGGCCGCGCGCGCCTATGCGCAGACCGCCGCTTACGATTCGATGATCTCGCAGTGGTTCGCCTTCGCCGATCAGGGCCTTGAGTTCCCCGAGATGCTCAGCGTCAACGGCCGCCTGGCCACCACGCTGCGCTATGGCGAGAACCCGCACCAGAAGGCCGCGCTCTACACGCCGGTCGGCCCGTTCACCAAGGGCCTCGCCCAGGGCGAGCAGGTGCAGGGCAAGGAACTGTCCTACAACAACTACAACGACGCCGACGCCGCCTTCGAACTCGCTGCCGAGTTCAAGGGGCAGGACCCGGCCGTGGTCATCGTCAAGCACGCCAACCCTTGCGGCGTGGCGCAGGGCTCCAGCCTGCTCGAAGCTTGGCAGGGCGCGCTGGCCTGTGACGACGTTTCGGCCTTCGGCGGCATCGTTGCCGTGAACACCACGCTCGACGGCCCGACCGCCGAAGCGATCTGCCAGATCTTCACCGAAGTCGTCGTCGCCCCCGACGCCGACGAGGAAGCCCGCGCCTTCTTCGCAAAGAAGAAGAACCTGCGCCTGCTGCTGACCGGCGGGTTGCCCAATCCGCGCCGCCCCGGCCTGACCGTGAAGCCGATCACCGGCGGCCTGCTGGTGCAGGGCCGCGATGCCGGTGCCATCGGTCTCGACGATCTCAAGGTCGTGACCAAGCGCGCGCCGACCGAGCAGGAACTGAAGGACTGCCTGTTCGCCTGGACCGTGGCTCGCCACGTCAAGTCGAACGCGATCGTCTACGCCAAGGATGGCATCACTGCCGGGATCGGCGCGGGCCAGATGAACCGCCGCGATTCCTCGCGCATCGCCGCGATGAAGGCGGCTGAGGCTGCCGAGAAGTTTGGCTGGGCGCAGGCGCGCACGGTCGGCTCGGCGGTCGCTTCGGACGCGTTCTTCCCCTTTGCCGACGGTCTGCTGGCCGCGGCCGAAGCGGGCGCGACGGCGGTGATCCAGCCGGGCGGCTCGATCCGTGACGACGAAGTCATCGCCGCCGCCGACGAGGCCGGTCTGGCAATGGTCTTCACCGGCATGCGCCACTTCAAGCACTGAGGCCCATAGCCTCTTGCAACCAGGTCCGACGAAGCGAAGGAGACGGATATGTGGCTGATGTGGCTGGGACCGCTCGTCACCGTCGCCTTCCTCGTCGGGCTAGCCACGGCGGCGGTTCTGGTGCGCCTTGGCCGCATCCGCAAGCCGCATCATGTGATCGGCGCGCTGGCGCTTCCCTTCGGATGCGCGGCGCTGCCGGTGGCCGTTCTCGCGATCGTTTCGGTCGCCTCGGCCCTGCTGGCGGGCACGACTCATTGACCGAATTGTGACAGTTCCACCGCTCCATCGCTGATAATCAACGCTTCGTCGCAGAATGGGGCGCGGTTCGTCGCCATTCACTAGACGGCAAGGCGATTCGCTCCAAGTGAGCGCCACGCAATCGTACCACACCAACAGAGCTGATTTTCGTCATGGGACTCTTCAAGGCCGACTTCTACCGCTTCTTCGCTCTCGGCTTCGCCGGTGGTGCGCTGCTGGTGCTCGGCGCGATGGGGATCGGCACGCACTCGATCGCGGGCGGCATCGTGCCGCCGGCCGAAGCGGCTGCCCAGGTCGACTGACGCCAGCTTTCAATTGCGCGAAAGGTTGCCAGTCCCCATATGGGCGGCATGGCTAATGCGCATCATCATCACGAGCATTCCGGCGACAACCTGATCGAGGCCGCCCGCGCCGCCCTTGAAACGGCTGGCGAGCAATGGACCGAGATGCGCGCCGACGTCTTCGGCGCGCTGGCCGAACGCGACCGCCCGGCTTCAGCCTATGATCTTGCCGAAAGCGTCTCGGCCCTGCGCGGCAAGCGCGTGGCGCCCAACAGCGTCTACCGCATCCTCGACCTCTTCGTGCGCACCAACCTCGCCCGCCGGGTGGAGAGCGCCAACGCCTATCTGGCCAACAGCCATCCCGGCTGCCAGCACGACTGCATCTTCCTGATCTGCGACGTCTGCGGCCAGGCCGTCCACATCGACGACGACAAGCTGACCGGCGCCCTCATCGCCGCCGCCAAGCAGGCCGGATTCGCCGGAGTCCGTCCGGTGGTGGAACTGCGCGGCACTTGCGCGACCTGTAGCTGAGTAACGGACCAGCGGCTCCGCCCTCTCGTCACGCGCAAAAAAAAGCGGGAATGGCGGCAAAGACAGCGCAAAGCCATCCCAGCCGGCCATCCCTTCCGTTCCCGGTAGATTTTCCCATGAAGTTCCAACGCTTATCGCTCGTCGAAGCGATCGAAACGTCGCACCTGAGCCACAGGTCCCACGTTTTTCCTGTCCTTTCGGACCGCACCCGCATATTGCCCACTGCTTAATTCGACACCAGAACACGTAAAGTGTACAAGCAGACCATGACAGCCAACCCGGCCACGCCGCTCCTCGACACCGTCGACACCCCTGACGATCTCCGCAAGCTGAAGCCTGCCGATCTGCGTCAACTGGCCGACGAACTTCGCACCGAGATGATTTCCGCCGTCGGCCAGACCGGCGGCCACCTCGGCTCGGGCCTCGGCGTCGTCGAACTGACCGTCGCGCTTCACTACGTGTTCGACACCCCGGCCGACCGGCTGATCTGGGACGTGGGCCACCAGGCCTATCCGCACAAGATCCTCACCGGCCGCCGCGACCGTATCCGCACCCTGCGCCAGGGCGGCGGGCTTTCCGGCTTCACCAAGCGTTCGGAAAGCGAATACGACCCCTTCGGCACTGCCCATAGCTCAACCTCGATCTCCGCTGCGCTCGGTTTCGCCGTCGCCAACAAGATCAAGGGCCAGCCGGGCCGCGGCATCGCCGTGATCGGCGACGGCGCGATGAGCGCGGGCATGGCCTACGAGGCGATGAACAACGCCGCCGAGGCCGGAAACCGCCTGATCGTCGTGCTCAATGACAACGACATGTCGATCGCGCCGCCGGTCGGGGGGCTTTCCGCCTATCTCGCGCGCCTCGTCTCCTCGGGCCGGTTCCTCGGCCTGCGCGACCTAGCCCGCAAGTTTGCCCGCCGCCTGCCGCGCCCGCTCCACGCCGCCGCTCGCAAGACCGACGAATTCGCGCGCGGCATGGCCATGGGCGGCACCCTGTTCGAGGAACTCGGCTTCTACTACGTCGGCCCGATCGACGGCCATGACCTCGACGCGTTGGTCCCGGTGCTGGAAAACGTGCGCGACGCCGCCGAAGGCCCAATCCTGGTCCATGTCGTGACCCAGAAGGGCAAGGGCTACGCCCCCGCCGAGGAAGCCGCCGACAAGTACCACGGCGTCCAGAAATTCAACGTCGTCACCGGCGAGCAGGCCAAGGCCCCTGCCGGGCCGCCCAGCTACACCGGCGTCTTCGCCAAGGCGCTCGTCGCCGAGGCAGAGAAGGACGACCGCATCTGCGCCATCACCGCCGCCATGCCCTCGGGCACCGGGCTGGACAGGTTCGCGCAGCTTTTCCCCAATCGCAGCTTCGACGTCGGCATTGCCGAGCAACACGCCGTGACTTTCGCGGCGGGTCTTGCGGCGCAAGGCATGCGTCCGTTCTGCGCGATCTACTCCACGTTCCTCCAGCGCGCCTTCGACCAGGTCGTCCATGACGTGGCGATCCAGAACCTGCCGGTGCGCTTCGCGATCGACCGCGCCGGTCTGGTCGGCGCCGACGGCGCCACCCACGCCGGTTCGTTCGACGTGACCTATCTGGCGACTCTGCCCAACCTCGTGGTCATGGCCGCCGCCGACGAGGCGGAACTGGTCCACATGGTCCACACCGCCGCCCAGTACGACGACGGCCCGATTGCCTTCCGCTATCCGCGCGGCAACGGCGTGGGCGTGGACTTGCCGGAAGTCCCGCAACTGCTGGAGATCGGCAAGGGCCGGATCGTCCGCGAAGGCACCAAGGTCGCCCTGCTCTCGCTCGGCACCCGCCTCGGCGAAGCGCTCAAGGCCGCCGACGTGCTGGAGGCCAAAGGTCTTTCCACCACCGTCGCCGACCTGCGTTTCGCCAAGCCGCTCGACACCGACCTGATCCGAAAGCTGATGCTGAGCCACGAAGTGGTCGTCACCGTCGAGGAAGGCGCCATCGGCGGCCTCGGCGCGCATGTCCTGACGATGGCCAGCGACGAAGGCCTGACCGACGCGGGCCTCAAAATCCGCACCATGCGCCTGCCCGACGTGTTCCAGGATCACGACAAACCTGAAACGCAGTACGACGAAGCCGGCCTCAATGCCCCGCAGATCGTCGATACCGTGCTCAAGGCCCTGCGCCACAACAGCGCCGGGGTGAACGAGGCGCGAGCCTGAAAACCGCCGCGCGCGCCCCCTGATCCATTCAACTCGTCATCCTGAACTTGTTTCAGGATCCATCGTGCCGATCAAGCCGCCGCTGATGGCCAGAAATGGATCCTGAAACAAGTTCAGGATGACGTGTGAGTCTGGCGGCGCTCGATAGCGCCACTCCCTGCCGAACTAGGCCTGCGCGGCCTCGAAGGCATCCATCGTCAGTTCCAGCGAGCGGACTTGCGCATCGGGATCGAAGATCGCGCCTGAAACGATCAGCTCGTCCGCCTGCGTGCGGGCGATGAAGGCATTGATTTCATCCCGCACCCGTGCAGGCGTGCCGATCGCGCTGACCGAGCGGACCTGCTCCAGCATCGCCCGCGCGGCGCCGGGAAGACCTGCACGATAGTCGCGGATCGGCGGCGGCAGGCGTCCGGGGCTGCCGGTGCGCAGGGCCACGAAGCTCTGGTCGGTGGAGGACGCGAGATAGCGGGCTTCCTCGTCGCTATCCGCCGCGACGACGTTGATCGCCGCCATGAAGTGCGGCTTGTCCAGCACTTTGCCCGGTTTGAACCGCTCGCGGTAGATGCGCGCGGCCTCGTCGAGCTGGGCGGGCGCGAAGTGCGAGGCGAAAGCATAGGGCAGGCCGAGCATGGCGGCGAGCTGGGCGCCGAACAGGCTCGATCCGAGAATCCACATCTGCACGTCGGCGCCGTCCGCCTGAGGGGAGGACACGCCGCCCACCGCCTGCCCGGCGAAACGCGCCTGAAGTTCGACGACATCCTGCGGAAAGCGTTCCGAAGCTCCGTGGATGTCCTTGCGCAGGGCATTGGCAAGCCTTCCGTCCGCCCCTGCCGCCCGGCCCAGGCCGAGATCGATGCGGCCGGGGAACAGCGCCGCCAGCGTGCCGAACTGCTCGGCAATCACGTAAGGGTTGTGGTTGGGCAGCATGATCCCGCCCGAGCCGATGCGGATTGTGGAGGTCGCCGCGCCGATATGCGCGAGCACGACCGAAGTGGCTCCGCCCGCGATGCCGTCCATGCCGTGGTGCTCCGCCACCCAGTAGCGCGCATAACCGGCCTTTTCGGCGACCTGCGCGGTGCGGGCGGAAATAGCGAGCGCTTCGGCGACAGTGCCGCCTTCGCGCACGGAAACGAGATCGAGAACGGAAAATGGGATCATGGTTTCGGCGTTCCTTCCGGCCCGAGCTGGGCGAGATAGTCCTTGGCGGTAACGGCGGCGGGGCTGTCCGGGCTGGTGCTCAGCACCGAGTTCCAGCTGCGCCGCGCGGCTTCGTCGCGCCCGCCGAGAATCGCGATGACACCGGCTTCGAGGCCGACTTCGGGGTCCTGCGGGGCCAGCTGAGCGGCCTTCTCGATCTGGGTCTGCGCCTCGATCAGGTTCTTCTGGCGGCGAGAGAGCGTCGCCGAGAGCAGCCAGGCCTGCGCATTGCTGGGATCGGCGGTACGGGCATCGGCCAGCGCCGTCGCCGCCTCGCCGTTCTGGCCGAGCGAAACGAGCGCGCGGGCACGATCAAGCGCGATCGAGGCACCGAGAACGCCGTCGCTGGCGGTCTTGGCCTCGGTAGCGGCAGGGCCGAGCAACATCAGCGCATCGCCTGCCTTGCCGTCCGCCAGCGCCGCGTTTCCAGCCATGGCGCCCAGCCGGGCGCGGCTAAGGTGGTCGCTGGGATCGGCGGTATCGCGGGCCTGGGTGAAGGCCATGCGCGCCTCGCCCCAGCGGTCGAGATCGGCCAGCGCCACGCCGAGGCAAAGCCCGGCCCGCACCTTTTCACGCCCCTCGGCGCTCGCCAGCGCCTTGCGGGCGACTTCGGCGGAGCGCTCGGGGTCGGATTCGACTGCGAGCAGGCAACCGTTCTCCGGCCGCAGCGGCAGGGGACCGGCGAATTGCTGCGATTCGGTCCGGCGCTTGCGCGCCTCGTCTTCCTTCTTCTCCACGATCTCGCGCGGGAGCGCGGAAGCGTAAGGGCTGGACTGCATCAGCATGAGCGGAAGAAGGAAGAGCATGGGCAGGTGATCCTTGGAAAATCAGGCCACCGGCTCGCGGGCGAGGACCAGTTCCGCAACGCTGCGCAGTAGCAGGTGAATGTCGGAATCGCGCGAGAGGCGGTGGTCACCGTCCTTGATAAGCGTGACCTGCACGTCGGCTGAACGCAGGCGCTCGGCCAGTTTCACCGAGATATCCCAGGGCACGTCGTCGTCGCGCTGGCCGTGGAGCAGGCGCACCGGCCCGTCGAAGGCAATTTCCTTTTCCAGCATGCGGTTGGCCTGTCCGTCCGCCCAGAAACCCGGATGCGTCGGGGTGGGTTCGGGGCCGTAGGGGTTGTCTTCCCAGATCGTCTCGCCGTCCGCGAGCACGTTCTTGTCCATCTGGGCCACGCCCCATTCGGTGAAGTCCGGCGCGGCGGCCACGCCGATCAGGCCGCGTACCTTGGCGCCCAGCGCCTCGGCCACCAGCAGCATGAGCCAGCCGCCCATCGACGAGCCGACCAGCACGACCTGCTCCAGCCCTGCCGCCGCGATCACCGCCAGAACTTCATCGCGCCAGCGGCTGAGCGTGCCGTCCGCGAAGTCACCCGAACTCTCGCCGCAGCCGGAATAGTCGAGCAGCAGGCAGGGCCGACCGGCGGCCTGTGCCATGTCGAACAGCGCCGTGGCCTTGCTGCCCGCCATGTCGGACATGTAACCGGGCAGGAACACGATCGTCGCGCCGGTGCCGGGGGTGAAACGATGGGCGATGCGGCGCCCGTCGGGCAGCTCCAGATAACGCGTGTCGGTCATGGCCGCCCATCTGGGGTTCGGGGACAGCAAGCACAAGTCCCAAGGCAGCGCGGATGACAGTTGCGGGAAGGTGGATTCGCGGCCTAAGGCTTGGGGAAAGCGCCTGAATCAGACGAGCTTATCGGGAAACCGCACCAGAATGTCCGCGCAGATCCTCGACTTCCCCACCCGCCCGAGTCGCCTCGCGCTGCGCCTGGAGTGGTTCGCCACCGACCGCTCGGTGCTGCTGGCGATCTGGGCGCTCTATTTCGCGCTGCGGGTGGCGGTGCTGCTGATCGATGTTCATCCCACCTCCGACGCCGAATCCTACTTCGCGCGCGCGGCGGGTCTGGCGAATGGGCTGGGTTATCGGGACAAGGGCCTCGCGACCGCGTTCTGGCCGCCCGGCCTGCCGCTGGCGCTCTCGGTAATGTTCCACCAGTTCGGCGTGTCACAGGTCTCGCTCGGGCTGTTCAACCTCCTGGCCTCGATGCTGACCGGGCTGCTGACGCTGGCGCTGGGCCGCCACATCTTCGGCAACGAAGCCGCCGCGCGCGGCGGGCTGCTGCTGCTGGCGGTCTATCCCAATGCCATCGGCTACGTCCCGTTGGCCCTCACCGAAGTCTTCTACACCACCCTGCTGCTGGCGGGATGCTGGGCGCTGATGACCCGAACAAACCGCTGGCAACTGGTCGGCGCCGGACTGATCTTCGGCTTCGCGACGCTGGTGAAGGCGCAGACCCTGGTGGTCGTGCCGCTGATCTTCGCAATCGACTGGCTGCGCGCCCGCCCGGTCTGGAAGCGGCTGCCGGGACTGCTGACCGAAGGCCTGATCGTCGTCGCCGTCGCGGCGCTGGTGGTCATGCCGTGGACGCTGCGCAACCATGCCCAGCTTGGACACTGGGTCGTGGTCTCGACCAACGGCGGCTATACCCTGCTCACCGGCAACCATAACACTGCCACCGGCGATTTCACCCCGAACGCTCCGGTAGTGAAGAAATTCATGGCCCGCACCGACCTAGACGAAGTGTCGAGCGATATCGAGGCTGCGCGCATGGGCCTGACCTGGATTCGCGACAATCCGGGCAAGTTCCTCGCCCTCGCGCCGAAGAAACTGATGCGGCTGTGGCTACCCGACGGCGAGGCGGAATGGGCCTATCAGGGCGGCGCGCCAGGTTATCCGCGCTTCGAGGCGCTCTACCGCGCGGTACGCTATGCGAACCAGGGCTACTATGCGCTGCTGATGCTGGGCTTCGCGGCGGCCTTCGCGGTCATGACCCTGCGGCGGCGGCACGAACGACTGCGCTGGACGGGCTGGTGGCTGCTGCCTTACGCTGCGGCGCTCTATCCGACGCTGATCTGCCTGCTGTTCTCGGGCCAGTCACGCTTCCACTATCCGGTCATGCCGTTCGTCTGCATGACCGTGGGCTGGCTGGCGGCGGTGACGGTGGAACGGCTCGCTTGGAGAAAGCGCAAGCCGACTATTCACTAAAGCAGAGCCGGACCGATCACCCGCACGATCACCGGCCCGGCGGCTGCCTCGGCGCTCTCGATCTTGCGCTGGTCCGAACTGCTCTCACCGAACAGGGCAAACGCGACAGCAAGCGCAAGCGCCAAGGCCGTCCATGCCCCGATCCTGCCCATCCGCCCCGACATCGCTCACCCCTTCCGGAAATATCCGCGATCCCCATAGCAGAGACCGCGACAACGCGAAATGACAAGGACAGCGAGAGGTTCGCCGGACGCATCATTCTCGGGATGACTTTTCCGCCCGCTATCGCTACATCGACCGGCGATGACGCAGCTGCTCACCACTACGACTACTACCACCCGGCGCTTCCGGGGACGGTTGGTCGCGGCCTGAGCAGGCAGCCACCGTCGCCCGGAATTCGGGCGAGCGGTGTCTCTCTCCCGAAATAGCGCTATTCAACAGACGCCGCACCTTCACCCGGAGGCGCGCCTGTGCCATGGCGCCCCGATACTTTTCCGCCCACATGCTCTGGTATGGCATGGGGCAAACGAGAAATGAGTTCGTCCATGTCCGAAATGTTCAAGATCAGCCTGCCCGACGGTTCGGTTCGCGAAATGCCCGAAGGCTCCACCCCGGCCGACGTCGCCGCCGCCATCGGCCCCGGCCTCGCCAAGGCCGCGCTCGCCGCGAAGATCGACGGCGAACTGGTGGACCTCGACCGCCCCTTCACCGCCGACTCCCAGCTGGCCCTCGTCACCAGCCGCGACGAGGACGAGGCGCTGGACCTCGCCCGTCACGACTTCGCCCACGTCCTGGCCGAAGCGGTGCAGGCGCTGTTCCCCGGCACGCAGATCACCTTCGGCCCTTCGACGGACGACGGTTTCTACTACGACTTCGCGCCCAACCCGGAGCGCGGGCCGTTCACCGACGACGACCTGCCGGCCATCGAGGCGGAGATGCGCAAGATCATCGCCGCCAACAAGCCGCTGCGCCGCGAGGTCTGGGACCGCGAACAGCTGATCAGCCGCTGGAAGCAGCAGGGTGAGACCTTCAAGGCCGAATGGGCCGCCGAACTCCCCGGCGACGAGCCGCTGACCGTCTACTGGTCGGGCGAGGACTGGCTGGACATGTGCCGCGGCCCGCACCTGCCCTCGACCGGCAAGCTGGACCCGGCCGCCTTCAAGCTGACGCGCGTTTCGGGTGCCTACTGGCGCGGCGACCAGAAGAACGCGATGCTCTCGCGCATCTACGGCACCGGCTGGCTCAACAAGAAGCAGCTTGCCGCGCACCTGACGCGCCTTGAAGAGGCCGCCAAGCGCGACCACCGCAAGCTCGGCAACGAGATGGACCTGTTCCACCTCCAGGCCGAAGCCCACGGTTCGGTGTTCTGGCACCCCAAGGGCTACGTGATCTACCGCGCGCTTGAGGACTACATGCGCCGCGCGATCGGCCAGGCCGACTGCAAGGAAGTGAAGACGCCGCAGGTCATGGACGCGCGGCAGTGGGAAGCCTCGGGCCACTGGGGCAAGTACCGGGAGAACATGTTCGTCATCCCCGACGAAGTGCCCAACACCGAGGACGACGGCCCGATCATCTCGGACGACGCCCAGTGGATGGCGCTGAAGCCGATGAACTGCCCGGCCCACGTCCTGATCTTCAAGCAGGGCATCAAGTCCTACCGCGACCTGCCGCTGCGCCTCGTCGAGAACGGCTGCTGCCACCGCAACGAGCCGCACGGCGCGCTGCACGGCCTGATGCGCGTGCGCCAGTTCACGCAGGACGACGGCCACATCTTCTGCCGCGAAGACCAGATCGTCGGCGAAGTGCAGGCCTTCTGCGAGATGGCGGACAAGGTCTACAAGGACTTCGGTTTCACTTACGCGATCAAGCTGGCCCTGCGTCCGGACAACCGCATCGGCACCGAAGAACAGTGGGACAAGGCCGAGGCCGAACTGCGCGACGCCGTGGTGCGCGCAGGCCTCGCCACCGAGGAATACGGCTGGGAGGAACTTCCCGGCGAAGGCGCGTTCTATGCGCCCAAGCTGGAATGGCACCTCACCGACGCCATCGGCCGCACCTGGCAGGTCGGCACGATCCAGTCCGACCGCATGCTGCCCGAGCGTCTCGACGCCAGCTACATCGGCGAGGACGGCGCCCGCCACCGCCCGGTCATGCTGCACCGCGCGATCTTCGGCTCCTATGAGCGCTTCATCGGCATCCTGATCGAGCACTTCGCCGGCAAGCTGCCGGTCTGGCTCGCCCCGGTCCAGGCCGTGGTCGCCACGATCGTCTCCGATGCCGACGACTATGCGCAGGACGTGACGAGGAAGCTCAAGGCGGCGGGCGTGCGCGTCGAAACCGACGTGCGCAACGAGAAGATCAACTACAAGGTGCGCGAACACTCGCTGAAGAAGGTTCCGCACCTGCTGGTGGTGGGCAAGCGCGAGGCGGAGGAACAGACCGTCGCCCTGCGTACCCTCGGCGCCGAGCACCAGAAGGTCATGTCCCTCGACGAGGCCATCGCCCTGCTCAAGGCCGAAGCCACCGCGCCTGACCTCCGTACGGACCTGCCGTCATGATCAAGCGCGAACTGATCGACACCGCCTGGATTCCGGACGGCGAGAAGCTCGAACTCTACAAGCACGATCAGGACTTCATGATCGTGCTGGGCCACAACGAGCTGATGTCCACGCGCAAGTGGGGCAGCGAGGAAGCTCTCGCGACGATGGCCTGGGATCGCATCAAGGGCATTACCAAGCACCCGCACATGCTGATCGGCGGCTACGGCATGGGCTTCACCCTGCGGGCGGCGCTGCGCACGCTGCCCGAGGATTCGAAGCTCACCGTGGTCGAACTGGTGCCCGAGATCATCGAATGGGCGCGCGGACCGATGGCCGAACTGGCGCAGGGCTGCCTCGACAATCCGCGCGTCAATCTGGTCATGGGCGATGTCGGGCACGTCATCGACGGATCGCGCGCTGCCTATGACGCCATCCTGCTCGATGTCGACAACGGTCCCGATGGCCTCGTGCGCGAGGACAACAATCAGATCTACTCGAAGACCGGCCTGCGGGCAGCGCGCAATGCGCTGACGCCGGACGGCGTTCTGGCGATCTGGTCGGCCGGAGCCGATCCGGCGTTCACCCGCCGTCTGGAACGCGCCGGGTTCAAGGTGGACGAAGTGAAGGTCTCCTCGCGCAGCAACGGCAAGGGACCCAAGCACGTCATCTGGTTCGCCACGCCGGAGTAAGCGATGCGCGCGGGCGACCGTCCGCGCGCATCGCCTTCAATCACAAACCGTACAGACTCTCTCGTCCTGACTGTCAGCCCGGCAGGTTGCGATCCGCCCGCGCCTCTATCCGCCGCGCCTTCGCCCGCCCTGTAGCCGCCACTAGAACGCTGGCACTCAGCAGAATACCCGAGACCAGCAGACCCACGGCCACCAGCCCCGGCGGGCTGAAATCGGTGCGGGCGTCAAGTTCCACCCATTTGCCCAGCTTCACGCTGGCGCGGGCGGTCTGGCGATCCTTGGAGAGGCGCATGGAAGTTCCTTCGTGCTGTTGCCCGAGGATTAGCCTTCCTGCGTCAGCCGATCCAGCCAGGCCTGCGCCTGCTTCGGCTCGCCTACCGCGTCGGCCCTGACCGGACCGCGCGCGGCGAGGAATTCCTGATGGAGCGCGAAACACTCCATATCGAGCTGCAAGCGCAGATCGTCAATCTCTTCGGCAAACTCGACGAGGCCTTCCACCAAAGGGGCCGCCTTGGCGCGGGCCTGCTTGTCCTTGTTGTGGCCGAACAGGCCCCATTGGCCCGCCGCCGTCACCCGCAGCGCCTCGATCAGCGCGGCGCGATATTCGATTTCGAGGTCGGCACGGCGCATGTCCATGCGCTCAAGACGGTCTGCTTTGGCCATGGACAGCCCCTGGAGCGTCCACAGCCGGCAGTCAACATGGGCAGCAGTCAACTCACCAGAGAATGCCGTGCTTGTCGGGCGTGATCGGCGGCGGCGCTTCATCGCCGATGGATTGGAGCAGATCGATCTCGATCGTCCGGCACATCGCGTTGAGCGGCAGGTCGTGCACGGTATTGGCGAAAGGATCGACCAGATCGTCGCCTATGGCCAGCACCGCCAGGAACATGATGCCCGCGATCGTCGAGCCGAGCGGCGTCGCCACGCCCAGCGTCTCGACCAGGCCGATCGGCAGCAGGATGCAGAACATATGCGTGAAGACCGTGGGGAAGAACCGGTACTGATAGGGCAGCGGCGTATTCTTCAGCCGCTCCATGCCGCCCTGGGCATTGGCGATATCCACCAGCACGGCTTCCATCTGCGTCTGCTGGATGGTGTCGATCCAGCCCTTGCGGCGCGCCTCATCGATCCGGCGGCCGGTATCGTCGAGAATACCGTTGGCGATGTTGGCTCGCTCCAGCGAGGAATCGGCGTCCCCGCGCGAAAGCATGCGCAGCACTTCGGCATCGGGCTTGATCCGGCGAAGCTGGCAGCGCAGCGCGTTGACATAGGCGATCTGGCGCAGGACGACGCGGCGTTTGAGTTCGGTCGCTTCCGGATCGGGCATGAAATTGCGGGCGGAACGCGCGATGTTCCGGCTCGCGTTGATCATCAGCCCCCAGAGCCCGCGACCTTCCCACCAGCGCTGATAGGCCGAATTGCTCCGGAAACCCAGGAACAGCGCGAGCGCGGAGCCGAACAGAGTCACCGGCAGTTCGGGCGCATGGAACGGCAGCACGAAGTAGGTCACCGTGACAATGACGTCCCAGACGAACAGCAAAGTCAGCGGCTTCCAGATTTCCCGGAATATCTGAACAGGTTGCAGGGCAGGCGCGACGATCATCGCTTGATGGAATCCCCTCCGTGGGCCGAAGTTGCAGCGTTCGAGAGCGCGACCGATGTTCCCGAAACCGGCCTCAGGGTGAACCAGTCAGCCCTGTCGATCGCCACGAGAAAGCCCAGCACGCCCAGACCGAACAGCAATAGCAGAAAATTGCCGACAAGCGATTGGCGAAGGCGAGCCCGTTCGGCGTCAGTCGTATGGCGCATGGTGAATCTCCTTTACCAATCACGCGAACGGGTAACTTGGGGAAGCTTGATTTCGATTGCATCGACCGTTTGTTACAATCTTTTGCTGCGTCGCAGCAGAGGCGATGTGCAGTGCAGCAGGAACGACGAAATGTCGACCGTCATGCAGTCACAATTTGAAATGAAAAGGAAATTGGTCGGATTGACGGCTGCTCTAAACGCGCGGGTGCGTCAAAATGGCAGGGAATCCTTGGCGAGGATTAGCGCCAGTGCGCAACCGCACACAACCGCCGTCCGCAGGATGTCATTCTGCCGAAGCTTTCGGGCGCTTTGCGCAAGAGCGACGATGTGAGCCATGCCTGCGTCCATATGCGCATAGCCCTTGCGAATTCGTTAAACGCGACCCGGAACAGTGAAGCCCTATTCCGGATCGCTGCACGGCTCGATCAGCGCGAGGGCATCTGCTGGCTGGAGCAGTGGAACGAGCCGCCGCCCGCCAGCACCGCATCGGCCATCACGCCCACGACGTCGCGATCGGGGAACAGCCCGGCAATCGCCGCCACGCCCTCTTCGTCGTGCGCGGTGCCGTAGATCGGCACGACCACCAGCTTCGAGGTGATCGCGAAGTTCATGTAACTGGCCGGCTCGATGCGCCCATCCGATTCCACCCGGCCCGGCGAGGGCACTTCGCGCACCGTCACGCCCGCGGCCTCGGCCCGCGCCTTGGCATCGGCGTAGATCGCGGCATTGGGGTCGTTCGCCCCGGTCGCGCGCGGCAGGGCCAGCACGTTCGGTGCCACGAATCGCGCGAGATTGTCGACATGGCCGTCGGTGTGGTCGTTGATGAGACCGTCGCCCAGCCACAGCACCCGGTCGTAGCCGAGATCGCGCTTCAGGCGCATTTCCAGATCGCCGCGCGTCAGGTGCGGGTTGCGATTCGGGTTGAGCAGGACCTGTTCGGTCGTCGCCACCAGCCCGGTGCCGTCGCCGTCGATCGCGCCGCCTTCGAGAATCCAGTCCGCAGTCTCGACCTCAAGCCCGGCATCGCGGGCGATTTCGGCACCGATCTCCTGGTCGCCGTCCATCAGGTACTTGCCGCCCCAGCCATTGAAGCCGAAGCGCATCGCCTTGAGCGCCCGGTTCGCATCCGAAACCACCAGCGGCCCGGTATCGCGCAGCCAGACGTCGCCATAGCGGCGGACTTCCAGCGAGACCTTCGAGGAGACCAGCGAAGCCGCCCGCGCCCGGTTGGCCTCGTCGCGCACGACCAGACGCACTTCCTGCCCCGATTCGGCGACCGCAGAGGCGAATTCGGCCATCTGCACTTGCGCGGCTTCGAGGAAGCCCGGCCATTCCACCGGATCGTGCGGGAAGCCGATCCAGATCCAGTCCTGCGGATGCCATTCGGGGGGAAGGGCGAAGGTCACGGGGAAATCTCCTTCAGCCGCGCAGCAAGGCTTGCCGACGCGGGAACGGCCGAGCCGATAGAAGACTCCGGCCCCTATCGCAATGACTCCCATGATGGCGCGCTGACGCTTGCCCTCGGCCACCGGGGCAGGCAGGAAGCCGCAATGGATGCCGAACCGAAAGCCGACTGGACCGGCGCGATCGCCCGCGCCCGCGCCCACGCCCCCTATCTCTCCAGCGCGCTAGACCGGCTCCCCGCCCTCACCGAACTGCTCGCCGCCGGGCAGGCCGAGGCGGCCCTCGACTGGGGACGCACCGCCGGGGAAGGCGCCCCCAGCGTCGGCGCGGCGCTGCGGCGCGAGAAGCAGGCCCTCGCCCTCGCCCTCGCGATCGGCGATCTTGCCGGAGCCTTTCCGTTGCTAAAGGTGACGGGCGAACTCTCCGCCCTGGCCGACCGCGCGCTCGACGCCGCCATCGCCGAAGGCATCCGCCGCCGCGTGCCGGATGCCGAACCGGCAGGCTTCCTCGCCCTCGCGCTGGGCAAGCACGGCGCGGGCGAACTCAACTACAGCTCGGACATCGACCCGATCCTGCTGTTCGATCCCCAGCTTCTCCCCCGCCGCGAGCGCGACGAACCCGGCGAAGCGGCGCAGCGCGTCGCCCGCGCCGTGGTGGAAACGCTCGCGGGCGTCACCGACGAAGGCTACGTGTTCCGCACCGACCTCAGGCTGCGCCCAGCCTCCGAGGTCAGCCCGCTGGCGATCTCGATCAACGGCGCGCTGACACACTACGAATCCTCCGCGCTCGCCTGGGAACGCGCCGCCTTCATCCGCGCCCGCGCCTGCGCCGGAGACGTCGCGGCCGGCGAGGCCTTCCTTACCGCGATCCGCTCCTTCGTCTGGCGCAAGAGCCTGGACTTCGGCGCCATTGCCGAGATCGGCCGCCTCACCGCCCAGATCCGCGCCAATACGCGCGGCAGTGCGACGGTCGGCCTCGGCTTCGACCTCAAGAAGGGCCGCGGCGGCATTCGCGAGGTGGAATTCTACGCCCAGACCCATCAGCTCATCCACGGCGGCCGCAACCCCGCGCTGCGCCTGCGCGGCACCCGCGCCACGCTCGATGCCCTGGCCGAAGCCGGACTGGTTCCGCCCGAGGACGCCCGCCTGCTCGGCGAGAGCTACGATCGCCTGCGCACCGTCGAGCACCGCCTGCAGATGATGCAGGACCAGCAGACCCATTCGCTACCGATGAAGGAAGAACTGCTCGACGAAGTGGCCCGGCTGGACGGACTGCCGAACGGTCAGGCCTTGATCGCCGAACTGACGCAGATCACCGAGGCCGTGGGCGAACGCTACGACGCGCTTGTCATGGCCAACCTGCCCACCGGCACGACGGTATCGGTGCCCGCCCCGGCGCAGGAGGACTTGCGCGACGAACTCATGCGCATGGGCTTTGCCGATCCCGATGCCACGGTCGCGCGAATCGAAGGCTGGCTCTCGGGGCGGATGCGGGCGCTGCGCTCCGACGCCGCCAGACTTGCCTTCGAGGCGATTCGCCCCGGCCTGCTCGCGGCCCTTGCCGCCGCCCCCGAACCGGAACGGGCGATGGCGCGCTGGGAACAGTTGCTCAACAACCTGCCCACCGCGGTCAACCTGTTCCGCCTGCTGGAAGCGCGCCCGGCGCTGATCGAGCGCCTCGCCCGCATCCTCAGCCTCGCTCCACCGCTCGCCGATGCCCTCGCCCGCCGCGCCGACCTGCTCGACCCGCTGATCGACGCCAGCGCCTTCGACCTGCCCGGCAGCCTGCCCGAACTGATCGCGGAATTCGGCCGCTTCGAACCGGGCGACGACTATGAACGCAAGCTCAATACCGTGCGCCGCAAAGTCGGCGACCGCCGCTTCGCACTCGGCGTGCAACTGATCGAAGGGGTTAACGACCCGCTCGACATCGGCCATGCCCTCGGCCGGATCGCCGAAGCGGCACTGGTCGTGCTGACCGACGCCGCCGTCGAGGAATTCCGCGATGTCCACGGCACTGTGCCGGACAGCGAACTCGTGGTGCTGGGCCTCGGCCGCATGGGCGGCGGGGTGCTCACCCATGCCTCCGACCTCGACCTGATCTACCTGTTCACCGGCGACTTCGCCCGCGAATCGGACGGACGGCGCCCGCTCGGCGCAACGCTCTACTACAACCGCCTGTCCCAGCGCGTGACCGCCGCGCTCTCGGTCCAGACCGCCGAAGGCGCGCTCTACGAGGTGGACACCCGCCTTCGCCCCTCGGGCGAACAGGGTCCGCCCGCCGCCAGCCTCGAAAGCTTCGCGCGCTACCAGCAGGAACAGGCCTGGACCTGGGAGCACATGGCGCTCTGCCGCGCGCGGGCGCTCTACGGCTCCGACGCCGCACACGACCGGCTCGGCACGATCGTCCGCGAAGTGCTAACCGCCCCGCGCGAACCGGCCAAACTGCGCACCGACGTGCTGGAAATGCGCACCCGCATGGCCGAACACAAGTCGCCCAAAGGCCCGCTCGACGTCAAGCTGATGCGCGGCGGCCTCGTGGATCTCGAATTCCTCGTCCACTTCACCCAACTCCGCAGCGGCGAGGGCCTCGATGCCGACCTCGGCGAAGCGCTGCGCCTGCTGGTCGCGCAAGGCCTGCTCCCCGCCAGCCTGCAGGAAGCCCATGACGTGCTGACCCGCCTGCTCGTCGCCGCGCGCCTGCTAGCCCCCGATTCGCTGAAGCCGGTCGATGCCGCCTGCATGGCGCTGGTGCGCGCATGCGGCTATGGCGCGTGGCAAGACCTCGAAACCGGCCTCGCCCAGGCCCGCGCGCAAGTCGCCGCGGCATGGGCGCAAGCCTTTGATGAAACCCTGGAGACCACCCGATGACCACCCGTCCTGCTGCCGGCGACACTTTCCCCGACATCGCGCTCGAAACCCCCGAAGGCGGCAGCGTGAAGGCCTCCGACTTCGCCGGGCGCAAGCTGGTCGTGTTCTTCTACCCCAAGGACAACACCCCCGGCTGCACCACCGAAAACATCGATTTCTCCGCGCTGAAAGACCAGTTCGAGGCCGCCGGAACCGCCCTGCTCGGCGTCAGCAAGGATTCGGCCAAGAAGCACCAGAACTTCATTGCCAAGCACGATCTCAAGGCCCCGCTCGCCAGCGATGCCGAGGAAAACGGCCTCTCGGACGCGCTCGGCATCTGGACCGAAAAGCAGAACTACGGCCGCACCTACATGGGCATGGTCCGTACCACTTACCTGATCGGCCCGGACGGCAGGATCGCCCGCGTCTGGGACAAAGTGAAGGTCAAGGACCACGCGGCCCAGGTGCTGGAGGCCGCAAAGGCCCTCTGATGACCCGCTCCGTTGCCGCAGCGATCCGCGAAGCGCTACTCGAATGCGATCCGCGCGCCAAAGTCATGGCGACGCGCAAAGTGGCGCGCGAGTGGCGACTGGGCAGGCTGACTTTCGCGTTCGACGTGGATATGCCGGAGGTTCCGGGCCGGCCCGAGGCACCTGAACTCCTGTCGCCGAAACACATGCCCAAGCGCGGCAAGGGCGGTTCGGAGCGTGGGCGAATCGCGCTCTGGCATGCCCTCGCGCACATCGAATTCGTCGCCATCGACCTCGCGCTCGACATGGCGGGGCGATTCGGCGGTGAGATGGGGGAAGGATTCGTCGGCGATTTCCTCTCCGTC